>NZ_JBWXUE010000005.1:0-298992 GCF_057158765.1 Kitasatospora sp. NEAU-69
CCAGGCCCTTCACGATGCAATGGCCGCATGATCCGTACCGACAGGGTCGGCCTGCGGGCCCGCCACGCGGCCGACGTCCCGATCCTGCACGCCGAGTTGTACGAGGACGTCGTGACCCAGTCGCGCGCCAGCTCCCACCCCTGGCGGCCTATCCCGCCGGGTATCGGCGCCTCCCGGTACGAGCCGGTGGCGCCCGCGGACGACGTGGCGCTCTTCTCGGTGGTCGAGCTCGCCTCCCAGGAGCTGGCCGGCGACGCGGTGCTCTGGGGCATCGACACGCACAACCGGACCGCGCACCTGGGCCTGTCCGTACTCCCGGCGTTCCGTGGCCGTGGGCTCGGCACCGACATCGTCCGCGCGCTCTGCCTGTACGGCTTCACCGTGCGCGGCCTGCACCGCCTGCAGGTGGAGACGCTCGCGGACAACGCCGCGATGATCGCGGCCGCCACCCGGGTCGGCTTCGCCCTGGAGGGCACGCTGAAGCAAGCCGCCTGGGTGTACGGGGAGTTCGTGGATGAGGTGATCCTGGGGCTGCTGGCCGAGGACTGGGCCCAGCGGGGGTGACCCCCGGCTCCCGGGCCCGGTGAAATTCACTTGACCCGGCTACGCGTCAACGCTGCACTGTGGGCCGGGCGCCGCCCGTCGTGGTGCCCGAATCACAGGGGAGGCAGCAGCAACAATGGAAATCCGTCCCACGACCGATGAGGACCGCGACGTCTTCGTCAAGACAGTCCATGCCGCGTTCGGGTTCCACCTGGACACCCCGAACGAGCATGGCGGCGGCCTCTGGTGGTCGGCCTTCGAGATGGACCGCGGGCTGCTGGCCGAGACCGCGGACGGGCGGCCCGTCGGGACCGCCACCGCGTACTCCTTCGAACTCACCCTGCCCGGCGAGGTCATCGCCCCGGCCGCCGGCATCACCGCCGTCGGCGTCCTGCCCTCGCACCGACGCCGCGGCGTGCTCACCGCGATGATGCGGCACCAGCTCACCGAGCTGCGGGCACGCGGGGAGTTCCTCTCCGTCCTGCTGGCCTCCGAGGCCGTGATCTACCGCAGGTTCGGCTACGGGCCGGCGACCTACACGGGACGGATCACGGTGGCACGCCACCAGGGCGCCCTCGCCGCACTGCGGGCGCCCGGACGGGCAGACGCCCCGGCGGCCGGCTCCGGTGCCGACTGCGGTGCCGGCCAGGACAGCAGCTCGGTCGAGGTGATGCGGCGCGCCGAGTGCGGCGAGATCCTCGAAGACGTCTATGACCGGTACCGCCGCGCACAGCCCGGCGCACTCTCCCGGCCGCACCGCTGGTGGGCCCTCGGCGCGGGCCAACCCCCGGTCGTTCCGGCGCCGCGTTACGTCGCCGTCCACCGCGACGCCGACGGCGTCCCGGACGGGTACGCCAGCTACTCGCTCAGCGACCGGATCCTGACGGTCGACGAGACCATCGCCACCGACGACGCCGTCACCACCGCCCTGATCGAGTTCCTGCTCGGCCACGACCTCGTCTCCCAGGTCGTGTTCAAGCACTTCCCGCCCGGGCACCCGCTGCGCTGGCAGCTGACGGACTTCCGTGCCGCCCAGGTGAGCAACGACTCCGACTGGCTCTGGGTGCGGCTGCTGGACATACCGCGGGCGCTGACCGCACGCGGCTGGTTCGCGGACGGTGAGCTCGTCCTCGACGTCGACGACCCGTTCCTCGGCGAGCACCACCGCTACCTGCTGACCGTCCGGGACGGCAAGGCCGAGTGCGTCCCCACGGATCGGGACCCCGACCTCTCCCTGGACGCGAGCGACCTCGGCTCGATCTACCTCGGGGGCACCGCACCCAGCACGCTCGTCCGTGCCGGACACATCCGCGCCCACGGCCCGGACGCGGCCCTCCGCGCCGACCTCCTCTTCCGCGCCGAGCGGCAGCCGCACTGCCTGCACTGGTTCTGACCCGGAGGGGGTGGGTGCGGCGTATCGCGGCACCCACCCCCCTGGCTGGATCAGCTGCCGGCGGATCCGTTCCAGTCCACGAGCTGGACGATGACCCCGTTGGGGTCCGTGACCTGGAAGGCGCGCTCGCCCCAGGGCTCCTCGCGCAACGGCATCGTGATGGCGACTCCTTCGGCGATCAGGCGGGCCAGTTCGGCCTCAAGACCGTCGACGACGAAGGCGAGGATCACGCCGTCCGCGTGGTCGTCGCGCTGGTCCTCGGGCAGCGAGGTCAGGCCGCGGCGCAGGAAGACGACGTTCATGCCGGCGTCCTCGCGGGTCAGCGAGACGAAGCCGTCCGCGGCCATCTCCTGCCGGAAGCCGAAGTGACTGGTCAGGAAGGTGCCGGACGCGTCGACGTCTTCGACGTTGAGCGAAACGGCCGAAGCGGTGATCTTCATGGGTAACTCCACGGGGGTGGGCGCCAATCTATCCTGTACGCAGTACAGTGTACAACGTACAGAGTGGAAGCGCGGGAGGATGCTCCCATGCCCACTCAACGCAGCAGCGCCGGCGACCCCGCACGTACCCTCAAGCTGCTCTGGCGCGAGCCCGGAGACCCTGCGGATGCCCGGCGCGGCCCGCGCCAGGGCCTGAGCGTCGAGCGGGTCGTCGCGGCCGCGATCGAGCTGGCGGACGCCGACGGGCTGGGTGCCGTGACGATGCGCCAGGTCGCCCAGATCCTGGGGGTGGTGCCGATGTCGCTCTACACCTATGTGCCCGGCAAGGCGGAACTGCTCGACCTGATGCTCGACACGGTCTACGGCCGGATGCCCCGCAGCGAGCTGTCCGGCAGGCCCTGGCGCGAGCGCCTCACGGCTGTCGCGCAGGAGAACCGGGACATGTTCGACCTTCACCCCTGGATCGCCGAGGTCGCCACCAGCCGGCCCCCGCTCGGCCCCGGGGTCATGGCCAAGTACGAGCACGAGCTGGGAGCGTTCGAAGGTCTCGGGCTCGACGACGTCGAGATGGACGCGGCGCTGACCTTCCTGCTCGGCTTCGTGCACGCCGCCGCGCGCTCGGCGGCGCAGGCGGCCGCCGTCCGCCAGGACAGTGCCATGAGCGAGGAGCAGTGGTGGGCCGCCAACGCCCCCCTGCTCAGCCGCGTCTTCGACCAGGACAGGTACCCCGTCACCGCCCGCGTCGGCGCCGCCGCGGGCGCGGCCCAAGGGGCGGCCTACAGCCCCGACCACGCCTACCGCTTCGGCCTGCAGCGCGTTCTCGACGGCCTCGGAACCCTGATCGAAGCCCACGGCGCCTGACCGGCGCCCGGCAAGATCCGCCGGACACTCCCTAGGCCGATGGTGTGGCGAATCTCCCCGAACGGGTGCGTCCCGGGTGCCGGTTCGCGCCGGATGCCCTCGCCGGTGCTTGGGTCCCAGAGGAGCACTGGGGCGCACCGGCCGGGACCGCTCGGCCGTCCGACCGAAGGAGAGCGCGTGGCGGCGAATGGCGGGGTGAGCGGCGGGGCGGTGGCCGGGCAGCTCCTCAAGGGGCAGAAGGCGCTGGTGACCGGTGCCAACTCCGGGATCGGCCTGGCGACCGCGGTCGCGCTCGGCCGGGCCGGGGCGGACGTCGTCGTCAACTACGTCGCGGGGCCGGACGAGGCCGCCGCCGTGGTGACCGAGATCCAGGGCTTCGGGGTGCGCGCCTATGCCCACCAGGCCGACGTCTCCGAGGAGGAGCAGGTCGACGCGATGGTCGCGGCGATGGTCGAGGAGTTCGGGACCATCGACATCATGGTGGCCAACGCGGGCCTGCAGCGGGACGCCGCGGTGACGGACATGACCATCGCACAGTGGGACAAGGTCATCGGCGTCAACCTCACCGGGCAGTTCCTCTGTGCGCGGGCGGCGACCAGGGAGTTCCTGCGCCGGGGAGTGGTCCCCGAGGTGTCCCGGTCGGCCGGGAAGATCATCTGCATGAGCTCGGTCCACCAGGTCATCCCGTGGGGCGGCCACGTCAACTACGCGTCCTCCAAGGGCGGGGTGGGCATGCTGATGCAGACCCTGGCCCAGGAGCTGGCGCCGAAGCGGATCCGGGTGAACGCGGTCGCCCCGGGCGCGATCCGCACCCCGATCAACAAGTCCGCGTGGGAGACCCCCGAGGCCGAGGCCGATCTGCTGCGGCTGATCCCCTACGGCCGGGTCGGTGATCCGGACGACATCGCCAACGTCGTGGTGGCCCTCGCCAGCGACCTGCTCGACTACGTGGTCGGCACCACGCTCTACGTGGACGGCGGGATGACGCTCTTCCCGGGCTTCGCCACCGGCGGCTGAGATGCTCACCACCGCGCAGCTGCTGGCGGACAACCCGGCGCAACTGCTGCCGGCGCGCCAGCTGATGGCCTTCACCCTGGCCTCGCACATCCTGCTGGTCCCGCTCGGCGTGGCGCTGCCGTTCGTCACGCTGCTGATGCACCACCGCGCGCTGCGCCAGGGCGACCCCGTCGCGCTCACCCTGGCCCGGCGCTGGTCGGCGGTGATGGCCGTGCAGTTCGCCATCGGCGTCGTGACCGGGACGGTGCTCTCCTTCGAGTTCGGGCTGCTCTGGCCCCGGATGATGGGGCGCTGGGGGGACGTCTTCGGCCTCGGATTCGGCGTCGAGGCCTGGGCGTTCTTCCTGGAGGCCGTGCTGATCGCGATCTACCTCTACGGCTGGCGCCGGCTGCGGCCCCGGGTCCACTTCTGGCTCGGCGTGCCGCTGCCGTTCACCGCGCTGCTGGGGGCGTTCGGCATCATCGCGGCCAACTCCTTCATGAACACCCCGCAGGGCTTCACGCTCGACGCGCAGGGCAACCCCGTCGGCGTCACGGTGCGGCAGGCGATCTTCACGCCGATGTTCGGCCCCGAGTACTGGCACTTCGTGGTGGCGATGTTCCTGACCGCGAGCTACCTGGTGGCCGGGGTCTACGCGGTGGGCTGGCTGCGCGGGCGCCGTGACCACTACCACCGGCTGGGCTTCACGGTGCCGTTCACCGTCGCCGCGATCCTCACCCCGGTCCAGTTCGTGCTGGGCGACTCGATCGCGCGCTCGGTCTTCCACAAGCAGCCGGTCAAGTTCGGCGCCATGGAGATCGTCCAGAACACCGGCACGCACGTCCCGGAGTACATCTACGGCCGCCTGAACTCCGACGGGACCGTCTCCGGCGGGCTCAGGATCCCCCAACTCGACTCGATCCTGGCCGGGTTCAAGCCCAGCACCCAGGTCACCGGGCTGACCTCGGTGGCCGCCGACGACCGCCCCACCGCCACCGAGGCGACCATCGCGCACTGGGCCTTCGACACCATGGCCGGCATCGGCAGCGTGCTGATCCTGCTCGCGCTCTGGTACGGCTGGTGCCGGCTGCGCCACCGGGACCTGCCGCGCTCGCGCTGGTTCTTCCGGTGCGCGGCCCTCGCCGGAGTGGCGTGCCTGGTCACCGTGGAGTGCGGCTGGATCACCACCGAGGTCGGCCGCCAGCCCTGGATCGTCTACTTCAACATGCGGGTCGCCGACGCGGTCACCCCGACCCGCGCCGCCTCGCTGTGGACCATGTTCGCCGTCGTGGTGGTCGTCTACGCGCTCGTCTTCGCCGCGTTCCTCGCGGTGGTGCTGACGATGAGCAGCCGGTGGCGCCGGGCCGACCAGGCCGGCGTGCGGGATGGCGCGGGGACGGGCACGGGCGTGGGCGCGGGCACCGGCGTACCAGCGGCCGTCGCGGAGCCGGAGGCCGACACCCCCTACGGCCCCAGGGGTGCGGTGGCGGGCGCGGCGGTCCGGCCGGACCCGCGCAGCGGCGACGGCGCAGGGGGTGCGGCGTGACCGCGGACGCGATCGCCTGGGTGCTGCTGCTGGCCGTCGCCGCCTACGCCTGCGCCGGCGGGACGGACTACGGCGCCGGCTTCTGGGACCTGCTGGCCGGCGGCGCCCGGCGCGGTGAGCGGCCCCGATGGCTGATCGACCACGCGATGGCGCCGGTGTGGGAGGTGAACAACGTCTGGCTGGTCTTCGTCCTGGTGCTGCTGTGGACCGGCTTCCCGACCATGTTCGAGGCCGTGTTCAGCGCGCTGTGGCTGCCGCTGGCCCTGGCCGCCGTGGGCCTGGTGCTGCGCGGGGCCGGCTTCGCGCTGCGCAAGCCCACCCGGCGGCTGGCCCGGCGGCGCGTCTACGGCGCGGCGTTCGCCGTCTCCTCGCTGCTCACGCCGTTCTTCTTCGGTACGGTCGTCGGCTCCGTCGCCTCGGGCCGGGTCGCGGTCGGGACCACGGCCGCCTCGGACGCCTGGGCCAACCCGAGCTCGATCATCACCGGGCTGCTCGCCATCGGGGCCGTCGCGTTCCTGGGCGCGGTCTTCCTGACGGCGGACGCGCGCCGCTTCCAGGCCGAGGACCTGGTCGGCTACTTCCGGCTCCGGGCGCTGGCGAGCCTCGGCGCGGTCGTCGTGCTGGCCGTCATCGGGCTGTTCGCCACCCGTCATGACGCCGACTACGTCTGGCACGGCCTCACCCACGGCGCCGGGCTGGCCGTGCTCCTCGTGGCGCTCGCGGCGGGGCTGGCCACCGCGCTGCTGCTGGTGCGCCGGGAGCTGCGCTGGTGCCGCTACACCGCGGTGGCAGGCGTGGCGCTGGCGGTGGGCGCCTGGGGGCTGGCGCAGCGGCCCTACCTGCTGCCGACCACGCTGACGGTGTCGCAGGCGGCCGGGGCCGCGCCCACGCTGCGCTGGTTGGTGATCGTCACGGTGGTCGCCGTCCTGCTGGTGGGGCCGGCCCTGGTGCTGCTCTACCGGCTCGACACGCAGGGCGAGTTGGAGCCGCTCACCGACGCCGACACGCAGGAGCCGTGAGGCGCGGGAGGACCGGCCTGCCCGGAGGGTCAGCCCAGGCGCTCCAGCAGGTGGTCGCCGACCCGCAGGGCGTTGGCGATGGCGGTCAGTGACGGGTTCACCGCGCCGATGCTGGGGAAGAAGCTGGTGTCCACGACGTAGAGGTTGTCCAGGTCGTGGGCCTTGCAGGTGGTGTCCAGCGCCGAGCTCTTCGGGTCGGTGCCGAAACGCACGGTCCCGGCCTGGTGGGCGGTGGCGCCGATCGGCATGCCCTTGTGCAGGTAGAGGCTGTGGTCGAGCAGGCGGTGCTCGTGCATCCCGAGCTGCCCGAGCATGCCCTGCAGCCGGTGCCGCAGCTGGTGCAGGCCGGCGATGTTGTTGCTCTCGTCGATCGACAGGTGGACGTTGCCCTCGCCGTCCAGGGTGACCCGGCTGTCGGGCAGCGGGAGATCCTCCCCGCAGAGCCAGAAGTCGACCGCGTGGTGGGCGAGCACCTCGAAGGGCAGGTCCGGCGAGAGCTTCCCGGCCCAGCGCGGCGCCTCGCCGCGGATCTGCTCGGTGTCCGACTTGCCGAGCATCTGGATGCCGCCGAGCGGGTAGTCGAAGCCGTCGGCGCCGAAGTACCAGTCGTGCAGGGCCAGGGTCTTCTGGAACCGGGTGGGGTTGGGCTCGCGTGAAACCGCCATCAGGGCCAGGTTGTTGTGCCGCATGTAGTGGCGCCCCACCACGTCGGAGCTGTTGGCGAGCCCGCCGGGGTGCCGGTCGTTCGCCGAACGCAGCAGCAGGGCGGCGGAGTTGACCGCGCCGCAGGCGACCACCACCAGGTCGGCGGTGAAGCGCTCGGTCGAGCCGTCGGCGAGTTCGGTCACCGCCGCGGTGACGGTGCGCCCGGTCGGGTCGGTCTCCAGTCGCCGGACGTCGGCGCCGGTGACCAGGGTGACGTTGTCGTGCTCCAGCGCGGGGTCGACGCAGATCACCTGGGCGTCCGACTTCGCGTTGACCAGGCAGGGGAAGCCGTCGACCCGGTTGCAGCGGATGCAGACGCTGGTGTGGGTGGCCCGGCCGTCCGCGTCCTGGGTGAGGTTCACGCCGATCGGCAGGTGGAAGGGGTGCAGGCCCTGCTTCTCCAGGTCGTCGCTGAGCTGCTGGATGCGCGGCTCGTGCTCGACCGGGGGGTGGGCGTAGGGCGCGCCGGCCGGGCCCTCGGTGGGGTCCTCGCCGTGTCGGCCGTGCACCAGGTAGAGGTGCTCGGCCTGGGTGTAGTAGGGCTCCAGGTCCTCGTAACGGATCGGCCAGGCGGGCGACAGGCCGTCGTGGTGGCGCAGTTCACCGAAGTCCTCGGGGCGCAGCCGGAACAGCGCCGCGCCGTAGAACTTGGTGTTGCCCCCGACGTAGTAGTTGACCTCCGGCTGGAACGGGTGGCCGTGCCGGTCGTACCAGGTCTCCTGAGCGAGGTACTTGCCCTTCAGGAACACCGCGCCGGAGTCCCAGTTGTCGATCTCGCGGGGCAGGTAGCCGCCCTTCTCCAGGAGCAGGACCCGCCGGCCCGACGGGGCCAGCCGGTGCGCCAGCGTGCCGCCGCCGGCGCCGGTGCCGATGATGATGACGTCGTAGTGCTGGTCGGTCGCCATGGCGGCCTCCGTTCGCGGGGGTTCACTTTTCTGGATGCCAAGTCTCTTTCTGCTCAACGGTGTTCACAGGATCGCGATCGGGTTGACCGGTGATCCGGTGGCCGCGGGTAGCCGCAGGGGCGCGATGACGCACAGGAACGACCACCGGCCCTGCTGCTCGCACAGCGGCACCAGGTCCTCGAACTGCAGGTAGTCCAGCAGGTGCAGGCCCATCGCATGGATGGCCAGGACGTGCACCGGGAAGGCGAGGCCGGGCGTGCTGCTCGGCGCGGCGTCGCTGTTGCCGTCGCTGCCCAGCGCCGCCACCGCCCGCTCGGCCAGGAACTCCACCGCCGCGGGGTGCAGCCCGGCGCGCGCCGTCGCCGTGGGCCAGGTGCCGAGTTCGCGCCGGCGCCGGCGGTGACCGAGCCGGACGAAGAGCAGGTCGCCCTCGGTGACCCGCACGCCCTGCGCGGCCTCGGCGGCGGCGAGTTCGGCGCCGCTCACCGTCTCGCCCGGTTCCAGCCACCGCACGCCGCGCAGCCGTGGGATGTCGAGCAGCACCCCGCGGCCCACGATGCCGTCGCGCGCCAGGTCGTCGACGGCGAGCGCGCCCGCACCGTCGGGGGTCAGGGTGTCGGCGGGCACGCCGTGGTACAGCGTGTCCCCGTAGATCACGTGGCAGAGCGCGTCGAGGTGGCTGTCGGCGTCGCCGTGCACGTTCATGGCGAAGCGGTCGGTCGCGAACCGCAGGGCCAGTGGGTCGGGTTGCTCGCCGCTCGGCCCGGTCATCCGGTGCTCGCACGGCTCGGGGTTGTCCGGCCCCGGCTCGGCCGACACCGGGGCGGCCAGCGTCACGGCACGCCCGGTGCGGACCTCGCGGGCCGCCGCCAGCCGCCGGGCCGGGGTGAGGGACGCGAGCGCGCCGCGGTCGGCCCTGCCCCAGTCGGCACTGCTCCAGTCGGCACTGCCCCGGCCGGCCCGGCGTCGCACGCGCTCGTAGAGGGCGCGGAACTCGGGCCCACCGGGCGGCTCGGGCCCGCCGGCTGCCGCGGGTGTGGCGGGGGTGGCCATGGCTGACGCGCCTCAGGGCCGGCGCTGCTCGCGGTCGAGCGCGTCGTCCAGGGTGGTGGCGGCCATGATGAGTGACAGGTGGGTGAACGCCTGTGGGAAGTTGCCCAGTTGCTCGCCTGCCAGGCCGATCTCCTCGGCGAACAGGCCGACGTGGTTGGCGTAAGTGTGCATCTTCTCGAAGGCGTAGCGCGCCTGGGTGGTCCGGTTCGCCCGGGCCATCGCGTCGACGTAGAGGAAGGTGCAGAGGCTGAACGTGCCCTCGGAGCCGCGCAGTCCGTCGGGCGAGGCGGCCGGGTCGTACCGGTAGACCAGGCTGTCGGAGACCAGCTTCCGGTCGATGGCGTCCAGCGTGTTGAGCCAGCCCGGGCTCCTGGCGGCCAGGAACCGGACCCGGGGGATGATCAGCAGCGAGGCGTCCAGCACGTCGCCGTCGTAGTGCTGGACCAGGGCCTGCTCCTGCTCGCTCCAGCCGCGGACCATCACCTGCTCCAGGATCGTGTCGCGGGCCGCCGTCCAGCGGGCGGTGTCGGCGGGGCGGCTGAACTCGGTGGCCAGGTGCAGGCCGGCGTTCAGGGCGACCCAGCACATCACCCGGCTGTAGGTGAAGTCCTGGCGCCCGCCGCGGGTCTCCCAGATGCCCTCGTCCGGGCGGTCCCAGTTGTCGCAGAGCCAGTCCAGGGTGGACGCCAGGCCCTTCCAGCCGTGGTAACCGGTCTCCACCCCCACCTCGCGCCCCTGGGCCAGGGCGAGCAGTGCCTCGCCGTAGATGTCGAGCTGGAGCTGGTCCATCGCGGCGTTGCCGGCCCGCACCGGGGCCGAACCGCGGTAGCCCTCCCAGTGGTCGAGGATCTCCTCGGGGATGTTCGGGTCGCCGTCCACCCGGTACATGATCTGCAGCCGCTCGCCCGGGGAGTCGGCCCGCTCGTGCATGCGCTCACCCAGCCAGTGGGTGTACCGGCCCGCCTCCTCGACGAAGCCGAGGTCGAGCAGGGCGCGGGCGGAGAGCGATCCGTCGCGGATCCAGGTGTAGCGGTAGTCCCAGTTGCGCTCGCCGCCGACCTGTTCGGGCAGGCCCATGGTCGCGGCGGCGACCGGGGCGCCGGTGGGGTGGTAGGTGAGCAGCTTGAGGGTGATGGCGGAGCGGTTCACCATGTTCGGCCAGCGGCCGCGGTAGGTGGAGCTGCGCAGCCAGTGCTGCCAGAACTCGGCGATCCGCAGGATCTGGTCGCTGAGGGCGGGTTCGCTGATCGGGGCCGGTGCGGCGCCCTCCGGCCCGCAGACGGTGAAGGCGACGGCGGCGTTGTGGCCCGCGTCCAGCGTGACCTCGCCGCGCACGTCGTGCCCGTCGCGCTCCAGGTGGAAGGTGCTCTGCAGGTATCCGGTCGCGTCCGGGGCGCGGAACACCGCCGTGTGGCTGGGGTTGATCGTGCCGGCCGCCTGCAGGTCCAGTTCGTGCGGGGCGCGCCCGTAGTCGAAGCGCGGCCGGCATTCCAGCACGAAGCGCACCGTGCCGCGCACCACCCGCACGACCCGGATCAGCGTGTGCCGGTCGCTGGGCACGGCGGACTCGTCGGGCACCATGCAGTCGACGACCTCGCCGACACCGTCCGGGGACATGAAGCGGGTCACCAGCACCGCGGTGTCGGGGTAGTAGAGCTGCCGGCAGGTGCCCTCGGGGTGCTCCGGGGCGAGAAGTAAGTGGCCGCCGCGATCGTGGTCGAGCAGCGAGGCGAAGACGCTCGGCGAGTCGAAGCGGGGGGCCGCGAACCAGTCGACCGCCCCTTGGGACGAGACCAGTGCGGCGGTCTGGAGGTCGCCCACGATGCCGTGGTCGGCGATCGGCGGATAGCGGTCCATGGGTCGCTCCGAGCGTTCGGATGGCGTGGCGGATCCCCGGTTCCCACTATCCGTCGACGCCCGGTGCCGTGCCTGCCGGGGCGTTGCGGCGCTGCCTGTGCAGGGGGCTCACTGCAGGCGGCGCAGGTGCTCGCCGCCGGTCAGGATCGCGTCGGCGAGGGCGGCGGCCGGGCCTCGCGGGGTGCCGCGGCCGGTGCGCAGGATGAACTCGGTCTCGCCGAGCTCCGGCAGCTCGGGGTGTGGGGGCAGGGCGTGCAGCCCCGGGGGGATCAGGCTGTGGGCGTGGGCCACGACGCCCAGGCCGGCGAGCGCGGCGGCGCGGATGCCGGAGAGGCTGGCGCTGGTGCAGGCGATCCGCCAGGGACGACCGGCCTCGTCCAGCGCCGCCAGCGCCCGGGCCCGGGTGACGCTCGGCGCCGGGTAGACGATCAGCGGCACCGGACGGCCGCGCTCCGGGCGGAAGTCCGCCGCGCCGATCCAGACCAGCGGATCCCGCCAGACCACCCGGTCGGTCGCGCTGTCCGGGCTAGTGGGGGCGGCTGGGCCGGCTATTCGCTTGCCCAGCATCAAGTCGAGGCGGCCGTCCGCGAGTTGCTCGGTCAGCACCGCGCTGCGGCCCACCGTCAGCTCCAGGTCGACCTCCGGGTGCCCGCGCCGGAAGGTGC
Organism: Kitasatospora sp. NEAU-69; assembly: GCF_057158765.1. Lineage (NCBI taxonomy): Bacteria > Bacillati > Actinomycetota > Actinomycetes > Kitasatosporales > Streptomycetaceae > Kitasatospora > Kitasatospora sp. NEAU-69. The sequence continues at coordinate 11,984 of NZ_JBWXUE010000005.1, forward strand.
GCAGCAGCTGCGGCAGCTCGGTGAGCACGAAGTCCTCCGAGGCCCCGAAACGCACCCGGCCGCGGACCGGTGCCCCGGCGAAGTAGGCCGCCGCCTGCTGGTGCGCCTCCAGGATCGAGCGGGCGAAGCCCAGCATCGCCTCCCCTTCGGCGGTCAGCTCGACCGAGTGGGTGTCGCGCTCGAAGAGCCGCCGCTCGGTCGCCTCCTCCAGTCGCCGGACGTGCTGGCTGACGGTGGACTGCCGCAGCCCCAGCCGCTGCGCGGCGCGGGTGAACCCGCCGGTCTGGGCGACGGCGAGGAAGGACCTGAGCTGGACCGGATCGAACATGCCTCGCATTTTAGTGCGGTTATCGCATTACATGATCACAGTGAGTCCGGCCAACGGGATTCACAATCAGCGGCAGGCCGACCAGGGTAGGAGGCACACCCCGCAGACCCCAGCCCCGTGATGGAGCGCCCCCATGCCCGTGCCCGGTCCGACGGCCTCCCGCCGCCGTTTCCACTTCCGGCTGCGCCTGCCGCTGGAGCCGTTCATCACCGCGCTGCTCGCCACGGTCGGCTTCGCGCTGCTGCTCCCGGCGCGCGGTGCCGCGGCGACCGGGGTCTCGTACGTCGCCGTCGGCGCGGTCGGGCTGCTGTTCTTCCTCTACGGCGCCCGGCTGTCGGCCCGCGAGGCGCTGGACGGCCTGCGGCAGTGGCGGCTGCACACGCTGGTGCTCGCGGTGACCTTCGGGCTCTTTCCGCTGCTCGGGCTGGCCGCCCGGCTGCTGGTGCCCGCGGTGCTCCCGCTCCAGCTGTACCAAGGCTTGCTCTTCCTCTGCCTGCTGCCGTCCACCGTGCAGTCCTCGATCGCCTTCACCTCCATCGCCCGCGGCAACACCGCCGCCGCCGTGTGCAGCGCGAGCTTCTCCAGCCTGGTCGGCATCGTGGCCACCCCGCTGCTCGCCGCGCTGCTGCTGAACACCCACGGCGGCATCAGCGCGGGGTCGATGGTGGGCATCGCCGGACAGCTGCTGCTGCCGTTCCTGGCGGGCCAGCTGCTGCGCCGCCGGATCACCGGCTGGCTGGCCGCACACCGCCGGATCCTCGGTCTGGTGGACCGCGGCTCGATCCTGCTGGTGGTCTACAGCGCCTTCAGCGAGGCGGTCGTGGGTGGCATCTGGCACCAGGTTTCGGTGCCCCGGCTGGCCGTCCTCGCGGTGCTGGAGGCGGCGCTGCTGGCGCTGGTCCTGGGCGCGACGACGCTGCTCGCCCGCCGGCTCGGCTTCGGCCGTGCGGACCGGACGGCGATCGTCTTCTGCGGCTCGAAGAAGAGCCTGGCGGCCGGGGTCCCGATGGCGACGGTGCTCTTCCCCGCCCATGCGGTGGGCGTGCTGGTGCTGCCGCTGATGCTCTTCCACCAGATCCAGCTGATGGTCTGCGCCGTCCTGGCCCGCCGCTGGGGCGCCGCGGCGGAGCGGGCGGAGTGCGGGGAGCGGGCGGAACAGGGCGGCCAGCGGGAACCGGTGATTGCAGCGGCGGCGGAGCGGGGCTGAAGCGAAGCCCCTTGGCAGCCGGGTTGCCGGGCGGGATGATCAAGGTCGTCGCGCAGGGGGAGTGGGCATGTCGAAGACAGCGGACGGTTCGGGCGGATCGGCGCCGCCGTCGTTGATCGTGCGCGCCGGGCGGACGACGGTGCGGGTCGCCGAGGCGGCCGTGCTGTGGGAGCGCGCCGGGATGGTGACGCGGATCCCGTACGGCGCGGTCGGCGCGGCGGTGGCACTGGGCGACGGGTCGCTGCGGGGCAGCCTGCGGCTGGAGGTGCGCGGGTCGCAGACGGCGTTCGAGCTGCGCTGCCGGGCGGCGGAGGCCGGGGCGCTGGCGGTGGCCGTCAGCGAGCAGGTGCGGCTGGTGCACGAGCGCGGGGTGACGGACACGCCGCCGGTCACCACCGAGCGCGCCGAGCAGCCGCCGGCCCGGCAGCGGCGGCCGCTGCGCGGGCGGTTCAGCCGCAGGCAGCTGGCGGTGCTCGCGGTGGTGGCGGCCTGTGCGGTGCAGAGCGTGGTGTACTTCGCGCTCGGGGACGTCGGGACCGCGCTGATCGGCTGGCTCGGGCTGCCGCTGCTGGCGGGGGCCGGACGGCTGGCGCTGTTCGTCCGGGAGGTGGCCGGCGACCTCTGGTGCACGATGACCAGAGGTGTTCGGGTCGAGGCCCGGTACGAGCGGAGCGCCTACGCCGGCAAGCACGTGTACGAGTACACCGCAGTGAACGGTGGCCTCGCGACGTACGAGCACACCCGCTTCTACGAGGGCTGGAAGCCCAAGCCCACGCTGACCCTCCTGCTGGTGCCCGGGCGGGCCGATCCGATGACGGCGCGCGGGTCGTTCCTGCTGCCGATGCTCGCCCTACCGCCGCTCGGCGCTGTGACGCTGGTCCTGGGACTGGCCGGTCTGTTCTTCGTTCCCCTGCCGCTGATCCTGGCGTTGGTGGCCTGAGCCGTGGACCTCGCGGCCCGGTTGCGGCCGCGAGGTCAGAGGCTGGGCATGGCTCAGGCGGGCACGGCTCAGGCCGGCAGCTGCGCCTCGATCGCGGCGACCAGCTCGGCGGCCTCCGGCTCGGTGCGCGGGCGGAAGCGGCCGGCGACGGTGCCGTCGGCGGCGAGCAGGAACTTCTCGAAGTTCCACTGGACGTCACCGGCCTCGCCGGCGGCGTCGGCGGTCTTGGTCAGCTCGACGTAGAGCGGGTGGCGGTCGTCACCGTTGACGTCGAGCTTGCCGAGCAGCGGGAAGGTGACGCCGTAGGTGGTCGAGCAGAAGGTCTGGATCTCCTCGGCGCTGCCCGGCTCCTGCCCGGCGAACTGGTTGCAGGGGACGCCGAGCACGGTGAACCCGCGCGACGCGTACTGCTCCTGGAGCTTCTCCAGGCCGGCGTACTGCGGGGTCAGGCCGCACTTCGAGGCGACGTTGACGACCAGCACCGCCTTGCCCTTGTAGTCGGCGAGGCTGGTGGGCTCACCGGACAGGGTCTGCAGCGGGATGTCGGACAGGCTCATCGGGGATTTCCTCCGGGGGCGGGGCAGGCGTATCGGTGGTCGACAGCCCCAACATAGCCCGCCCCCGCGTTCTTCCACGGCGGCGGTGGCTACTGATCGGCGCGAGCGATCAGCAGGATCTGGTTGGGCACCGGCCGGTTGGAGCGGTCGCCGTTGCTCGCGGTGAGGCTCTGCCAGGCAGACTCCAGCAGCTGCACTTCCTGCGGGTGCCGACCGGTCTTTCGAAGCGCTGCCACGGCGGCGAGCAGCGCCGTGCGGATACAGGCCATCGTTCGGTCGTCGGTGGGCGTCCTCCGCTCCCGCAGGGCGGACAGGACTTCCGAGGTCTGCGCCACGAGCGTGCGCGCCGCGTCGAGCAGCGGGTGCGACGCACCCCGATGACCTGTCTGCAGCAGGTGGTTGGCCTGGCGGACGGCGACTGCCGGATCCTCTGGCGGCCGCTGCCTCGGAGCGGCGGTCTCCGTGCCGGTGCGGGTGAGGAGCTGGTCGAGGATCTTGAGCAGCTCGTTCTTGTTTCCGCTCAGCTGAGCCGGTGGCAGGGTGGCGACCAGGGTGAGGAAGGCGGTGAGGGCGAGCTTCAGCGTTCCGGAGCGGAGGTCACGGTCGAGATCGGGGTCGAGGGCGAGCTCGATGACGAGGTCGAGGTCGGGGCCGAGCGCCACGGCGGGGGCCACACGGCCGAGGGCCTCGATGGCGCCCGGTTCGGGGCCGAGGTACTGCGGGCCCGGGAGGCTGCCGGCGAGGGCCGCGGCGGCACTGTCGAGGGCGTCGGCGAGGGCACGAGAGCTGTCCGGGCTGGGGGCGCGGGTGTTGGCGTTGGCGATGCCGTGGGCTTCGGCGCGGGTATGGTCGAGGGCTCTGAGGAGCTCGTCGGTGTGGTTGCGTAGGTCGGTGAGGCGGTAGGCGATGCCGACGAGGTCGGCTGCGCTGGAGGTCACCACAGTGGTGAGAGGATCAAGGGCGGGGATGGCGCTGAGCTGGTGCCTGATGCCGAGAGCCTCGCCGAGGCTGCGAGTGCGCGTGACGACGCTGTCCAGGTGCATGCCGAGGGCGTGGATCTGGAAGAACTGGTTGACGACGCGCCGGCGTGCGCTAGTGCCTCTGGAACGGGTGAGGCTGCGGCTGACGTTCGGATCGTTCGGATCGCGGATGAGGTCGAGGCCGTCGTCGCAGGCCTTGGTGAGTTTGCGCGCGCGTTCGGTCGTCGTTTCGGTGGACCTGATCAGGGCGAGCGCGAGTGTGAGACCGATGCCAAGGTCGCTCTCCCTGGCACCTCGCGGGTCGTCACGGAGTTCCGAGGCGCGTAGCAGGGTGCGTTGAAGCGCCCAGGTCCACTGCTCGACCCGCGCGCGTCGCGCGGACGGCGTCAGCGAGAGTTGCCGGTAGAGCGAGGTTGTGCGTTTGTCGGTGGCGGCGGTGGCGTCGCGGTGTGCGTCGACGGGCTGGTAGGGCCACGGCACCCGCGGCGGCTGGTGCAGCACCGTGCCGGTGCCGTCGTCGGACCAGACGGTGTGCCGGCTCAGGTCGGCGGCCGCGGTCGCGGCGGGGTCGGCCAGTTCGGCCGCAGTCGGCAGCCGGTAGCCGCCGTCCCCGGTGACGGTGTTGGCCCAGTTGACGAACCGTTCGGCGTCCCTCGCCTGCATGCCCGCGGCCACCGCCTGACCACCCCGGTCCGCGCCCCAGACAGTGGGTTCCAGATCGGGCTGGTGGCGCCCGTGCTCCAGCTTGTCCTGCACGAACAGGTCGTACAGCGCCTGGGACACGGGTCGGGCACAGAGCGCGGTGGTGTCGGTGAGCCTGATGGTCTCGCGCAGCGCCCGGGTCGCCTGGACGCCGACGAGCAGCGATCGGCGGGCGGGGTCGCTGCTCTGGCCGGCCTCGGGCGTGGCGAGCAGCGCGTCCAGGTCCGCCCGGGCGGCCGGATCGACGATCTTGGCCTGGTCGGCACAGTCGAAGGCCAGTGCCAGGGCGGGCACGGTGGCGGAGACCAGGCAGGCGGTGATCACCTCGGTCGCGTCGTTGTCGGCGGCCCAGAGCAGGATGGTCTCGCGCCACCACGGGTCGTTGACGCTCCCGGTCAGCACGGCGGTGTCGGCACGCGGCATGCCGAGCTGGCTCGCGGCCAGGTACTCCTGGAGGGTCAGGTGCGCGAACCCGTAGACGCCGTGCTCGCGTTCGACCAGCAGGCCGCTCTTGCGGGCCTCCTCGAGGAACACCTCGGCGCCGACCTCGCCGGGGACCTGCCGCAGCGCCCGGCGGATCGCTCTGGCGGCCTCCCGCGCCGGCCAGTCGCGAACCCGGGCCCGCATCATGGCCAGCGCCAGGTACTGCGCCACGTGCTGCTTGTGCGGACCGCTGAGACCGGTCGCGTCGCTCAGCCCGCGGGCCTCGGCGCGGCGGTGCAGCAGCACGTCGCACATCTCCGCGTACAACTCCGCACGGCTGCCCGGCAACTGGCCGCGATAGCGGTGCACGTTCGCCGTCATGGTGAGCAGCAGCGGGTTGGCCGCGAGGTCGTACAGCGCCGGTCGCGCCCGCAGGCGGGTCAGCAGATCGGACGCGGCAGCGTCCGCCGCCGCCCGCACCTCGTGCTCGCCGCCGGACCGTGCCCGGCGCTCCACGGCGAAGCACCACTGGTGCAGGAAGCGCTCGATCTGCTCCCGGGTGAACCGCCGCACCTGGAGCACCTCGGCGTTGGGGAGCGGATTCGACAGGTAGCCGTGCGGCCGCGAGGTCACGACGTAGACGTTCTGCGGGTGACGCTCGGTCTGCCGCACGACCCACGCCACCACCCGGCCGCGCTCGGCCGGATCGGCGACCTCGTCGAGTCCGTCCAGCAGCACGACACACCCGCCGCGGTCGAGCCGGCGCTCCAGCCACTGCGCCGGCACCTTCCCGCCCAGCCAGCCGGCGGAGACGACCACCGAGGCCAGCCCCGGCGGCTCGTCGGCCAGCAGTTCCCGGGCGTGGTCGCGCAGGTAGAGCAGGACCGGCAGCCGTCGTCGGCCCAGGCGGAAGCGGCCCTCGCAACGCGCCAGAGCAGTGCTGCGGGCCAGCGTGGTCTTGCCCGACCCCGGGCCGCCCAGCACGACCAGGACCCGGGCCGCCTCCTCCTTGTCCGCGTCCCGCAGGATCGACTCCAGGCTCCGGCGGCGGCCCAGCCCCACTGTCGCCTCCGCACTGGGCACGGCGCCCAGGTACGGCTCGCCGCCCGCCGCGTGCAGCGCCTGCGGCGCCAGGCTGACGTCCACGTACACCTGGTGCATCCGCAGCACGAACTCGCCCTGGGTGGCGATTCCCACGGTCTCCATGTCCCGGACCCTCGACCGCAGCTGCCGTAGGTAGACGCCTTCGGAGCGGGCGGCCCACCACAGCACCCGGCTGTCGACGGCCGCGACCGCGCGCTCGACCCAGCGCGCCTGCAGCCCGCCGAACACCTTGCCCGCGAAGCCGACCAGCAGGATCAGCGCCTCGTAGAGCACCAGCACCACGGCGGCCGCCACCGGATGCCGGACCACCAGCGAGCCGAACGTGATGCCCGCGGCACTCGGCACGCCCGCGCCGAGCGTCAGCAGGACCAGCCGGCCGACCAGTTGTGACGTCTTCACTGCTGCGCCCGCCCCTCCTCGACCCGGCGCGGTGCCGAATCGTGTCGGGATCGTTCATACCGGTAACCAGTGACCATCGAGCAGGAGTTGACCGGACTGTGGCCTGGTCGGCCGGATCTGCGAGGCAGGGCGAGGCAGGGCGGTGCGGGCCTCGCGGGCGCGGTGTGAGCGTGGCGGGCGCCCCGCACAGAGCGCCCGCCACTGATCGGTGGGGGTCAGCCGGGCAGGTTCCCCATCCACTCCTCGATGCCGGCCACCGTGCGCGGCAGCGCGCCGGACATTTACTGATGATCTGTCAAGTAAACGACATGGAGCGCCTGTTCAGTGCAACCAGCCATAGGGCCAGCAGAGGGACAACGTGTCTGAGGAGCCCTGGCCCGGGGGACCGTTCGTGTGCAGCGCTCGGGGACTCCCGGGCGTGACACCTGTCCCCAGTAAGGAATCCCTCGTGCGTTTCCGTCAAACCGCCGTCGCCGCCCTCGGCGCTCTCACGCTCCTCATCGCCGTCCCCGGCTCCGCCCACGCCGCCAGCGGAGACTTCCTCTACAAGTACGGGAAGGGCCTCCCCGCAGTAGCCGGCGACCCGGAGAGCCGTGTGTGCATCAACCTGGCAGGGGCCACCGAGCAGGACCCGGCCTTCGCGCCGGAGAACTTCACCGACGCCACCGCCACGGTCTTCCTGGACACCGACTGCAACGGTGACACCTACTACGTCATGAAGCCCGGCACGAAGCTCGACAAAACGCACAAGATGCGCTCGGTCATCTTCTCGTAGGCAGCCGGCGACGGGCGGGCGCTCCACACGGAGCGCCCGCCCTTTGGCGCACGCGAGGCCCTCGCGGTCAGCCGAGCAGGTTCCCCATCCACTCCTCGATGCCCGCCACGGTGCGCGGCAGCGCGCCCGACATCAGCTGGGCGCCGTCCTCGGTGATCACCAGGTCGTCCTCGATCCGCACGCCGATCCCGCGCAGCTCCAGCGGCAGCGTCTCGTCGTCCGGCTGGAGGTAGAGGCCGGGCTCGACGGTCAGCACCTGGCCGGCCTCCAGCACGCCGTCCAGGTACGTCTCGGAGCGGGCCTTCGCGCAGTCGTGCACGTCCAGGCCGAGCATGTGGCCGCTGCTGCAGAGGGTGTAGCGGCGGTAGAGGCCGCTGTCCTCGCGCAGGGCCTGCTCGGCGGGTATCCGCAGCACGCCCCAGTCGGCCAGGCCCTCGGCGATCACCTTCATCGCGGCGCGGTGGAAGTCGCGGAAGCTCGCGCCGGGGCGCAGTGCGGCGATGCCGGCGTCCTGGGCGGCCAGCACCAGCTCGTACGCCTGGCGCTGGACGGGCGAGAAGGTGCCGCTCAGCGGCAGGGTGCGGGTGATGTCGGCGGTGTAGAGCGTGTCGGTCTCCACGCCGGCGTCGAGCAGCAGCAGCTTGTTCGGGTCGAGCTTGCCGTCGTTGCGGATCCAGTGCAGCACGTCGGCGTGCGCGCCGGAGGCGGCGATGGTCTCGTAGCCGGTGCCGTTGCCCTCGGCGCGGGCCCGCAGGTTGAAGATGCCCTCGATCCAGCGCTCGCCGCGCGGGTGGCGCAGCGCGGCGGGCAGCGCGCGGACGACGTCCTCGAAGCCCAGCACCGTGTGGTCGACCGCCAGTTGGAGCTGGCCGACCTCCCAGGCGTCCTTCACCAGCCGCAGCTCGGAGAGCGTGACCGCGAGCTGCACCCGCTCGACGCCGCTGAGCTGCGCGTCCACCAGCGCGTCCACCACCGGGTCGACGCCGGCCAGCAGCCGGGTGGCGACCTGGCCGCCCGTCAGCAGCTTCTCGAAGTCGTCCAGGTGGTCCACCCGCAGGCCGGTGAGCTGTGCGGCCTCGGCCAGGTCGGGGCGGCGGCCGACCCAGAACTCGCCGTAGCGGCGGTCGCGGAAGAACTCGGAGTTGGAGCCGTTGCGCGGCGACCGGGGGCGCAGGTAGAGCACCGGCTCGTGACCCTCGGGGCCGGCGGGCTCGAGCACCAGCACGTTGCCGACCTGGTCCTCGCCGCTGAGGCCGGTCAGCCAGGTGTACGCGCTGTGCGGGCGGAACCGGTAGTCGCAGTCGTTGCTGCGCACCTTGAGCTGCCCGGCGGGGACGATCAGGCGCTCGCCGGGGAACGCGGCGGAGAGCCTGGCGCGGCGGGCCGGGGTGACCTCGTAGCCGGGCACCCGGTCGGTGGCGGGCAGCGGGGTGGTGGCCCAGGCGGTGCCCATGAACGCTTCGAGGGCGGGGGAGACCGGCAGGTCGTGGCTGCCGGTGTTGAGGACGGGGGACGGCTGCGAGGCCTGCGAGGTCATGTGGGGACTCCTCGGTTGTTGTGGCGCAGGGAAGTTGACGGTCGCTTTGGACACAGCTGGGTAACGGACTGCACCACCTCTTGTGCAGTGCAATTTCACATTACTATGTTACGGGTCACACCTTGCAGCGCTAGCCCCCGGTGCTGAACGGCCGCCACACCGGCCTCCTTATGGCGCCAGACCCGATCTGCGCTGGACCCGATCTGCGGAGTGCACACATGACCAGGCGTATCCACGCCGCCCTAGCGGCGGCGATCGCGGCGACACTGACCCTCGGCCTCGGGGCGTGTTCCAGCAACAACACCGGCGGTGACGGCGGTACCAACAACGGCCAGGGCATCACCACCGCGGGCGACGGGATCATCGGCGGCACGCCGGTGAAGGGCGGCACCCTGCACATCCTCTCCAACCAGGACTTCGACCACCTCGATCCGACCCGCAACTGGACCGAGCCGGTGATGGACTTCGGCATCCGCACGCTCTACCGCACGCTGACCACCTTCAAGGCCGGCCCCGGGGCCGCCGGCCTGCAGATCACCCCGGACCTGGCCACCGACCTCGGCACCCCGACCGACGGTGACAAGACCTGGACCTTCCACCTGAAGGACGGCCTCAAGTACGAGGACGGCTCACCGATCGTCGCCGACGACATCAAGTACAACGTCGAGAGATCGTTCTCCCCCGAGCTGCCCGGTGGTCCGGACTACGCCAAGCAGTACCTCGCCGGTGTGCCGGCCGGCTACGCCGGTCCGCTCCAGGGCCAGCGCCTGGGTCCGGCCTCGATCGAGGTGCCGGACGCCAAGACGATCATCTTCCACCTCAAGCGCCCGGTCGCCGAGTTCGGCTACACCGTCACGCTGCCGACGTTCGCCCCGGTGCCGATCGCCAAGGAGACGGGCGCCAACTACGACAACCACCCGGTCTCCTCGGGTCCGTACAAGATCGACACGTACGACCGCGGCAAGCAGCTGGTGCTGGTGCGCAACCCGTACTGGAACGCGTCCACCGACACGGTCCGCAAGGCGTACCCGGACAAGATCGTGATGGACCAGACGCTCAGCCCCACCGGCGTCGCGGACCGGCTGGTGGCCGACCAGGGCGACGACCAGAGCGCGATCATGTACGCGGACCTGACGCCCAGCAAGGTGCCGGACGTGCTCACCGACGCGAGCGTCAAGGCCCGTCTGGTCAGCGAGAACGAGAACTGCACGTCGATGCTGACGATGGACAACTCCAAGCCGCCGTTCAACAACCAGAACGCCCGGCTGGCGGTGGAGTACGCGATCGACAAGGGCGCGTTCCAGTCCTCGGTCGGTGGGCCGGCGCTGGCCGACATCGCCACCACCTTCCTGCCGCCCGAGCTGACCGGCGGCACCTCGGTCGACCACTTCAAGATCCCGACCGGCGGCGACCTCGACAAGGCCAAGCAGTACCTGGCCGCGGCCGGGATGAGCAGCGGCTTCTCCACCGCCATCACCGTCTCCGCCGCGCAGAAGCAGCAGGCCGAGGCGATCCAGGCCTCGCTGAAGAACATCAACGTCAACGTCACCATCAACGCGCTGGACGCGAGCGTGGTGAACGCGACGGTCGGCGACAAGAAGACCCAGACCGGCCTGGCGATCAGCGGCTGGTGTCCCGACTACCCGTCGGCCGCGACCTTCTTCCCGATGCTCTTCGACAGCCGGATCATCACCGACACCGGCAACAACGGCAACAAGGCCCGCTTCAGCGACCCGGCGGTGGACGCCGAGATGGACCGGATCGCCACCCTGACCGACGTCAAGGCCCAGAACGACGCCTGGCAGGCCCTCGACGGCAAGATCATGGACGAGGCGCCCGCCGTCCCGCTCACCTGGCAGAAGAAGCCGCTGCTGGTCGGCTCCAACATCGCCGGGGCCTACGCCCAGCCGGTCTGGTCCGCCCAGATCGACTTCGCCACCGTCGGCCTGAAGTCGGTGAAATGACCACCGGTACCGCTCCGGCGCCTGAGCTGACGAAGGCTCAGGCGCCGGCCTCCCCCTGGCGCTCGGCCTGGGGGAGGCTACGGAGGCAACGCGCCGCGATGGTGGGCCTGGGCATCATCGTCTTCTTCGTGCTGGCCGCGCTGCTGGCCCCGCTGCTGACCGCGATCTCCGGATACGGCCCGACCACCACCGACACCCGCGCGATCGACCCGTACCTGGGTGGTCTGCCGCGCGGCAACCTGGGCGGGATGAGCAGTAGGCACTGGCTCGGCGTCGAGCCGATGCTCGGCCACGACGTCTTCGCCCGGCTGCTCTACGGAGCACAGATCAGCCTGCTGGTGGCGTTCAGCGCCGCGCTGCTGATCACGGTGGTCGGGGTGGCGCTCGGCGTCACGGCCGGCTACTTCGGTGGCCGGACCGACATGGTGATCAGCCGGTTCATGGACATCATGATGTCCTTCCCGAGCCTGATCTTCATGATCGCGCTGCTCTCGGTGGTGCAGAACGCCAACCGGGTGGTGCTGCTGATCATCGTGATGAGCCTCTTCACCTGGCCGTACATCGCCCGGGTGATCCGGGGTCAGACGATCTCGCTCAAGCACCGCGAGTACGTCGAGGCGGCCCGCGCCAGCGGCACCCCGAGTTTCCGGATCCTGCTCACCGAGATCCTGCCCAACCTGACCAGCACGATCATCGTCTACATCACGCTGGCGATCCCGGGCCTGATCGGCTCCGAGGCCGGCCTGACCTACCTGGGCGTCGGCGTCCGTCCGCCGACCCCGTCCTGGGGCCAGATGATCTCCGACTCCTGGCTGTACTACAAGAACGACCCGATGTTCTTCATCCTCCCCTGCACCTGCCTCTTCCTGGTGGTGCTCGCCTTCACGCTGCTGGGCGACGCGCTGCGCGACGTCCTCGACCCGAAGGGCGGTAGCCGATGACCGCCTTCCTGATCCGCCGACTGCTCGGCATCGCCGGCACCCTGCTGGTGATCTGCGCGGTCACCTTCACCATCTTCTACCTGCTGCCGAGCGATCCGGCCGTGCAGTTCTGCGGCAAGGAGTGCTCGCCCGACCAGATCGCGCTGGTCCGCAAGCAGATGGGGCTGGACGCGCCACTGATCCTGCAGTTCCTGCGGTACGTGGTGGCCATCTTCGCCGGGCGCACCATGGGCACCGGGAACGCGGCCGTGCACTGCGACTTCCCGTGCTTCGGCTACTCGTTCCAGAGCGGCCGGCCGGTCTGGGACCTGATGATGGACCGGTTCCCGACCAGCTTCTCGCTGGCGATCGGCGCGGCGCTCTTCTGGGTGCTGCTGGGCGTGCTGGCGGGCGTGATCTCCGCACTGCGCAAGAACAGCTGGGTGGACCGCACGCTGATGGTCGGCACCATCGGCGCGGCCGCGGTGCCGGTCTACTTCACCGCCATGGTGCTGCTCTACCTGCTCTGCTCGGTGCTGGGCCTGCTGCCCTACCCGCGGTACGTCAACTTCACCGACGACCCGGTGGGCTGGGCGCAGAACCTGCTGCTGCCGTGGATCACGCTGGCGCTGGCGACCGCGGCGCTGTACGCCCGGATGACCCGCAACTCGGTGATCGAGACGCTGGGCGAACCCTACGTGCGCACCGCGCGGGCCAAGGGCCTGCGCGAGCGCCGGGTGGTCGGCAAGCACGGGCTGCGCCCCGCGCTCACGGCCGTGGTCACCATGCTCGGCATGGACCTCGGCGGCCTGCTGGCCGGCGCGGTGATCACCGAGCAGCTGTTCGGACTGCCGGGCGTCGGCAAGCTCTTCGCCGACTCGCTCTTCAAGTCCGACCAGCCGGTGGTGATGGGCATCACGCTGCTGGCCTCCTTCTTCATCGTCACCTCCAACCTGGTCGTGGACATCGTCTACGCCTGGATCGACCCGAGAGCGAGACTGTCGTGACGCTGCTCGAAGTGCGCGACCTCGCCGTCGAGTTCAACACCGCCGAGGGCCTGGTCCGGGCTGTCAAGGGGGTCGGCTTCACCGTCGAACGGGGGCGCACCCTCGGTCTGGTCGGCGAGTCCGGCTCCGGAAAATCCGTCACCTCGCTGGCCGTGATGGGCCTGCACCGGGGTGCCGAGGTCACCGGGTCGGTGAAGTTCGACGGCACCGAGCTGATCGGCGCCCCACCGGAGACCGTGCGCAAGCTGCGCGGCCGGCGGATGGCGATGATCTTCCAGGACGCGCTGACCGCGCTGCACCCGTACTTCACCATCGGCGACCAGATCGCCGAGGCGCACCACGAGCACTTCGGCTCCAGCCGCAAGGTGGCCTGGGCGCGCGCGGTGGAGGCACTCGGCGAGGTCGGGATCCCCGAACCGGCCCGGCGGGCGCACGAGTACCCGCACCAGTTCTCCGGCGGGATGCGCCAGCGCGCGATGATCGCGCTCGCGCTCTCCTGCGAGCCCGAGCTGATCATCGCCGACGAGCCGACCACCGCGCTGGACGTCACCGTCCAGGCGCAGGTGCTCGACCTGCTGATGAAGCTCAAGGACGAGCGCGGGCTGGGCATCATCATGATCACCCACGACCTGGGCGTGATCGCCCGGGTGGCCGACCAGGTGCTCGTGATGTACGGCGGCGCGGCCGTCGAAGAGGCGCCCGCCGACCGGCTGTTCGGCGCACCGCGGCACCCGTACACCCGCGGGTTGCTGGAGTCGCTGCCGCGGCTGGACGCCGCCGAGGGGGAGGCGCTGCGGGCGATCCCCGGCAGCCCGCCCTCGCTGCTCGCGCCGCCGGACGGCTGCGCGTTCCACCCGCGCTGCGCCGTCTACGCGGCCGAGCAGCGCCCGGAGTGCACGGCGGCCCGGCCGCCGCTGCGACTGGTCGCCGCGGCGCACCAGAGCGCCTGTGTGCGCGAGGAGGTGGAGTCGATATGACGGAGACGGCACCGACGGCCGTGAAGGTGACGGATCGTCAGGATGACGCGCTGCTCACGGTCGAGAACCTCGGGATGACGTTCCCGGGGCCGCGCGGCGGGCTGCGCCGGCGGGCCGGGGTCAGGGCGGTGGACGGCGTCTCGTTCGAGGTGCGGGCCGGTGAGACGCTCGGCCTGGTCGGCGAGTCCGGCTGCGGAAAGTCCACCACCGGGCGGATGCTGGTCCGGCTGCTCGATCCGACGGCGGGCCGGGTGGCCTTCCGGGGGCGCGACATCACCGGGCTCGGGCAGCGGCAACTGAGGCCACTGCGGCGCGAGTTGCAGATCATCTTCCAGGACCCCTTCGCCTCGCTGAACCCGCGGCAGAACGTCCGGCAGATCGTCTCGGCGCCGCTGCGGGCACAGGGCACGCCGGCCGCCGAGATCCGCCGTGAGGTGCGTGATCTGATCCAGCTGGTCGGCCTGGCGCCGGAGCACCTGGAGCGCTATCCGCACCAGTTCTCCGGCGGGCAGGCCCAACGGATCGGCATCGCCCGCGCGTTGGCCACCCGGCCGGCGCTGGTGGTGGCCGACGAGCCGGTCTCCGCGCTGGACGTCTCGATCCAGGCGCAGATCGTCGGGCTGATGGAGCGGCTGCAGCGGGAGCTGGGTGTCGCGTACGTCTTCATCGCGCACGACCTGGCGGTGGTCAAGCACATCAGCCACCGGGTGGCCGTGATGTACCTGGGCCGGATCGTCGAGATCGGCGACAAGGCGCAGGTGTACGCCAACCCGGCGCACCCCTACACCAAGGCGCTGCTCTCCGCGGTGCCGCTGCCGGACCCGGCGGCGGAGCGGGCCAGGGAGCGGATCGTGCTGCTGGGCGACCCGCCGAGCCCCGCGAACCCGCCCTCCGGGTGCACGTTCCACCCCAGGTGCCCGAAGGCGCAGCAGATCTGCCGCACCGAGGCGCCGCTGCTGCAGCTGGGCACCGGACCGGGGGAGCGGCAGGTGGCCTGCCACTTCCCGGAGAGCTGAGCTGGGCTCCGGTCCGAGAGCTGGGTGACCAGCTGAGTGCTGGGTGACCAGCCACACGAAACTCCCGGTCGGGCGCTGCGGGGAACCTCACGAGGGCGGCGCCCGGCCGGGCTCCAGCATGTCCGGATTCCAGCATGTCCGGGCTCCGGCGTGTCCGGGGTCCAGCGAGAACCTCTACGAAAGGCAGTTCCCGTGTCCCCTCTGAGCTGGGACGGCAGCGCGCCGCCCTCGCACCGTGCCGAGTACTCCCGGGAGATCCCGACCGAGGTCCCGGGCCTGCGGGTGCGGGCCACCGTGATCGGCGCGGACGATCTGACGGTGCGGGTCACCGGCACCGAGCGGCTGCTGCTGATCGAGGCCGCGCCGGCCGGCGCCGCCGATCCGGCGGACCAGCTGCCGGTGCGCGTCCGGGTGGAGTGGCGGCTGCCCTGCACCGGCGCCGCCGCGCTCTGGACCCCGGACACCAACTCGCGCTGGCTGCCGCCCTCCTGGCGCACGCCGCGGACCGCCTCGCTCTCCGCCGGCGTGCCGGTCGGCAGCCTGGTCGGGGCCGGCGACGCGGCCCTGTGCACGTACGCGGTCGCCGAGCGGGTGCTGCCGGTGAGCATCGGCGAAGGCGCGGTGGAGGAGACCGGCGACTTCAGCCTCTGGGTCGAGCACGACGGCCCGCTCGCGCTGCGGCTCGATCTGACCGGACGTCACTTCGCCGACACCGTCCGGGAGATGGCGAGCTGGTGGGCCGAGGTCGGGGAGCCGCGCGCCGTGCGGGTGCCGGCCGCGGCCTTCGAGCCGGTCTTCTGCACCTGGTACGTCCGGCACCTGGAGATCACCGCCGCCGAGGCCGAGCGGCTCGCCGCGCTGGCCGCCCCGCTCGGCTTCCGGGCGCTGCTGGTGGACGACGGCTGGCAGACCGAGGAGGTCTCCCGCTCGTACGCCACCACCGGCGACTGGCAGCCCGCCGAGGGGCCGTTCCCGGACTTCGCCGGCCATGTGAAGCGGGTGCAGGCGCTCGGCCTGGCCTACCTGCTCTGGCACGCGCTGCCGTTCGCCGGCGACCGCAGCGAGGCCGGCCGGCGGTTCGCGGACCGCACGCTGGCCAGGCTGCCGCAGCTGGAGACGGCCGTGCTGGACCCGGCCGACGCCGAGGTGCGCGCGCACCTGGTGGACCGGTTGAGCGCCTGCGTGGAGCGGTACGGCGTGGACGGTCTCAAGATCGACTTCATCGACACCTTCGCCCGGCACGCCACCGACCAGGTGGCGGTGGCACAAGGGGTGCGGCTGCTGCTGGCCGATCTGGACGCGCGGCTGCGGGCGGCCCGCCCGGCGGTGCTGGTGGAGCACCGGCAGCCGTACGTCGGCCCGGGGCTGTGGCCGTACGCGACGATGGTGCGGGCCACCGACTGCCCGCACAACGCGGCCGAGAACCGCCAGCGGACGGCTGACCTGCGGCTGACTGCCGGTGAACTGGCCGTCCACGCCGATCCGTTGACCTGGCACCCGGAGGAGTCGCCGGTCGGGATCGCGGTGCTGCTGCAGTCGGTGCTGTTCGCCACGCCGCAGGTCTCGGTGGATCTCGGCACGCAGAGCGAGGAGCAGTTGGCGGCGCTGCGGTTCTGGCTCTCGGTCGCGCGCGAGCACGTCGAGCTGCTGCAGCGCGGCGAGTTCCGGCCGCACCGGCCCGAGCTCGGCTACCCGCTGATCGAGGCCCGCGACGGCGGCACGCTCGCGTTCGGCCGGTACGCGGCGCTGCCGATCGACGTCACCGGCGGGTTCGACCTGCTGCTCGTCGCTAACGCCGACACCGACCCGCTGGTCCGGCTCACCTTCGCCGAGCCGCAGGAGCGGCTGCTGGTTTCGGTGCGGGACTGCCTCGGCACGGTGATCGAGGTGACTGCCACGATGCCCTCGGCCACCGAGCTCACGGTCGAGGTCCCGCAGGGTGGCCTGCTGACGCTGACCCGGACCACCTGACCCGGACCACCTGAGCTGGACCACCTGAACACGAGATCGAGGGGGCGGGCTCTGAGAGCCCGCCCCCTCGGTGACCGTGCGGGGCCTCAGCCCAAGGCGCCGCGCAGGAAGGCCAGTTCGGCCGCCGTGATGCGCTCGTTCGCGCCGTTCGGGGTCAGATGGCTGAGCCCCGGGATCGGCAGCACGCTGTGCGGGCGGCCGGCCCGGTGCAGCGCCTCGGAGAGCCGCAGCGTGTGCGAGGGGTGCACGTTGTCGTCCGCCAGGCCGTGGATCAGCAGCAGCGGACGGCTCAGCGTGGGTGCGTCGGTCAGCAGGCAGTCCGCCGCGTAACCCTCGGGGTTCTCGGCCGGCAGGCCCAGGTACCGCTCGGTGTACGCGGTGTCGTACGTGCGGAAGTCGGTCGGTGCGGCGCCGGCCGCCGCCGCGTGGAAGACGTCCGGGCGGCGCAGCACCGCCATCGCCGCGAAGTAGCCGCCGTAGGACCAGCCGCGCACGCCGACCCGGCCGAGGTCCAGATCCGGTTCGCGCTCGCCGAGCGCGAGCAGCGCGGCGACCTGGTCGTCGAGGGTGACCTTGGAGAAGCCGCGGAAGACCGCCTTGCTGAAGGCCGGCGAGACGTACGGCGTGCCGCGGTTGTCCGTGGTGACCACCGCGAAGCCCTGGTCGGCCCACCACTGGCGCAGCTGCCAGCGGCGCGGCTCGTTCGCCACCGCCTGGAAGCCCGGACCGCCGTACACGTCCAGCAGCACCGGCAGCCGCTGCCCGGCGACGTGCCCGCTCGGGTACACCACGGAGGTCGGCAGCCGGTGTTCGGTGACCCGGGCCAGCTTGGGGCGGACCAGGTAGGGCAGCGGCTCGGAGAGGTCGGTCAGCATGATCGAGAGCTCGCCGCGCCGCACCCGGCGCCGGATGCCCGACGGCGAGGCCCAGGTCACCAGCAGGCTGTCACCGGCGGCCAGCGCGGAGTGCACGCCAGGCCCCGAGGTGAGCTGCTGCACGCCGCCGTCGGTCGGGTCGAGCAGGTAGGCCTGCTGGTCGGCCGGATCGCCCTCGCCCGCCTCGATCAGCAGCCGGTCGCCCACGCGGCCGACCACCCGGCGCACCTGGAGCGAGTCAGGGCTGATGATCTTCCCGTCCACGGCGAGCGCCCGCACCTTGCCGTCGGGCGTGTCGGCGGCGGTGAGCAGCCGACCGTCGGCGAGCCGGGCCGGGGTGCCGGGCAGGTCGTCCACCCAGTACTCGTCCACCGTGCGGGAGAGCTCGCTGGTCGCGCCGGTGGCGGGGTCGGCGCTGAGCAGCAGCACGGTCTGCTGGAGGCGGTCGGCGACCGTCAGCAGGATGTCCGCCTCCCAGGCGACGGCGCAGACGTACGGGTACCGCTCGGCGTCCCAGTCCAGCCGTACCCGGCCGCCGTCCAGGCCGAGCACCCAGAGCTGGACGTCCGCGTTCGGCCCGCCGGCCTGCGGGTAGGCGAAGGACTCGGCCGGGCGCTCGGGGTGCGCGGGGTCGGCGAAGTGGCGGCGGGGCAGCGCGGACTCGTCCACCCGGGCGGCCAGCACCGCGCTGCCGTCGGGGGACCACCAGTGGCCGCGGTGCCGGTTCAGCTCCTCGGCGGCGGCGAACTCGGCCACGCCCCAGCGGGCGCCGTCCGGCGGGCTGAGCGGCTCGGCGGCGCCGGTCAGGTGGAGCGCGTCGTCGGCGACGTACGCGGTGCGGCTGCCGTCCGGGCTCGGGCGCGGGTCGAAGGCCGGTCCGGCGACGGGCAGTTCGGTGCACTCGCCGAGCTCGGTGACGCGGAACAGGCGCCCGTCCAGCGTGAAGACGGCGGCGGAGGCGTCGGGGGTGCCGGCGTAGCTGCCGATGCCCGGCGCCCAGAGCCGGCTGCGCTCGCGCAACCGGCGCTCCACCACGGGCAGATCGGCGACCGCGCCGGTGCGGCCGGGCGCGAGCGCGGCGGGGTCGGCCAGTTCGCGCTCCTGACCGCTGGTCAGGTCGAGCAGCCAGAGCCGGTCGACGGGATCCTGCGGACCCGTGGACCGCAGGAAGAGCAGCCGGGTACCGTCCGAGGAGAAGGTGAAGGCGCGCGGCGCGCCGAAGCCGAAGCGGCCGGTGCGGGCGCTCAGCGCGAGAAACTGATCGGGGAGTGGGCCATCGGGGAGTGGGCCAGCGGGGCCTGAGCGGTCGGGGAGTCGGGGGCTCTCTGCGTCGGTCACGGCCCGATGGTTGCCGTGTGAGCGGTGGTTCGGCTAGAACTATGCAGTGTGAAATGTCACACATCACTTGACCAGGCCGAGCCGCCGGCGCCGATCGAGGGCGCCGCTGCGCTCTTCGCCCTCGATCCCGCCGTCGCCCACCTCAACCACGGCTCCTACGGCACCGTCCCGATCGAGGTCCGGCAGGCCCAGGCCCTGCTGCGGGACGAGCAGGAGGCCGACCCCGACGGCTTCTTCCAGCAGCTGCCCGACCGGGTGATCGCGACCCGCGGCGCGATCGCCGCGGCGCTCGGCGCCGATCCGCAGGGCCTCGCGCTGGTCACCAACGTCACCGAGGCGGTCGCGGTGGCGCTGGACAGCATCCCGTTCGAGCCGGGGGACGAACTGCTGGTGACCGACCACGGCTACGGCGTGGTCAACCTGGCCGCCGAGCGCCGGGCGGTCGAGTGCGGCGCGGTGCTGCGCACCGTCGCGCTGCCGCTCGACGCGGACGGCGAGGCGGTCGCCGAGGCGGTGCTGGCCGCCGTCGGCCCGCGCACCCGGCTGGCGATCCTGGACCGGGTCACCTCGCCGACCGCCCGGGAGGTCGCCACCCCCGCGCTGCTGCGCGCGCTCGCCGAGCGCGGTGTGATCACCATGGTGGACGCCGCGCACGCGCCCGGCATGCTGGATCCGGAACTGGACGTCGCCCGGCCCGACTTCTGGTTCGGCAACCTGCACAAGTGGGCGTTCGCCCCGCGCCCGACCGCGGTGCTCGCGGTCGCCGAGCAGTGGCGCGACCGGATCCGCCCGCTGATGTACTCCTGGGCGCACCAGGAGGGGTTCCCGCTCAACGTGGAGTGGCGCGGGACGGTCGATTACACGGGCTGGCTGGCCGCGCCGACCGGGTTGGCGGTGCTGGACCGGCTGGGCGTGGCCCGGGTGCGCGAGCACAACGCGCAACTCGCGGCGTACGGGCAGCGGCTGCTCGTCGAGCTGGCCGGGCTGCCCGCGCTGCCGGCCTCACCGGGCGTCTCGATGCGCGCGGTCCGGCTGCCGGTCGGGGTGGCGGAGCGCGAGGATGAGGTGCGGCCGCTGATGACGGCCGCGCTGGAGCGGCTCGGCACCCGGATCGCGGTGCGGCCCTGGGCGGGCGGCGGGGTGCTGCGGGTCAGCGCCCAGGTCTACAACCGGCCCGAGGAGTACGAGCGGCTGGCCAAGGGGATCCGCGCGCTGCTCTGAGTCCGTGGTGGGCTCAGACCTCCAACGAGCTTTCGATGATCTTGAGTTGGTGGCGGGCCATGGCGAGGTTGGACCGGCCGCGGTCGAGCGCGAGGTAGAGGAAGAGCCCGCGGCCGGTCTTCGTGGTGAGCGGCCGGATCAGGTGGTACTGGTTGCTGAGCGAGATCAGGATGTCCTCGATCTCGTTGTCGTGCAGATTGAGCATCTCCATGGTCCGCATCTTGGCCCGGACCACGTCGGTGTTGCCGGCGGCGGCGACGTTCAGGTCCAGCTGGGCGCCGTCGCCGAGCGCGCCCAGCGCCATGCCGCTGCCGTAGTCGACGAGGGCGACGCCGATCGCGCCCTCGATGGTCATCGCTTCCTTCAGGGCGGTTTCCAGATTCGCCATGCTGTTCTCCAGGTCAGGTCGTGGGTCAGGTCGTCGTCGGCTGCCCCGACTCTAGGGAGGGCGACAACGCTGTGTTGACGAGTGGCTACAGCTGGACAGACTCTGATCGATGTTGATCGAAGCCGCCCATTTACGGGCAATAAATCGGTGCGATCAATGTCAGCCCTGCCGGGTAACCTCAGGCTGAGATGCTGGAACACCACGAGACAGACCCTCGTCCCGACCACCACACCAGGAGCAGCGCCCCGTTGTCCGATGACGACGCGATGAGCCCGGCCGAGGCCTACGCGGCCTCCCGCCGACGTGCCAAGGAGCAGGCCACCGCCCTGCACGGCTTCCAGGAGCTCTACGACTTCCCGCTCGACCCGTTCCAGCTGGAGGCCTGCGAGACGCTGGAATCCGGCCAGGGGGTGCTGGTCGCCGCGCCGACCGGCTCCGGCAAGACCATCGTCGGCGAGTTCGCCGTCCACCTGGCCCTGGCCGGCGGCCGCAAGTGCTTCTACACGACGCCGATCAAGGCCCTCTCCAACCAGAAGTACGCGGACCTGGTCAAGCGCTACGGCGCCGCCAAGGTCGGCCTGCTCACCGGTGACAACTCGGTCAACGGCGACGCGCCGGTGATCGTGATGACCACCGAGGTGCTGCGCAACATGCTCTACGCGGGCTCGCAGACGCTGAACGGCCTCGGTTACGTGGTGATGGACGAGGTGCACTACCTCGCCGACCGGTTCCGCGGCGCGGTCTGGGAGGAGGTGATCATCCACCTGCCCGACTCGGTCACGCTGGTCTCGCTCTCCGCGACCGTCTCCAACGCCGAGGAGTTCGGCGACTGGCTGGACACCGTGCGCGGCGGCACCAAGGTGATCGTCTCCGAGCACCGCCCGGTGCCGCTCTGGCAGCACGTGATGGCCGGCAACCGGACGTACGACCTCTTCTCCGACCCGGACGTGGACGGTCGCCCGAAGTCCAGCCCGCGCCACCCCGCGAAGGCCGTCAACCCCGAGCTGGTGCGCCTGGCCCGTTCGGAGGCCGACCGCAACCCCAAGTTCGCCGGGCGCGGCCGCGGCCGCTCGATGCCGTCCGGCCGTCCGGGCCGGATCTGGACGCCCGGCCGGGCCGAGGTGATCGACCGGCTCGACGCCGAGGGCCTGCTGCCCGCGATCACCTTCATCTTCAGCCGGGCCGGCTGCGAGGCGGCCGTCCAGCAGTGCCTCAACTCCGGCCTGCGGCTGAACACCGAGCAGGAGCGCGCCCAGGTGCGCGCGCTCGTCGAGGACCGCTGCGCGGCGATCCCCGACGAGGACCTGCACGTGCTCGGCTACTTCGAGTGGCTGGACGCGCTGGAGCGCGGCGTCGCCGCCCACCACGCGGGCATGCTGCCGCGGTTCAAGGAGGTGGTCGAGGAGCTCTTCCTGAAGGGGCTGGTCAAGGCCGTCTTCGCGACCGAGACGCTGGCGCTGGGCATCAACATGCCGGCCCGCTCGGTGGTGCTGGAGAAGCTCGTCAAGTGGAACGGCGAGACCCACGCCGACATCACGCCCGGCGAGTACACCCAGCTGACCGGCCGCGCCGGGCGGCGCGGCATCGACATCGAGGGCCACGCGGTCGTGCTCTGGCAGCGCGGTCTCGACCCCGAGGCGCTGGCCGGGCTGGCCGGCACCCGGACCTACCCGCTGAAGTCCTCCTTCAAGCCGTCGTACAACATGGCCGTCAACCTGGTCTCCCAGTTCGGCCGGCACCGCTCGCGCGAGCTGCTGGAGACCTCGTTCGCGCAGTTCCAGGCGGACCGCTCGGTGGTCGGCCTGGCCAAGCAGGTGCAGCGCAACGAGGAGGGCCTGGAGGGCTACCGCGAGGCGATGACCTGTCACCTCGGCGATTTCGACGAGTACATGGGCCTGCGCCGGCGGCTGAAGGACCGGGAGAACGAACTCGCCCGGGAGGGCACCGGCCAGCGCCGCGCCGAGGCGATCGAGTCGATCGAGGCGCTCAAGCCGGGCGACGTCATCCACGTGCCGACCGGCAAGTTCGCCGGCCTCGCACTGGTGCTCGACCCTGGCCTGCCGCCGGTCAGCCGCTCG
Organism: Kitasatospora sp. NEAU-69; assembly: GCF_057158765.1. Taxonomy (NCBI): domain Bacteria; kingdom Bacillati; phylum Actinomycetota; class Actinomycetes; order Kitasatosporales; family Streptomycetaceae; genus Kitasatospora; species Kitasatospora sp. NEAU-69. The sequence continues at coordinate 34,691 of NZ_JBWXUE010000005.1, forward strand.
CCCCGCACCCACCGCCACCCCGACTACCAGGACGGCCCGCGCCCGGTGGTGCTCACCGCCGAGCGGCAGGTCAAGCGGCTCGCGATGATCGACTTCCCGCACCCGGTGGCCGTGCTGGAGCGGGTGCGGATCCCGAAGTCCTTCAACCCGCGCAGCCCGCAGTCCCGGCGCGACCTGGCCTCGGCGCTGCGCACCAAGGCCGGCCACCTGGAGCCGGACCGCTACCGCAGGGGCCGGGCGGCCGCCGCCGACGATCCGGAGATCACCCGGCTGCGCGCCGAGCTGCGCCAGCACCCGTGCCACGGCTGCGACGACCGGGAGAACCACGCCCGGTGGGCCGAGCGCTACCACCGCCTGCACCGGGACAACGAGGTGCTGGAGCGCCGGATGCGTTCGCGCACCCACACCATCGCCCGCACCTTCGACCGGGTCTGCGGCCTGCTCACCGACCTCGGCTACCTGGTCGGCGACACCGTCACCGACGACGGCCGGCGGCTCGGCCGGCTCTACGGCGAGCTCGACCTGCTCGCCTCCGAGTGCATCCGCGAGGGCGTCTGGCAGGACCTTGCCGCAGCCGAACTCGCCGCCTGCGCCTCGGCGCTGGTCTACGAGGCCCGGCAGGCCGACGACGCGCTCGCGCCCCGGCTGCCGGAGGGCAAGGCGAAGGACGCGCTCGGCCGGATGGTCCGGATCTGGGGCCACCTGGACGCGCTGGAGGAGCAGCACCGGATCAACACCGCCGAGGGCGTCGGCCAGCGCGAGCCCGACCTGGGCTTCGCCTGGGCCGCCTACCGCTGGGCGCTGGGGCACAGCCTCGACGCGGTGCTGCGCGACGCCGACATGCCGGCCGGCGACTTCGTCCGCTGGACGAAGCAGCTGATCGACGTGCTCGGCCAGATCCAGGACGCCGCGGGCGAGGACGCCCAGCTGCGCAGCACCGCCCGCAAGGCGGTGGACGGGCTGCGCCGCGGCATCATCGCGTACTCCTCGGTGGGCTGACGGCGACGGCTTACGCGAACGGCCCGGGCAGCGGCTTCGCTGCCCGGGCCGTTCGCTTTTCTGCTGCTGCTGCTGTTGCTGCTTGGTCAGCCGAGCTGGAAGGTCGCCTCGACCGGGTAGTGGTCGCTCGGGGACTGGGTGTCCAGCTGGCCGGCGGTCCAGCCGGACTGCGGGTCGAAGTCGGCCTTGACGGTCGGCAGCGCGAGCGGGACCGGGCGGTTCGGGGCGTTCAGGTAGCCGAGGTAGTCCAGGTCGTCGCGGTAGTCGACCGGGAAGCTCTCGACACCGGACATGTACTGGCACCAGGAGGAGACCGTGCAGTCCATGGTGGTCAGCGTCTGGTTCGGGTCGAGCGCGGGGGAGCCGAGCACGCCGTTGACCGCGTTCTGCGAGTTGGTGTAGTCGCCGCGGGACTGGCCGTGGTAGTACTCCACGTTCAGGTCGCCGCCGAAGAGCACCGGGGCGCTCGCGCCGACGATGCCGTTGACCCAGGAGCGGACCTCGCCGAGCTGGCCGAGGCGGGTGGCCTGGGTGGTGTCGGTGGAGGTGCCGTCCTGGTCGGCCTGCAGGTGCGTGCCGGCCACCCAGCTGGTGACGCCGTTCTTGTTGATCTTGGCGAGCACAGCGCCCTTGTTGGCGTTGTAGTCCCAGGTGCCGCTGGTGGAGTTGCTGTACACGTGCGCGTACTGGGCGGCGATCGGGTACTTCGAGAGGATCATCGTGCCGCCGTTGATCACGAACGGCGAGTTCGAGCAGTTGCCGCTGATCCCGTTCCAGCCGCCGCCGGAGCAGACCTGGCCGACCACGGGGGTGTGGTACGGGTAGACGTCCGCGAGCTTGCTGATGATGTCGCTGGTCGAGCTGCCGTTGAACAGCTCGTCCAGGATCACCACGTCGTCGTTGTGCTGACGGATGATCGACTCGATCACCGGCGTGCGGGTGCTCGCCTGCTCGTTCTGGCTCCAGTCGACGATCGGCGTGCCGAGGTCGACGTTCCAGGCGAAGACCGAGAGGGTGCTGCCGGCCGGCACCGCCGAGGCGGTGGTGGCAGCGGTGCCGCTGAGCAGGGCGGCCGCGGCGGTGGCAGCGGACAGCGCGGCGGCGGTGCGACGCAGGGTCATGGAAGAGGCTCCTGAGGGCGGGTCAGTCGTGCCTGACAGCCGAGAACCGTAGCTACTCGCGGGTACGCGCGGGAGAACGCCAGCCGAGCGCTCCATGGCAGGAAGATGTCTGCACAACCCCGTCCGTTAACCAACCATCTTGGCTGTACAACCCGGCGGCTACTGCTCGGGGCGGCGGGCCCAGCAGGTGATCAGGGGCGCGGTGGTGACGTCCAGTTCGTCGGTGGCCAGGTTCGCCAGGTGCCGCTCGATCTCGTCCGGGTCGATCGCCACGCCGTCGGTCAGCACGCGCCCGGTCAGCTGCTCGCGCAGCTGGCGCACGGTCGCCGCCTCGAGCTCGCGGCAGGCCGGTGAGGTGACCGGGAAGTACGCCTCGGCCTGCACATCGACCAGCCCGGCGGCGCGCAGCAGGCGCGGCACAGTCCGCCCGAACCCGAGGTCGACACCGCGATCGGCGAGCAGTGCCCGGAACCCGCGTCGTATCCGGTTCGCCAGCTCCTCGGCCGGGCCCTGCTCGTCCGGACAGGCGAGCGGCTGCAGCGCCGGGTCGGCGTCCTCGATCACCAGCCAGCCACCGGGCCGGACGGCCGCGGCCATCCGCCGCAGCGCCTCGGCCCGGTCCGGCAGGTGGACCAGCACCAGCCGGGTGTGCACCAGGTCGAACTCGCCCGCCGGCGGCTCGTCCCGGGCCACGTCGTGCTGCAGCACCTCGAACCCGGCGCGCTGCGAATCCTGGTCCGCATCGGTGAGCCAGGAGGTGTCGATGTCCGTGGCCAGCACCCGGCCCGCCGGGCCGACCCGCTCGGCCAGCGCAGCCGGCAGCGCGGCGCCGCCCGCGCCGACCTCCCAGCAGTGCTTGCCGCTCAGCGGCCCGAGCCGGTCCAGGTGCTCCAGCGTCCACGGATCGAACAGCTCGGCCAGCGCGGTGAAGCGCCGGCCCGCCTCGCGCTGCCGGTTGTCCAACAGGTACCCGTTCTCGGATGTCATCTGCTCAGTTGCCCTTCGTTGCGAGTGTGTCCAGCAGCCGGCCGAGCGAGCTGCCCAGGCCCCAGCGGGCGGCGAGCGCTTCGAGCGTCATCGGATCCAGCGGTTCGGTCGGCAGCTCGGGGTCGAAGGCGGGCAGCTCGATGTCGGTCGCCACCCGCACCACGGTCGGCGCCACGTCGAGGTAGGCCGCGCCCTCCAGCAGGTTCCTGCGGCGGGCCGGGGTGAGCTTGGAGAAGGGGTCGGCGGCGGCGGCGCGGATGCCGGCGAGGTCGCCGTACTCGGCGATGAGCTGGGCGGCGGTCTTCTCGCCGATGCCCTTGACGCCGGGCAGGCCGTCGCTCGGGTCGCCGCGCAGGGCGGCCATGTCGGCGTACTGGGAGCCGGTCACGCCGTACTTCTCGCGCAGGGCGGCCTCGTCGGTGAACTGTGCGGCGCCGACGCCCTTGATCGGGTAGAGCACGACCACCCCGCGGGCGTCGTCCACCAGCTGGAAGAGGTCGCGGTCGCCGGTGACGATCCGCACCGGGCCGCTCGACCGGGTGGCGAGCGTGCCGATCACGTCGTCCGCCTCGTAGCCGGGTACGCCGACCCGGGCGATGCCGAGGGCGTCGAGCACCTGCTCGATGATCGGGACCTGCGGGGAGAGCGTGTCCGGGATCTCCTCGACGCCGTCCGCGCCGGCCGGCTGCTCGGCGGCGAGCCGGTGCGTCTTGTAGGTCGGGATCAGGTCCACCCGCCACTGCGGGCGCCAGTCCGCGTCCATGCAGGCCACCAGCTGGTCGGGCTGGTGGTCCTGGACCAGGCGGGTGATGAAGTCCAGCAGCCCCCGGACGGCGTTCACCGGAACGCCGTCCGGGGACTTCACGGACTCGGGCACGCCGAAGTAGGCCCGGAAGTAGAGGCTGGCGGTGTCGAGCAGCATCAGGGTCACGCCCTGATCATCCCGCACGCCACTGACAGTTCTCACGGAAGACACCGCGCAGCCGGACTCAGGCGTAGCCGCGTTCAGGCCTGCAGCCGCACCGCCGCGCCGGTGACCCGTACCCGGAGGTCGCCGGCCCGCAGCTCGACCGTCAGCAGGCCGGGGCTGCCGAGGTCCTCGCCCTGATGCAGCGTCAGCTCGGCCGTCTCGCCGGTCTCGCCGAGCTCGCGCAGGTACGCGCCGAACGCGGCGGCCGCAGCGCCGGTGGCCGGGTCCTCCACCACGCCGCCGACCGGGAACGGGTCGCGGACGTGGAAGACGGCCGCCGACTCGCGCCAGACCAGCTGGAGGGTGACCAGGTCGCGAGCCGTCATGAAGGCGGCCAGCCGGTCGAAGTCGTAGTCCAGCTCGGCCAGCCGCTGCCGGGTCGCGGCGGCGATCACCAGGTGCCGGGCGCCGGCGTAGGCGATCCGCGGCGGCAGCTTCGGGTCGAGGTCGGCGGCCGGCCAGCCGAGTGCGGCGAGCGCCTCCTGCACGTCGGCCTCCGGGACGTCGAGCACGTGCGGCTCGACGCTGGTCAGCGTCGCGCGCAGGACGCCGTCCGGACCGGCGGCGACGGTGACCGGGACGGTGCCCGCCTTCGTCTCGAAGACCAGATCGCCGGGGCCGGTCAGGTCGGCCACGGCGACCGCGGCGGCGATGGTGGCGTGGCCGCAGAACGGCACCTCCAGCGTCGGCGCGAAGTAGCGGACCAGGTAGGTGCGCTCGCGGCCCTGCGGGTCGGGGGTGAGGAACGCGGTCTCGGAGTAGCCCAGCTCGGCCGCGGTGGCCAGCATCTGCTGGTCCGTCAGGCCGGTGGCGTCCGGCACCACGCCCGCCTTGTTGCCGCCGTCGGGGGAACAGGTGAACGCGGTGTACCGCAGCACTGTGGTCATGATCGTCGCAACGCCCGGTCCGGGCCGGGAATTCCGGTCACCGGGGGCGTGTGGTCGGTGCGGTGCGTGCGCCGTCCGTACGTGCGCCGTCAGTGCGTGTGCGGGCCGGCCCGGTGGACCGGGCCGTGCGAGTCGGCGCAGTGCTCGACGGTCGCGACGACGTCGGCCGCGTCGGTGATCTGGAGCAGCTGCTGGTCGTCGTCCTCGCCGAGGTGGTCCACCTGGAGCGTGGCGTGGGTGATCTGGTACTCCTCGCGCAGCCGGCGCTGGAGGTCACGGCGCACGGCGTGGCAGTCGCCGCCGGGCGCGACCAGGATGTGCGCGGAGAGCGCGGGCTGGCCGGAGGTGATCTCCCAGACGTGCAGGTCGTGGATCTCCTCCACCTGCGGCGCGACGACGAGCCGGTCGGCCAGCGCGTCGGGGTCGACACCGGCCGGTGCGGCCTCCAGGAAGATCCGCCCGGACGCCCGGACGAGCCCGATCCCGGCCCGCAGCATCAGCGCCACCACGATCAGCGAGGCGATCGCGTCGGCCCGCAGGAACCCGGTGGTCAGCATGATCGCGCCGGCCACCGCGGTCGCGATGAAGGCGTACAGGTCGGTCACCACGTGCTGGAACGCGCCCTCGACGTTGAGCGAGCTGCGGTTCGCCTTGGACATGCACCAGGCGGCGGCGATGTTGATGACGATCCCGACCAGCGCGGTGACCAGGACCAGGCCGCCCTGGACCTTCGGTGGCTCGATCAGCCGGCCGATCGACTCGTAGCCCAGCCAGACGGAGAGCACCAGCAGCGTGACGCCGTTCGCCTGGGCGGAGAGGATCTCGGCCCGCTTGAGGCCGTACGTGTAGCCGCCGCGAGCCGGTTTGGCGGCCAGCCGCATCGCGATCAGGGCGAGCACGATCGAGGCGGCGTCGGTCAGCATGTGCGCGGCGTCGGAGATCAGCGCGAGCGACTTGGCGGCGAAGCCGACCACGACCTCGGCGGCCATGAAGGCCACGATCAACGCGAGCGCACTGGTCAGCCAGCGGCGGTCGGCATCGGCGGCCACGCCGTGCGAGTGGCCGCCGTGACCGTGACTGTGACCGTGGCCACCGTGGGCGTGCCCGTGGTCGCCGTGAGCGGTTGCCGACCCGTGCTCGTGCTCGTGGCCGGGCTCGTGGCCGTGGTCATGGTCGTGCTGCTGGTCCGTGTGGCCGGCCATCGCGGTCGTCTCCTGAGCGCAGGTGGGGTCGAGGACGGATGCCCTGAAGGGAAGTGAACCCCAGATCGGAGGAAGATCCAAAGGCTGCATTGGTGACCGTTGTCATTCCACCTTGGGCGGGCCGATCCGGCCCCTGATCGTCAACTCTCACCGGAATCTCATCCGAAATAGGCCGATTGGACCGCTCAGTTGATATCGCGTTTATCCGTGGCCGCCTACATTTCCTGGTGTGAGCGATTCGAAGATTCCGGCCGGGTGGTACCCGGACCCGCAGGACACCACCACGCACCCCCGGCCCGAGCGCTGGTGGGACGGCACCGGCTGGACCGCCGAGACCCGGGCGAGCAGCGCGGCCGGTGGCCCCGCCGCGCCCGGCGAGGCCGCGGACCCGGACCTGGAGCACACCGCCGTCCTGCCCACCACCGGCAACGTGATCGAGGGCGAGATCGTGGACCCGGGCACCGTCCGGTTCCCGGCGCCGCCGACCGCGCCGACAGCGCCGAGCGCGGCGGCGGAGTCTGGGGACTCGGTCGGGCCGGTCGAAGCGGTCGAGCCTGGGGCCGAGGGCGCACCCGGCGGCGCGCCGTACGAGTCGGCGGCCGGCTTCCCGGCGGGCGGCCCGGCCGACGTGCTGTACGGCGCCGGACCGTACGCCGATCCGTATGCCCGGCCGAAGAAGCCGTCCGTCTTCAAGCGGATGTCCAAGTCGGTGGTGATCGCGGCCGCCGTGGCCGGTCTGCTCGGCCTGGGAATCGGCTCCGGTGTGACCTATCTCGCGACCGATCACCACAACCAGCAGGCCCAGGCCGTCGCCGCGCCGCAGAACGGCAATCTGCCCGGCCACAAGCGCCAGTTCCCCGGTGGCGGAAATGGGAACGGTAACGGTAATCAGAACGGAAACGGCGGCAGCGGCCAGAACGGCAGCGGCGGCGGTTCCGGCGACGGCTCGGGCGGTAGCGGTGGCAATGGCGGGAACGCCTTCCCCGGCTTCCCGAACATCCCCGGCCTCGGCGGCGGCAGCGGCGGTAGCGGCAGCGGCGGCAGCAGTGGCGGTGGCGGCGGTGGCCTGAGCAGCAGCGGCGTCGCCGCGGACCTGAACAGCGGCATCGCGCTCCCGATCCCGGCCGGCTGGAAGGGCGGCACCGACACCACCGGCTCGGCCGAGCTGGTCATCGGCGAGTACCAGTGCCCGGGCAGCACGGGGTCCGGCGGCAGCGGTGGCTCGGGTGGCTCCGGCGGTAGTGGCGGCAGCGGCGGCTCGGCCGGCACCACCTGCTCGCTCGGCGGCGTCAACACCGGCCAGATCCAGGGCACCGACCCGCAGGCCGCCGCCAAGAAGGACATCGTGGACGCGGCCAACGCCTCCTACCCGAACAGCAAGTCCCACCAGGAGCTCAAGTCCGAGCCGGTCACCGTGGACGGCCGCAGCGGCTACCTGGTCCGCTGGCAGGTCAGCGCGTCGCAGGGCAACGACGGCACGGTGGAGTCGGTGGTCTTCCCGACGGCCGACGGCAAGAGCCTGGTCTCGGTCCGGCTCGGCTTCGACATCGCGTCCAAGGCCCCGAGCGTCTCGGTGATGGACACCATCATCAGCGGGATCAAGGACTACACCGGCGCGGGTACCGGCAGCAGCGGCGGCGGTGCCGGCGGCGCCAACACCTGACGGCCCGCCACCGGTGCACGAGTGCCGCCCTGTCGCCCACGCGGGCGACAGGGTGGCACTCGTCCGTTCAGAGTCAGAGGAACGTGCGTCCCTCGCCGCGGTAGGTGGGCGCCGACTCCACCACCACGTCGCCCGAGATCAGGTGCAACTCGGCGAAGCGCTCGCACAGTTCGCCCGCCTTGGCGTGGCGGAACCAGACCCGGTCGCCGATCAGCAGGTCGTCCGCCGGGGAGCCGAGCAGCGGTGTCTGCACCTCGCCGGCGCCCTCCTGCGGGTCGTAGCGCAGGCCCTGCGGCAGGTACGGCACCGGCGAGCGGTCGGCGCCCGCCGGGCCGGACGCCGGGTAGCCGCCGCCGAGCACGGTGACCACCCCCACCCCGGGCCGGCGGACCACCGGCTGTGCGAAGAGCGCCGCCGGCCGGCCGTGGAACGAGCGGTAGTTGTCGAAGAGCCGCGGCACGAAGAGCCCGGACCCGGCCGCCACCTCGGTCACGGCGGCCTCCGCCACCGTGCTCTCCACGCTGCCGGTGCCGCCGCCGTTGACGAACTCCAGGTCCGCGACCTGGCGCACCGCCCGGACCACCGCCGAGCGCCGCTCGGCGAGTTCGCTCCGGGCCTTCGCCTGCATCGCGCGGATCATCCGGGACCGCACCGGCCGCCCGGCGATCGTGTCGCCGACCCCCGCGATGTGCCCCTCGTACGCCATCAGCCCGACCACCCGGAACCCCGGCCGCTGCTGCACCAGTGCGGCCAGCTCGCGCAGTTGCTCCGGCGTGCGCAGCGGCGAGCGCCGGGCGCCGACCCGGATCCGGCCGCCGAGCAGGTGCAGCGCGGTGTCCAGCTCCAGGCAGACCCGGACCTCCTCGCCGCCCTGCCGCGCGCCGTCGATCAGCCCGAGCTGGGCCGGGTCGTCGATCAACACCGTGATCCCGGCGGCGAGTTTGGGGTCGGCGGTGAGCTCGCCGAAGGCCGCCCGGTCGGCCGAGGGGTACGCGAGCAGCACGTCCGCCACCCCCGAGCGGCTCAGCCAGACGGACTCGGCGAGCGTGAAGGACATCACCCCGGCGAACCCGTCCATCGCCAGCACCCGGTCCAGCAGTGCCCGGCAGCGCACGGACTTGCTGGCCACCCGGATCGGTTTCCCGCCCGCCCGGCGGACCAGATCAGCGGCGTTCGCGTCGAACGCCGCCAGATCGACGATCGCCAGGGGAGCGTCCAGGTGTGCGGTGGCACGGTCGTAGCGGCTCCGGTCGGCCGCGGGGGAGCTCGTCATGGGCGGCACACTGCCACAGGGCGCTACCGATGGGTAGGGCTCGCTCAGGACGTCTTCGCCATCAGATGACGGCGGCCCGCACGCAGAGGATGTCCGGCAGGTGCGCGTTGATCAGCTGCCAGCTGTCGCCCTCGTCCGCGCTCGCGTAGAGCTCGCCGGTGCGGGTGCCGAAGTAGACGCCGGCCGGGTCGGCGTCGTCGGTGCGCAGCGCGTCGCGCAGCACCACGCCGTAGTGGTCGCCCTCGGGCAGGCCGGCGCCGAGCGGGTGCCAGCTCTTGCCGCCGTCCTCGGTGCGGTGGACGCGCAGCCGGTGGTCGGGCGGCATCCGCATGAAGTCGGCTTCCAGTACGGCGAGGTAGGCCACGTCGGCGCGGCGCGGGTGGGTGGCCACGGCGAAGCCGAAGACCGCCGGCAGGCCGGTCTCCACGGGGGACCAGTGGGCGCCCGCGTCGTCACTGCGGTAGACGCCGCCGTGGTTCTGCAGGAAGAGCCGGTCGGGGTCGGTCGGATCCGGTGCGATCTTGTGCACGCACTGGCCGAACTCCGGGTACTCGTCGGGGAGGAAGCTCGTGCGGATGCCGGTGTTGGACGGTGCCCAGCTGCGCCCGCCGTCCGCCGTGCGGTAGACGCCGCCGGAGGAGATCGCGACGGTCAGCGCGGCCGGATCCCGGGGGTCCGTCACGATCGTGTGCAGGCCCTGGCCGCCGAAGCCGGCACCCCACTGCTCGCGCTGCGGGTGCGCCCAGAGCGCCTCGACCAGCTCGAAGCTCTCGCCGCCGTCGGCCGAGCGGAAGAGCGCGGCCGGTTCGGTGCCGGCGTAGACCACGCCGGGTGCCTCCGGACCGGCCGGCTGGAGCTGCCAGACCCGGGTCAGCGCGACCCCGGTGTGCTCGGGGAACCGCACCGCGGGCCGGGCCGGCTCCCGCCAGGACGCGCCGAGGTCGTCGGAGTGCCAGACGGACGGCCCCCAGTGGCTGCTGTCGGCGCCGACCAGCAGCCGGGTGCCGCCGGCGCCCGCGCCGCTCCCGTCCGCGCCGCCCCCGCCGCCCGTGCCCGCGCTGCCGCGCCGGTCGATGCCGATCGAGTAGACGGCGTTCATCGGGAAGTGCGGCCCGGAGAACTCCCAGTCGAGCCGGTCCCGGCTGCGCCCCAGGAAGAGGCCCTTCTGCGTCCCGACCGCCAGCAGTACTTCGGTCATGCTTCCACTGTGCGCGGAGCGTCGGACGCCAGCGGCTAGGCTCGCCGGGTGGAGAGCAACAAGGAACTGCCGGGCGCGCGGAAGAACATCCCCAACCCCGGATTCGCCGAGGACGACGGCACCGCCGACCCGGCGCTGGCCCGGGCGCTGACCGCCTGGGCGACCGACCGGTCCGCCGAGGGTCCGCTGCTGGCGGCGCTGACCGGTGCCCGGCTGATGGTGCCGATCGTGGCGCTGCTCGGCGAGGTGGAGACCGACGCCAACGGCCTCAAGCACGAGAAGACCAGCGACATGGCGGTCCCGGTGCTGCAGGCGCCGGACGGCCGCCGGGCGCTGCCCGCGTTCACCTCGCTGGCCTCGCTGGCCGCCTGGCAGGCCGACGCCCGCCCGGCGCCGGTGGCCGCCCCGCAGGCCGTCATGACGGCGTACGCCGAGCGCGCCGACACCCTGCTGATCGACCCGGCCGGGCCGGTGACCTACGAGCTGACCGGCGCGCGGATGCGCGCGGTGGCGGAGAACCGGGTCTGGCTGCCGCCGGTCGAGGACCCGGACGTCCGCGCGGCGGTGACGGCGCTGCTCGCGGCCGAGCCGCAGGTGCTGCGCGCCGAGCTGCGCCCGGGAACCGAGACGGACGCCGTGCTGGCGCTCGCCCCGGCCCCCGGCGCGCCGGTGCAGGAGCTGGCCCAGCGGCTGGCCGGGGCGATCGCGGCCGACCCGGTGCTGCGGGTGCGGCTGGCCCGCGGCCTGGACCTGGCGCTGCTCCCCGCCGACGCGCAGCCCGCGGGGAACGGCTTCTACCTGCGGTCCTGACTCAGGAGCCGCAGGCTCAGGAACTCAGGAGCCGCAGGCTCAGGAGTAGACCGGCCCGGTGAACTTCTCGCCCGGCCCGGCGCCCGGCGCGTCCGGCACCAGCGAGGCCTCGCGGAAGGCGAGCTGGAGCGAGCGCAGGCCGTCGCGCAGCGGGGCGGCGTGGAAGTTGCTGACCTCCGGCGCGCCGGCGGTGATCAGCCCGGCGAGCGCGGTGATCAGCTTGCGGGCCTCGTCGAGGTCCTTGTCCTTCTCGCCGCCCTCGGCGAGGCCGCACTTCACGGCCGCCGCGCTCATCAGGTGCACCGCGACGGTGGTGATCACCTCGACGGCCGGCACCTCGGCGATGTCACGGGTGAGGTCGTCGAAGCCGATCGCCTCGTCGTCGTGGCCGGTGGGCTCGTGAGTGGGCTCGCTGCTCAAGGGAGGCTCATTCCATAAGGTGGATCCGTACCCTCCGGAGCGTACCCGGCGACGTCACCGGGACCGGTAGTGTAAAGTTCCTAATGACCGGCCAGGCGCTTCATCGTGCCCGGCCAGCAAGTGGAGGCTCCACCACGGGAGGCCCGAGAGGGCAACCGCGAAAGTCTCCCACCCGATCGACCTCACGGTGGACGGGTCCCGGTCCGCGACGGCAGCCATTCGGCGAGCTCGTCGCCGCAGCACCCCTCACCGGGTGCCGTCCCCCGGTTGTGTGGAGCCCCGCTTGTATCGAGCGGGGCTTTTTTCGTGCGGCGGTGCCAGGGGCAGCGCGGCACGAATGAAGCCCCGCCCAGTGGTCGAAGTCCACTACGTGCGACCGCCTCCCTGACGGCCGCATCGCAGAAGGTGCAACCAAGGAGGCCCCATCAGCACCGAGCCCCGCATCAACGACCGGATTCGCGTCCCTGAGGTGCGACTCGTCGGTCCCAGCGGCGAGCAGGTCGGCATCGTGCCGCTTGCCAAGGCGCTGGAGCTTGCGCAGGAGTACGACCTCGACCTGGTCGAGGTCGCGGCGACCGCCCGGCCGCCGGTGTGCAAGCTCATGGACTACGGCAAGTTCAAGTACGAGTCGGCCATGAAGGCCCGTGAAGCGCGCAAGAACCAGGCGCACACGGTCATCAAGGAGATGAAGCTCCGGCCGAAGATCGACCCGCACGACTATGACACCAAGAAGGGTCACGTCGTTCGGTTCCTCAAGCAGGGCGACAAGGTCAAGATCACGATCATGTTCCGTGGTCGCGAGCAGTCCCGCCCCGAGCTGGGCTTCCGACTGCTCCAGCGGCTCGCCAACGACGTCCAGGACCTGGGCTTCGTGGAGAGCTCGGCCAAGCAGGACGGCCGTAACATGATCATGGTTCTCGGCCCGCACAAGAAGAAGACCGAGGCGATGGCCGAGGCCCGCGCGGCGCAGGACGCCCGCAAGGCCGAGCGCCAGGGTCGCACCACTGGCCCCGATGACACCGCCGAGGCTGACGACGCCGCCCTTGAGGCGGAGAACGCCGCCCTTGAGGCCGAAGCCGACGAGGCCGAGGTGGACGAGGACGAGGTCGAGGCCGGCGCCGAGAGCGCTGCCGAGACCGAGGAGCCGGCCGAGGTCGCTCAGGACGCCTGAGTCCACCAGGGCTCCGGTCGGTCCGTGAGTGATCCGGCCACCACGGTTCCAGGGCTCCCGCCCCGGGACCGGAGAACACCCAGCGCCCGGGCTCGCGTGGTGACACGCGGGCCAGGGCGGACCGACGAGGAGATACGGCGACATGCCGAAGCAGAAGACGCACAGTGGCGCCAGCAAGCGCTTCAAGATCACGGGCTCTGGCAAGGTGCTCCGCGAGCGCGCTGGCAAGCGCCACCTCCTGGAGCACAAGTCCTCCAGGGTGACCCGCCGTCTGACTGGCACCGCCGAGATGGCCCCCGGCGACACCAAGACGATCAAGAAGCTTCTCGGTAAGTGATCGCCCGCCGCGGCCGTCAGGCCGCGGAGACCGGCTGATCCTTCCCGACCGATTCGATTGACGGACCACGTGAAGTAGTCCGTGGTCCAACCCCTAGGAGTAATGAAGTGGCACGCGTCAAGCGGGCAGTGAACGCCCACAAGAAGCGCCGGGTCATCCTTGAGCGGGCGAAGGGTTACCGCGGCCAGCGGTCGCGCCTGTACCGCAAGGCCAAGGAGCAGGTCACCCACTCGCTCGTTTACAACTACAACGACCGCAAGAAGCGCAAGGGCGACTTCCGTCAGCTCTGGATCCAGCGCATCAACGCTGCGGCCCGTGCCAACGGCATGACCTACAACCGCTTCGTGCAGGGCCTGAAGGCCGCCAGCATCGAGATCGACCGCAAGATGCTGGCCGACCTGGCCGTCAACGACGCGAACGCGTTCGCGACGCTGGTCGAGGTTGCCCAGAAGGCGCTGCCGACCGACGTCAACGCGCCGAAGGCCGCCGCCGACGCCGCCTGATCGACGTAGCACCCGGACCCGCAGGCTCCCCGTGAGCCTGCGGGTCCGTCGTTATCCACCGGTACGCGTCACCCACCGCTAAGCCACCCCGTGCGAAAGAGACCATGGCCAGCACCGACATCCCCCAGCTCAGCTCGCTCCGCTCGCCGCGGGTGATCGCCGCGCGCAAGCTGGCCCGCCGGGCCCAGCGCGGCAAGGACCGGCGCTTCCTGGCCGAGGGCCCGCAGGCGGTGCGCGAGGCGGTGGCGTTCGGGCTGCTGCCGGGCGGCGCGGGCGGTGACGCGAACCAGCACGCGGTGGTCGAGATCTACCTGACCGTCGAGGCGGCCGAGCGGCACGAGGACATCGTCACGGCCGCCCGGGAGGCCGGTCTGCCGGTGCTGACCGCGACCGACGAGGTGATCGCCGACATCTGCGACACCGTCACCCCGCAGGGCATCGTCGCGCTCTGCCGGTTCCTGGACACCCCGTTCGAGGAGGTGCTGCGGACCCGGCCGAAGCTGGTCGCGGTGCTCGCGCACGTGCGCGACCCCGGCAACGCCGGCACCGTGCTGCGCACCGCGGACGCGGCGGGCGCGGACGCCGTGGTGCTCACCGACGCCTCGGTCGACGTCTACAACCCGAAGGCCGTACGGGCCTCGGTCGGCAGCCTCTTCCACCTGCCGGTGGCGGTCGGCGTGCCGATCGAGACGGTGGTCGCCCGGCTGCGCGAGAGCGGCGTGCGGGTGCTCGCCGCCGACGGCGCGGGGGAGCGCGACCTGGACCAGGAGCTGGACGAGGGCACGCTCGGCGCGCCGACCGCCTGGGTCTTCGGCAACGAGGCCTGGGGCCTGCCGGAGGAGACCCGCGCACTCGCCGACGAGGTGGTGCGCGTGCCGATCCACGGGCACGCCGAGAGCCTCAACCTCGCCACGGCCGCCGCCGTCTGCCTCTACGCCTCCGCCCGGGCGCAGCGGTAGGTCGTCCGGTCGGCCCTGGGGCTACTCTCTCGCCCGCAGGCTGTCGCGAGCCGGGTACGGAGCGCTAGGGTCGGTGCCGACGGGAACAGACGGGGATGGGGCAGCGGCCGGCCGGACGGGCCGGTCGAATCAGGAGGACACCCATGGTCGGCAGCGAGGATCGGCCGGGGGCCGTGGTGGCCGGGCTGCCGCTGGATCCTGACGACCTGCCGGACGGCCTGGTGGTCGCCGACGGTGACGGCCTCGTGGTCTGCTTCAACCGCGCCGCCGGCCGGCTCACCGGCATCCTGCCCGCCGCCGTGCTCGGCCGGCCGCTGGACGACGCGCTGCCGCTGGAGGACCTCGAAGGCCGCCGCTGGTGGCAGCTGACCGACCCGTACGGCGGCCTGGCGATCCGCACCCGGCAGCCCGAGCGCAACCTGCTGCTGCCCGGCACCGGGCGCGAGGTGCTGGTCTCCGCCCGCTTCGTGCGCACCGTGCCGCGCGGGCCGGTGCGCCAGCTCGTCGTCGCGCTGCGCGGCACCGAGGCCCGGCTGCGCACCGAACGGGCGCACGCCGAGCTGATCGCGACCGTCGCGCACGAGCTGCGCTCCCCGCTGACCAGCGTCAAGGGCTTCACGGCGACGCTGCTGAACAAGTGGGAGCGGTTCACCGACGGCCAGAAGCGGGTGATGCTGGAGACGGTGAACGCGGACGCCGACCGGGTCACCCGGCTGATCGCCGAGCTGCTCGACATCTCCCGGATCGACGCGGGCCGGCTGGAGCTGCGCAAGCAGGTGGTCGACCTGGCCGCCGCGGTGCGCCGGCACGTGGCCGGGCGGGTGGCGGCCGGGATCCCGGCCGAGCGCTTCGACATCCGGCTCGCCGAGGGTCTGCCGCAGCAGTGGGCCGACCCGGACAAGGTGGACCAGGTGCTCGGCAACCTGCTGGAAAACGCGGTGCGGCATGGCGAGGGAACTGTCACCATCGAGGTGGCGCCGGCCAAGGAACTCGTCGAGCCGGCGCGCTGGGAGCACCCGGGCACCCCGCCCCGGGTCGTGGAAGGGACAGCGGTCACCGTGAGCGACGAAGGCAGCGGCATCCCCGAGGAGTCGATGCCGCGCGTCTTCACCCGCTTCTGGCGCGGCAGCAAGCGCGGCGGGACCGGCCTCGGCCTCTACATCGTCAAGGGGATCGTGGAGGCCCACGGCGGCGCCATCCGGATCGACCGGGCGCCCGGCGGCGGCGCGCGGTTCCGATTTATCCTGCCCGCCGGAGTGCCCGACTACATGGTCTGAGACGACCAGCAGGGGCCCGGCGGGCGAGCCGAGAGGGCCACCAGGCGACACCGAGGGCGCGTGCGAGTGAGCCGAAGGGCGCGCCGGTGCCGAAAGCGACGAGCGACAAGCGACCGAGGAACGAGGGAGCGCCGGAGCGAGGAGTGTCGGCACCGGGTCAAAGCGCCCGGAGGCGAACCGAGCCTCGAAAAGGGGCGGTGCGTGTCAGGCGACTACACTCGACCTGGTGTAACGCCCTGTGCGGCTGAGCCGCGGACACCCTTCCCGCTCCACCTTCCGGAGTCGGCGTGCCCGTTGCCCGGCCACGCAGGGCGTGGCGGTTGCATATCCGCGGTGGTCGCCCATCCGCGGTATCCGAGCACGGACGAGCAGGAGCACGGGAAAGATAGAGATGTCGGCACCCAACAAGTCCTACGACCCGGTAGAGGTTGAGGCATTGAAGCCCGAAGAGGTCGAGCGCGCCCGCGACGAGGCCGTCGCGGCCTTCGCCGCCGCCGGCACCCTGGACGAGCTGAAGCAGGCCAAGGTCGCGCACACCGGCGACCGTTCCGCGCTCTCGCTCGCGAACCGCGAGATCGGCGCGCTGCCCCCGCAGGCCAAGGCCGCGGCCGGCAAGCTGATCGGCCAGGCCCGCGGCGCGGTCAACCAGGCGCTGGCGAAGCGTCAGGCCGAGCTGGAGGCCGAGCGCGACGCCCGGGTGCTGGTCGAGGAGGCGGTGGACGTCACGCTGCCGTACGACCGCGCCCCGCGCGGCGCCCGGCACCCGCTGACCACGCTGGCCGAGCGGATCGAGGACACCTTCGTCGCGATGGGCTACTCGATCGCCTCCGGCCCCGAGGTCGAGGCGGAGTGGCTCAACTTCGACGCGCTCAACCTGGGCCCGGACCACCCGGCCCGCTCGATGCAGGACACCTTCTTCGTGGCGGCCGCCGACGGCTCGCCCGACTCCGGCATGGTGCTGCGCACCCAGACCTCGCCGGTGCAGATCCGCACCATGCTCGACCGCGAGCCGCCGCTGTACGCGGTCTGCCCGGGCCGGGTCTACCGCACCGACGAGCTGGACGCCACCCACACCCCGGTCTTCCGCCAGGTCGAGGGCATCGCGGTCGACGAGGGCATCACCTTCGCCGACCTCAAGGGCACCATCGAGCACCTGGTCTCCTCGCTGATCGGCGACGGCCTGGAGCTGCGCTGGCGGCCGTCGTACTTCCCGTTCACCGAGCCGAGCGCCGAGATCGACCTGCAGTGCTTCGTCTGCCGGGGCGAGAGCGTCGGCAACCCGGACCGCCCGTGCCGGACCTGCTCCTCCGAGGGCTGGATCGAGCTCGGCGGCTGCGGCGTGGTCAACCCGCGGGTGCTGGTCGCCGCCGGGGTGGACCCCGCCCGCTACAGCGGATTCGCCTTCGGCCTGGGCCTGGAGCGGATCCTGATGAACCGTCACAACGTCGCCGACATGCGCGACATGGTCGAGGGTGACGTGCGTTTCACTCTCCCGTTCGGGATGGAGATCTGATGCGCGTCCCGCTTTCCTGGCTGCGTGAGTACGTCGACCTGCCGGCCGGTGTGACCGGCCGTGAGGTCGGCGAGAAGCTGGTCCGGGCCGGCCTGGAGGTCGAGACCGTCGAGCAGCTCGGCGCCGACCTCAAGGGCCCGCTGGTGGTCGGCGAGGTGCTGTCGATCGAGGAGCTGTCCGGCTTCAAGAAGCCGATCCGGCACTGCTTCGTCAACGTCGGCGACGCGAACGGCACCGGCGAGCCGCAGGAGATCGTCTGCGGTGCCCGCAACTTCGCGGTCGGCGACAAGGTCGTCGTGGTGCTCCCGGGCGCCGTGCTGCCCGGCCCGTTCCCGATCGCCGCCCGGCAGACCTACGGCCACACCTCGGCCGGCATGATCTGCTCGGCCCGTGAGCTCGGCATGGGCGACGACCACGACGGCATCATCGTGCTGCCGCCGGAGTACGCCCCCGGCACCGACGCGATCGAGCTGCTCGAACTGGTCGACGAGGTGCTGGACATCGCGGTCACCCCCGACCGCGGCTACTGCCTGTCGATGCGCGGCATGGCCCGCGAGGTCGCGACCGCGTACGGCCTGCCGCTGGCCGACCCGGCGCTGCTCGACGTGCCGCCGGCCAACTCGTACGGCTACCTGGTCAAGGTCGCCGACCCGGCCGGCTGCGACCGCTTCGTGGCCCGCACGGTCACCGGCATCGACCCGGCCGCGAAGTCGCCGATCTGGCTGCAGCGCCGCCTGCAGAAGATGCACGTGCGGCCGATCTCGCTGACCGTCGACATCACCAACTACGTGATGATGGAGGTCGGTCAGCCGCTGCACGCGTACGACCGCGCCCGGGTGGACGGGCCGATCCAGGTCCGCCGGGCCGAGTCCGGCGAGGTGCTCACCACGCTGGACGGCACCAAGCGCAAGCTCTCCACCGAGGACCTGCTGATCTGCGACAACTCCGGGCCGATCGGCCTGGCGGGCGTCATGGGCGGCCAGTCCACCGAGATCCTCGACCCGGTCGTGGACCAGGAGAGCGGCGTCGTCACCGGCACCACCGAGGTGATCATCGAGGCCGCGCACTTCGACCCGGTCGCGATCGCCCGCAGCGCCAAGCGGCACAAGCTGCCGTCCGAGGCCTCCAAGCGCTTCGAGCGCGGCGTGGACCCGGAGGCCGCCCGCGCGGCCGCGCAGCGCGCCGTGGACCTGCTGGTGCTGATCGCCGGCGGCACCGCCGAGGCGGGCGTCACCGACATCGCCGCGCCGCACCCGGTGCGCACCATCAGCATCGCCGCGGACCTGCCGGACAAGGTGGCGGGCATGGCGTACGGCCGCGAGACCGTCGCCCGCCGGCTCCAGGAGGTCGGCTGCACGGTGGCCGGCTCCGACGTGCTGGAGGTCACCCCGCCGAGCTGGCGGCTCGACCTGACCGACCCGAACGACCTGGTGGAGGAGGTCATCCGGCTGGAGGGGTACGACACCGTCCCCGCCCGGATGCCGATCGTGCCGCCGGGCCAGGGCCTCACCCCCGACCAGCGGATGTTCCGCCGGGTCGGCCGGGCGCTGGCCGCCGCCGGCTACGTCGAGGTGATCAACTACCCGTTCCTCGGCGAGCCCGCGTTCGACGCGCTCGGCCTGGACGACAGCGACTCGCGCCGGCGGACCGTCAAGCTGGTCAACCCGCTGAACGACGAGGAGCCGTCGCTGCGCACCACGCTGCTGCCGGGCCTGCTCGGCACGGTGCGGCGCAACGTCGGGCGTGGCAACACCGACCTGGCGATCTTCGAGACCGGCCTGGTCTTCCTGCCCGACGCCGAGCCGAAGGTGGCCCCCCGCCCGGCCGTCGACCGCCGCCCGAGCGAGGAGGAGCTGGCCCGGCTGAACGCGGCGCTGCCGCTCCAGCCGCGCCGGATCGCCGTCGCGCTGGCCGGTGAGCGGCTGCCGTCCGGCTGGTGGGGCAAGGGTGGTCAGGGCGGCTGGGCGGACGCCGTCGAGGCGGCCCGCGTGGTGGCCGACGCGGCCGGTGTCGAGCTGACCGTGCGTTCGGCCCAGTACGAGCCGTGGCACCCCGGCCGCTGCGCCGAGCTGGTGGTCGCCGGCACCGAGCGGGTGGTCGGCCACGCCGGCGAGCTGCACCCGCGGGTGGTCAAGGCGCTGCACCTGCCCGAGCGCACCTGCGTGATGGAGCTCGACCTGGACCTGCTGACCGCCGATGGCGAGCTGCCGGTCGAGGGTCCGCCGGTCTCCGGCTACCCGGTGGCCACGCAGGACGTCGCACTGATCGTCGACGCCGAGGTGCCGGCCGCCTCGGTGGAGGCGGCGCTGCGCTCCGGCGCGGGCGAACTGCTGGAGTCGCTGCGGCTGTTCGACGTTTTCACCGGTGAGCAGGTGGGCGAGGGCAAGAAGTCGCTGGCGTACGCGCTGCGGTTCCGTGCCACCGACCGCACGCTGACCGCCGACGAGGCCTCGGCCGCCCGCGAGAGCGCGGTGGCGGCGGCGCTCGCGGCGACCGGCGCGGTGCTGCGCGGGGCGTGACGCGGTAACTGAGACGCGGTAACGGAGGGGCCCCGGGGTTGTTGGTCAACCCCGGGGCCCCGTTTGCTCACAGGTGCTTGGCGAGCGCCTCGTGGACCTTCTGCCAGGCGTCGGCGCCGGCCCGCGGGTCGTAGTCGGCCGGCCGGTCGGAGCAGGCGAAGCCGTGCCGGGCGGCCGGGTAGGTGATCAACTGGTGCGCGACACCGGCCTCGACCAGCCGCTGCTCGGCCTGCTGCCACTCCTCGGCGGTGATGATGTGGTCCAGATCGCCCCGGAAGCCGAGCATGAAGACCCCGTTCGCCGCGATCCGCTCGGCGTCCGCCAGCGGCGGGACCGGGCCGACCAGCGGGAAGTCGGTGTTCAGCAGCCAGCCCGGGTAGAAGACGGCGGCCAGCTCGAACTTCAGCTCCGTCGCCGCCCGGACCGCGATGTGGCCGCCCATGCTCAGCCCGATGAACGCGACGCCCCGGTCGCCCGCGTACCGGCGGGCGACGGCCAGCGCCGCGGTGGCGTCCGCGACCAGCTCGTCGCGGTCCAGCGCGCGCATCAGCACCAGGCCGGCCTCGCGCTCCTCGGGCGTGTAGCCGAGCTCGGTGCGCCGGGCCTGGCGCCAGTAGAAGTCGGGAGCCACCGCGACGTACCCGGCCTGCGCCAACTCGGCGCAGACCGTGCGGGCGTAGGCGTTCACCCCGTACAGCTCGGGGCAGACCACCACCGCCCCGCGCACCGGCCCGTCGGGCTGGACGACGTACGCCTCGGCGTGCGCGTCCGCGCCACCGTCACTGTCACTGTCACTGTCACCAAGAGCTTCCCACTGACCGGTCATGACTGCCCCCGTGCTGTTGTCCCGTCCTGATGCGCTGTCAGGCCGCATCCTAGGGCGGGAAGGTGACGGCTGCGTGCCAGGTCAGCCGAGTGGCGTGGCGGTGCAGCGCCGCCCAGTGCTCCGGGGTGCTCAGTGCTCCGGGCTGCCGCCGACGTACAGGCCGCGCGGGCGGTGGCGGGAGGCCGGTGCCTCGTACTCCTCCAGCGCGTGTGCGATCCAGCCGGCCGAGCGGGCCACCGCCACGATCGCCTCGGTCGCGTCCGCCGGCATGCCCGCGAGGTGCGCGAGCAGGGCGAGTGCGAAGTCGGAGTTGGCGAAGGTGCCGAGCCGCTCGCCCGCCGCGCCGATCAGCGCCTCGGCCGCGGGCCGGACGCCGCCCGGGTCCGGGAGTGCCGCGAGCAGCCGCAGCAGCGCTTCGGCGCGTGGGTCGTGCCGCTGGTAGAGCCGGTGGCCGAAGCCGGGCACCCAGCCCTCGGTGCGCAGCCGTTCGGCGAGGGCGCCGAGCGGGTCGCCGCCGGTCACCGCGTCGCCGATCAGCCGGTAGGCGAGCGCGCCCGCGCCGCCGTGCAGCGGGCCCTCCAGCACGGCGAGGCCGGCCGAGACGACCGAGTACGGGTGCGCGCGGGTGGAGGCGGCGATGCGAGCGGCGTAGGTGGAGGCGGCGACGTCGTGGTCGGCCATCAGCACGAGGGCGCCGTTCAGCGCCCGAATCGCCTCGGGGGTCGGGGAGTTGACGGTCAGCCGGGGCCAGAGCAGCTCGGCGATCGAGGCCCTGGCGAGGTCGTCTCCTTCGTCGAGGCGGGGCGCGGCGGCGACCATCGCCGCGATCAGCGCCCGCGCGGTCGCCGCCACGCCGGCCGGCTGCAGGTCCACCCGCAGCGGGTCCGCCACCGCCGCCGCCGTCACGGCCGCGCGGAACCGGTCCGCCGGCCGGGCCCGCTCCGGCAGTGCCGCGGCCGCCGCGCGCGCCGCAGCCGACACGGCGGCGGGCGCCGTGAACCGGGTGCCGTCCGGCACCTCCCGGCCGTGCCAGAGCCACTCGGCCACCGCCTCGAAGTCGGAGCCGTCCGCCAACTCGGCCACGTCGCGGCCGCGGTAGCTGAAGCGGTCGTCCTCGATCAGGGTCAGTCCGGTGCGGATCGGCTCGGCCGCGTTCGCCGGTCGCGGGCCGCCGGTGCGGGTGCCGCGGGCGGCCAGCGCCTCGACGGCGGCGGCCGGGAAGAGGCTGCCCTTGCCGTCGGCCGAGCGGACCCGCTCGATCAGCCCGCGGCTGACGTACGCGTAGAGCGTCTCGGGCTTGACGCCCAGGCGGCGAGCGGCCTGCTGCGTCGTGAGCAGCGGTTCTTCGGGATCGCGGGGCATCTGGACTCTCTCATCCACATTGATTGGATCAACATTGACAGCATTGACGAGTAGGTGGAGATTAGCAACTACCGAGCCGTTCTGAGTGTGCGAAAGAAGACCGTCATGAGCGTCGCTGCACCCATGCCCCAGGCCACCAACGTCGAGCCCACCACCGCCGCCGAGGCAGCCCCCGCCCGTCGCGAGATCACCACCATCGACGTCCCCCGCGGGCTGAGCGGCGTGGTCGTCACCGAGACCCGGATCGGCGACGTCCGCGGCCGCGAGGGCTTCTACCACTACCGCCAGTATTCGGCGATCGACCTCGCCGAGCAGCGCGGCTTCGAGGACGTCTGGCAGCTGATGCTGGACGGCGCGCTGCCCGCCGACGCCGCCGAGCGCGCCGCGTTCGCCGCCCAGACCGTCCCGCTGCGCCGCCTGCCCGAGGAGCTGCGTCCGCTGCTGGAGCCGGTCGCCCGCGCCACCGCCGCCGGCGGCCCGCTGGCCGGCCTGCGCGCGCTGCTCCCGGTCGCCGGCGCGCTGCACGGGCTGCGCCCGGTGTACGACATCGACGCGGCGGGGCGCCGGGCCGACGCGCTGTACATCAGCGCCCTCGCCCCGACCCTGATCACGGCGCTGTACCGGGTCGGCCAGGGCCTGGCGCCGGTCGATCCCCGGGACGACCTCGGCTTCGCCGCCAACTACCTCTACATGATGACCGGCCAGGAGCCGAGCGCCGAGCACGCCCGGGCCATCGAGCAGTACCTGATATCGACGATCGACCACGGCTTCAACGCCTCCACTTTTACCGCCCGGGTGATCGCCTCCACCGGCGCCGACCTGGCCGCCTGCCTGACCGGCGCGCTCGGCGCGCTCTCCGGCCCGCTGCACGGCGGCGCGCCGAGCCGCGCGCTGGACACGCTGGACGCGATCGGCTCGCCCGACAAGGCCGAGCAGTGGGTGCGGGACCAGGTTCTCTCCGGCGACCGGGTGATGGGCTTCGGCCACGCCGTCTACCGCACCGAGGACCCGCGCTCGCGGATGCTGCGCGGCGTCGCGGAGCGGCTCGGCGGCGGCTTCGCGCCGCTGGCGGTCGAGGTGGAGCGCATCGTGCTGGACGCGCTCGCCGAACTGAAGCCCGGCCGCGAACTGTTCACCAATGTCGAGTACTACGCGGGCGTGGTCATGGACCAGTGCGGCGTCCCGCGCGAGATGTTCACCCCGACCTTCGGCGCGGGGCGGATCGTCGGCTGGTGCGCGAACGTGCTGGAGCAGGCGGCGGACAGCAAGATCATCCGCCCGGCGGCCCGGTACGTCGGCGAGGCGGCCCCGCAGCCGCTGCCCGCGCCGGCGAACTGAGGCGACTCGGCCCGGCCCGGCCCGGCCCGGCTCGGCCCGCGGATCACGGTGCGGGTCAGAACCCGGGCAGCACGTCCTGCTCGACGTCGTGGCGGCGCGCGGGTTCCGGGGTGTGCCGGCAGCCAGGGCCGCGGCGGAGCATCCGGGACTCGGGGTCGTGCAGCGGCCGGCCGCAGCCGCGGCAGGTGACACGGGTGGCGAGGCGCTCCTCGCCCGGAGGGACGTCGAGGAGCGCCTCGGGCTGCTGCTGCCGGCCAGGTCGATCGCTCATGCGGTCGAGCCTACCGGCCTGCTGCTAGTTGGCGCAGGCGCCGTTGAGCTTGCTGCTGCCGAGCTCCGCGCAGCCGATGAAGCCGTGGCCGCGCAGTTGGGCGGTCATCGCGTCGTCGGTGAGCAGCCGCAGGTAGTCGGCGGTCAGGCCGGCCGGGGCGCCGGCGGTGTAGAGGTACTCGGTCGCCACGAACGGGTAGCTGCCGTTCAGCGCGTTCGCGCGGGTCGGGGCCGAGCCGCCGATCGGTACGACGCCGACGTTCGGGAAGAACGAGAGCGCGTCGGCCTCCGCGTAACCGATGGCGTTCGGCGTGGAGTTGACGTAGCTGAGCAGGTCCATCGTGGTCGGCTCGGTGCAGGAGGCCGCCGGGGCCCGGTTCCCGTCGGGGGCGGTGCACGGCGGGGCGCCGGTGAGTTGGCCGTCGGGAGTGTCGAGGACCGTGCCGTCGAAAGTCGTCCGGGTGCCCGAGGCGGTGCTGCGGCCGACCGCGACGAAGCCGCCCTGCTGCGGGTTGCCGAAGATGCTGCGCAGCTGGTCGGGGCTCTGCCCGTCCTTGAAGAGTCCGGGCAGTTGGGCGGCCAGTGCCCGGTTGGCCACCACGGCGAACATCACCACGCCGGCCGGGTGCCGGGTCAGCCCGGAGTCGTTCTGCTGCGGCGGCTGCCCGTCGGACATCGCGATCAGCGAGCTGCTCCGGCTCGCGGCCAGGTGGGTCACGCCCTGGCCGCTGCCGTCGGCCAGCACCGTGATGTCGGCGTTCGGGCAGCTCTGCTGGTAGAAGTTCTTCACCTCGGTCGCGATCGGCGCGAAGGCGGTCGAACCCTCCACGGTGAGCGTGCCGTTGGCGCAGGTGGCCACCGCCTCGTGCGCCCGGTTGCCGACCCAGGCGCCGATCGAGACGCCGAGTACGACGGCCACGGCGACCGCGGCGGCGACGATCTGCGTGCGCAGCGAGCTCCTGGTCTTCGCGATCTCGCCGCTGCGCAGGATCCCGCCGGCCTCGATCGGGCCGTCCGAGCCAGTGAGCAGCACGAGCAGCTTGAACCCGGCGCGGCGGTTGAGCGGCAGCGCGGGCAGCGTGATCCGGTCCTGGCCCGGCGGGATCGCCTGGGCCGCCGCGTGCAGCAGCTCGTAGAGGTCACCGGCGTCGCGCACCTTGAAGTGCTCGACCGTCCGGTTCGGGAACGCGAAGTACATGGCGACGGCGAAGTGGCTCTCCTCGATGTCCTGGCCGCCGGAGTTCTGCACGTCGAGCACGACGAGACTGCCGTGCTCGATCTTCTTCTCCTTCCAGCTGATCTCCCACATGTCCGGGCCATTCGGCTTGACCGGGCCCTGGTTGATCGGCTCGTCGTACAGCACGTTCCAGTTGATCTGACGGCGCTGACGCAGCGCCCGCCAGAGCAGCCCGCCAATGCCGGTGATCACGGTGATCGCCACGGCGGTCACCAGCTCTCGGCTGTCGATCACCGAGTTCAAAGTGGTGAGCGCACCGGATGCCTCGTCGTACATGCAGCCTCGTCGTCCTTCCCCCGCCACGACAACAACATGTGACTGAACGTCGTTTGATATGCCCGCATGGTGAGGGTGGGGCCCGACGGTAGACCGACCGTCGGATGAACGGGGCGAAACGATCGCGAGCGGGTTGGGATTCGATCTCGAATCGGGGCCGTCCCTTGAAGATCACCCGGCGACTGCCTGAGGCTGGGGGAAACCTCCCTGCGCCTGCACCAGCGCATGGCGAAGGAACCCGCAGAAAACACAGAACCCCTGTACGGCCCGCACGGAGCCACACAAGGGTTCAGTCGGGGGAGCCGGTCAGATCGCCCCGAACTCGCCAGCCTTGATCCCGTCCACGAACGCGGAGAACGCGTCGGCCGGGAAGATCAGCGCAGGCCCTTCCGGGTTCTTCGAGTCCCGGACAGGCATGACGCCGGCGAAGCCGGGGGCAACCTCAACACAGTCGCCGCCGTTGTTGCTGTACGACGACTTGCACCAGGAAGCGCTGGTCAGGTCAGTGCTGCTCATGGCTGAAGTTCCTTTCGTGCCTTGCGGATCAGGTCAAGGGATGCCGCCGTCGGCAGCGCTTCCACTAGCAGGTGATCGTAGTCCCTTGACCAGGCCGTCACCGTGGTGCGTGACCGCTCCAAGTGGCCCTTTGCCGTCGATTCGGCGTAGCCGACTACAGAGTGATCCGGCAGGTCGAGCAGCACAACCGGCAGGGTGAACGTCAGGTTCTCACCGAGACTGAAGGGGGCAACCTGAACTGTGATGTTCGGTCGCTGCGCCAGTTCCTCCAGATGCCGAAGCTGGTCCGTCATCACCTGCGAGCCACCTACCGTCCGGCGCAGGCAACCCTCTTCGAGTACCGCGTGAAACACAGGCGGTGACTTCTGGTTAAGCAGCGCCTGGCGAGCGGCTAGATACTCGGTCCGCTCGTCCGCCTCGTTCTGTGTGATGGCTCCCCGCCTGACTGCTGCGGATGCCAACGCCTCCGCGTACGCCGGAGTCTGGAACAGGCCCGGAACGATGATCAACCCAACTGTCCGCAGGCGGCGGCACCTTGCCTCAGCGTCCGCGAACTCCGGGAACCCCTCGAGCAGCGCCGCACGGGTGTACTTGCGCCACAGCTCGTAGAACTTCTGTCCGGTCTCGAAGACCTCATCGGCCTTAACAGCGGCCTCCCGTGTTGGGGCTCGTTTAGCTCGTTCGAGGTACGAGATGAACGCACCGGTGTACCCCATGCGCTTGCCCACCTCAACCTGTGACCAGCGCCTTGCCCGCCGTGACCTGCGCATCTCCAGTCCGAAGCGCACGTTTGGAGCTGACTGAGAGTCAGCGTCACTATCGCTCAAGATCGTTGAACTCCTTAACGCGACATAGCTGTCAAGGTCAAACCACTAGCGAGCGTACGGGGTCGTGTCGATCCTTGGTAGTGGAAGCACTACGGAGAGGAATCGGCTGATGACAGCGAGAAGCGCGGAGTGGGAGTCGGGGCAGCGGAGGACGCTGCTCCGAGAGCAGGAGCGCGAAGCCACCGACACCGCAAGGCAGTTGGCGGCGAAGCTCGCCGAGGCCGCGATCGTCCTGCCGTCGGTTGGTGTGGACTGGCCGATGGTCACCGGTGAAGTCCTCGTCACGCTCGGCCGAGCCAACACCAGCACCGTGCGGGAGCTGATCAGCCTGCTCTCCGATGGTCTGAAGTACCGTGCCCAGCAGCAGCGTTGAGGGCCCCGAGGAGCGGATGGTCCGGGAGCTCCGGGAGCGTGCCGAACGGGTCGTCGCCCGGATGGTCAACGCTCTCGCGCTGGCTGAACTTCCGCGCCTCGTCGGGTTGGAGGGTGGCCGGATCACCGTCATGCGCGAAGGCATCCACATCGAGATCGGCGGGTGCAGCGTCCGCACCCTGGAAGCAATCGCCGGCTACATCGAAGACCACGCGGTCTGTATGGGGCGGGTCATCCCCGGCTGGACCGTGCCCGCTCGGGTGGCCGAACTGCCCGGTGTGCGAGACGAGGTGAGCGAGTCGTGAGCAGCGAGCCCCAGCACCAGGGCCTCACCATCCGCACGTACCTGGTGACCGCCGACGGTGAGCGAATCCAGCTCTCCCGGGGCGAGTTCGGCCCCGAGCTTCCAAGCGGCCGCCCGTCCAGTCAGATCTGGCCGGCCTGCCAGTGCGCACGGTGCGCGCCTCCGCCGTCATCAGCCCCTGAGTCGTCGAGGGACGCCTAGCGGCTCCACAGGCGCCCGTGCCGGTCGTCCTGGAAGGCGGCCAGTGACGACCAGCACCGGTCCGGGCCCGTCCGCAGACTGCCTTCGTCGTAGGCGGACGGGACCATCCAACAGACCCCCACCCCGGGACGGGCTCAAGCAGTGCTCGCAAGATGTCCGGACGCCGGGGCGGGTCCCTATCGCGGCAAGGTGCAAGAGCTACGTCAGCGCCGAAGCGGCGGTACCGAACTGGAGTGACGTCCGAGCGCAGAAGCCAACACCCCCGGGGCATGGCCGGACCGGACCCTTGGTCGGGGTGCCACGGGCTCGGTGAGGCTGAGCCGTACGACTGATGGACGCGCGGGCGTCGATCGGGGCCCGCGCGTCGCTTCGCGGCGGTCTCGGCAGAATCAGACAATACGGGATTAAGGCAGCATATCCGGCGATTAGGGCGGGCGAGGGCGGCCATGGCCAGGATGAGCGAACCAGTAGGACAGCCCGTTCACGCGGGGAAGGTCATGGTCTGGGTGTCGAAGGTGTTTCAGCTCCACCCCGAGGGCGTGAATTGGCCGCGAGCGGTGTTCTTCCTGGACATCGCGCTGGTGCCACTGGTCGTTTTCTGGGCGATCGGCCATGAGGAGTACCTGCTCAGCGCGTTGTTCGGCCTGCTGTTTGCCTGGCTGGACGACCCGGGCGGGGGCTTCGGGCAGCGTGCGTCACACGTCGCCGTCTTTGCGCTGATCGGCGCAGGGCTGACGGCGCTGGGGTTCGGCATCGGCGGAGAGGCTTGGGGTTGGTCGGTGCTGGCCGCCTTCGCAGTCACACTGGTGGCGGGGCTGGCAGTCGCGTTCGGGGTGCGCAGGTTCGTGACCGCCCTGCTCCTCAATGTCTGGTTCATCCTCGCCCTGTCGCTCGCGTCCAGCTTCCATCAGCATGCCCGCCTCACCAGCTACACCTGGGGTCAGGTGCTCGCCTGGGCCGGGGGGTCGGTGTTGTGGATCGCGATCACGTTCATCGGGTGGCTGATCCGCGGGCGCGAGGACCGGCCCCAGCCGATCGCGGAACTTCCCGGCGACACGTCGCGCCAGAAGCTGACGCGCCCGAAGGTCATGTTCGCGGTGATCCGCGCCATGGCCATCGCCGGCAGCGTCGCGCTGGCATTTGGGCTGAACCTGTCGCACGGCGTCTGGCTGCCGATCGCGACCATGATCGCGCTGAAGCCGAGCCTGGAGCAGGCCACGCTGGTCAGCGCGCAGCGCCTTGCCGGGGCGTTGATCGGTGCCGTCGCGGCGGCGCTGCTGCTGCTGATCCCCGCCAGTGAGCACGGACTGAGGCTGTTCGCGGTCGCGCGCGGACTCGAAGTGGTCGCGCTCGTGCTGTTGATGCACGGGGTGGCGATCCGCTTCTTGAACTATGCGCTCTACTGTGCGGCCATCGCGGCGGGGGCACTCGTCCTGATCGACCTCCCGCAACCCTCCGACTACGCCGCCGAGGGCTACCGGGTGCTGTGGACGTTCTGCGGCGTGGGGATCGGCGTGCTCGTCATGCTGCTCGCCGGCCTGCTTGCCAAGCGCCCCGCCCAGACAAGACCACCGCAGGAACGAATGGGAACCTGACCGCTTTCGCCCCGATCATCAACGGCTCCTGTCTGCTTGATCCGTGCTCTCCCGGCCGGCCGCAGGACGCTGGCTGAGGCGGACCGCGCCCACGATGACCTTGACGGCCAGGCCAAGGATGATCAAGTCGGCCAGCATCTGCGCGGTGACCACAAGCCGCGCTCCCTCGGTCTTGGCGGTGATGTCGCCGAAGCCGACGGTGGAGAACACAGTGACGGTGAAGTAGAGCCCGTCGGTATGAGAAAGGTGCCCGCCGAAGCTGCCGGGTGTCACCGAGGCAATCGAGACGTAGGTGGCCGCGAACAGCAGCAGGAAGAACGGAACGCTGGTGGCCAGCGCCTCGACGGCCCGCGCACCCGGCCCTGGGGAACGCATGATCGAGCGGACCTGTAGGACGACCAGGGCGATGAACCCCGCGAGCCCGATGAGGAGCTTGGTGACGGCGGCCGCCGCCGAGGAGCGATCGAAGGGGATCAGGTAGTACACGGTCACCAGCACGGCCACCGAGCCGACCACGCGCAGCAAGATCCACAGGATCCTGCGAGAAGAGGGCCACCCCTCCACTCCTGAACGCACGCTCGACGCGGCGCTCCGCGCCGACTCTGCCCGGTCGTCACCCGACTCGCCTGGGGCCTTGCCCTCCTCCTGCACAGTGCACCTCCTGGCACGATCACCTGGAATGGTGACCAGCCGGAGCGACATCACGTGGAAGCGACACGCGGTTCAGGATTGCGAGCTTCAACGCTGCTACTCAGGCCGCAGCCTCCTCAGTGCGTTCGAGTAGGACGCCGTTCTCGAAGCGTGCAGCGCCGCACGGCAGACCGACCGTCGGATGAACGGGGTGAAACGATCGCGGGCGGGTTGGGATTCGATCTCGAATCGGGGCCGTCCCTTGAAGATCACCCGGCGACTGCCTGAGGGTTAGGAGACGGGTATCGACCGAAGGGGGACGGGATGAGCCGGGCTCAGGGGGACGAGGTCGACCGGGCGGGCGGCGGGGGTGACGCGGCGCAGGACTGGGGTGAATGGGTCGCCGCCGCGATCTTCGGCGGGCTCACCGTCGCGATCGACTCCTACCTGCTGACGCACTTCGTCTGGGTCGGCTACCACCGTGCGACCACTGGCAATTGGGGCTACTCGGCGGCGCGCCATGCGGAGAAGTCGGCGCTCGAAGGCACGTTCCTGATCGTGCTGCTGGTCGTGATCGGAGCCGCCATCGGAGCTGCGATCGGCGGGCGCCGGTCCAGGCGGCTGCCGTCCGGGTGGCGGCCGTCCGCGGCGCGGCGGGCGCGAAGCGCGGCGACGGGGGCGTTCGTGATTCACCTGGTGCTGCCGGCGCTCCTCTTCGTCGAACTGCTGATCCACCCGCCGCGTTTCGTCTTCTGACCGCCGTCGGGACCGGCTCGACGCCGGCCGGTCAGCGGTAGTAGCTCTCGACCACCGCCCGTATCTCCTCGAACAGCGCGGGACCGTCCTGCGGCACGGGCGGCTGGCCGCTGCCCGGCCGGATCCCCAGCAGCTGCTCGTTCGAGAGGGCGAACACCACCCGCCGTAGCCCCGCCCGCTGGATGACGGCCTCGCACATCTCGCACGGCTGGCAGCTGGTGTACATCGTGGTGCCCGCCGCCGTGGCCGCGTCCAGCTCCCGCGCGGCCCACTTCGCCAGCTTCAGCTCCGGGTGCGCGGTGATGTCCTGCTCGGTGAGGGTGGTGTTCTGCTCCTCGGCCAGGATCGTCCCGTCCGGTCCGGCCAGCAGTGACCCGAACGGCGGGTTGCCGTTCGCGCGTGCCTCGGCCGCGAGCTCGATGGCGCGCCGAAGGAGGGTGTGGTCCTGGGTGTCGAGTGTGGTCATGATGACTCCGTTCGGAGGTTTCGGGTCTGGGGTGGGTAGAAGCGCGCGGCCACCGTGGCGAGGGCCTGCCAGGCCGCTTGCGGGTGGCACGTCTGGCGGGGGTCGGCGGCGTACGGGTCGAGGACGACGGTCTCGGCGCCCAGCAGCCGGAGTTGGTCGAGATCGTCCATGATCTGGTCGATCGTGCCCTCCCCGGCGAGCCGTTCCGGTCCGACGACCGGCGCCTCGGTGAGCTTGAGGGCGATCCGGGGGGCGAAGGCGGGCACCGGGAGCTGCTGCTCGTCCGCGTGTACCTTCAGCTTCTCGACGGCTTCGCGTAGGAACGGCATGGTGCAGCGCAGCGGATGCCAGGCGTCGCCGAGCCGGACGGCCCGGCGGATCCCCGCGTCGCTGTTGCCGCCGACCCAGAACGGGATCCGGCGGCTCCCGTAGTCGGTGGTGTCCGACCAGGCCGCGCGGATGTCCCGCAGGTGATCGTCCGTCAGGCGGCCACGCCGTTCGAAGGGGATCCCGAGCGCGGCGAACTCCTGCCGTGCCCAGCCCACGCCCACCCCGAGGACCAGCCGGCCGCCGCTCAACTGGTCCAGGTTGGCCGCCATACGTGCCGTGAGCAGCGGGTGCCGGTACGGAGTGATGAGGACGGTCGTGCCGAGCCGGACCCGGGTGGTGAGCCCCGCCAGCCAGGACAGGGTGGTGAAGGGCTCGTAGAAGGGCCCCGGATACCGCTCGGCCACGTCGGGCGTGATGGCGATGTGGTCGGAGACCATCAGCAGGTCGAAGCCCAGCCCCTCCACGGTCTGGGCCCAGCTCCGCAGGACGCCCGGGTCGGTGCCGGGGCCGAAATTGAGGATGTTGACGCCGATCTTCACGACGTCGAGCCTAGCCAGGCGACCCGGGTCGCCTGAAGGGATTCGTGCCTGTTCAGAGGCCGTTCGCCCGTGGATTCGCCGGTAATCTGGGCGGATGACGGGGAATCTTGACGCGACGGACTGGGCGATCCTGGACGAGCTCCAACAGGACGGCCGGATCGCGTACACGGAGCTGGCGCGGCGGGTGAACCTGAGCTCGTCGGCGACCACGGAGCGGGTGCGGCGGCTGGAGACGGCCGGGGTGATCACGGGCTACCGGGCCGAGGTGAATCTGGAGCGGACCGGCTACGTGATGCTGGCAGTGGTCCGGCTGAAGTACCCGGGCACCCGGCACGAGCCGCTGCACCGGCTGCTCGGCGAGCGCCCGGAGATCCTGGAGTGCCTGCGCACCACGGGTGACGACTGCTACGTCCTCAAGGTGGCCGCCGCCACGACGGCCCAACTGGAGGAGATCGTCGACGCGCTGGCCCAGTTCGGCAGCACCACCACCAACCTGGTCCTCAGCCGGCCGCTGCCACTGCGCGGCCCGCGAGAGCTCCGGGCAGTGGATACCGCGCCGTAGGCGGAGTCTGACGGACCGCCCAGACGGACGGCTCAGACGGACGGCGTGGCCGGGGACCGCACACCCAGCCACTGCTCGGCGTCGTACTCCTCGAACCGCTCCACCTCGCTGAACCCCAGCTTCGCCGCGACGCGCATCGAGCGCTCGTTGGCGGTCTGGGTGCAGAGCAGTACTGGCTCGCCGGGAAGCACACCGGCGAACCACTCCAGCGCCGCCGCGCACGCCTCGGTGGCGTACCCGTACCCCCATGCCTGCGGCAGGAACATGTAGCCGAGCTCGGTCTCCCCGCCCGCCGGGCGGACGTGCCCCGGACGCTCCGCATCGCGCGGGTCGAGCGTGATCACGCCGATCATCGCGCCGTCCAGAGCGACCACGAAGACGCCGGGACGCCGCCCGGGCACCTCGGGCACCGCCCGCTCGAACTCCTCACGCGGCCGGGCACCACCGACATACGTGCCCACCTCCGACGAGGTGAACAGCTCGATGACCGCAGCACGGTCCCGGGCTTCGGACTCCCGCAGCACGAGCCGCTCGGTGCGTATCGGGGCAGGAGGCCAGGCGACGCCGTCGAGTTGAGTCATGCCGAGCAACCTATCGCACACGCTCGAACAGAAGCCTGGGACGACCCGCGCGCCGCCGGCCCAAATGGCAGGCAGCGAAAGGCGCGAGGCCCGGTCCGGACCGCTGGGGTCGGAACGGGCCTCGCGCGTGCGGCTGTTCACCGCCGACGGCACCGGTGGTGCCTCAAGTCGCAGCTCAGGCAGACGCCGTGTAGTCGTAGAAGCCGCGGCCCGACTTTCGGCCGAGCAGGCCCGCGTCGACCATGCGGGAGAGCAGCGGCGGGGCGGCGTACAGCGGCTCCTTGTACTCGGCGTACATCGAGTCGGCGATCGAGGCGATGGTGTCCAGGCCGATCAGGTCGCACAGGCGCAGCGGGCCCATCGGGTGGGCGCAGCCGGCTTCCATGCCCTTGTCGATGTCGGAGGCGGTGGCGACGCCGGACTCGAACATGCGGACGGCGGAGAGCAGGTACGGCACCAGCAGGGCGTTGACCACGAAGCCGGCGCGGTCGCGGGCGCGGATCGGCTCCTTGCCGAGGACCTGGACGGCGAAGGTCTCGACCCGGGCGGTGGTCTCGGCGGAGGAGGTGAGCGCCGGGATGACCTCGACCAGGCGCTGTACCGGGGCGGGGTTGAAGAAGTGCAGGCCGATCACCTGCTCCGGGCGGCTGGTGGCCGCGGCGAGCTTGACGATCGGGATCGAGGAGGTGTTGGAGGCCAGCACGGCGTCCCGGCGGGTGATCACCTTGTCCAGCGTCTGGAAGATCTGGATCTTGATGTCCTCGCGCTCGGCGACCGCCTCGACCACCAGGTCGCGGTCGGCGAAGTCGGCGAGGTCGGTGGTGAAGGAGAGGTGGGCCAGAGCCTCGTCACGCTGCTCGGGGGTGAGCTTGCCGCGCTTCACCGCGGTCTCCAGCGAGTTGGTCAGCCGGGTGCGGCCGAACTCCAGGGCCTCGCCGCTGGCTTCGGAGACCAGGACGTCGAGTCCGGCCCGGGCGAAGACCTCGGCGATACCCGAACCCATGAGACCGCAGCCGACCACTCCGACGCGCGTGATGTCGCTCACTGACTTGCCTTTCCCCTCATCCAGCCGGGCGGGGTCGCCGCCCATGTCACTCGACCGTACTACTTGTGCCAAGGCGCAGGTCCCGGCGCCCTGCCGTTGCGCCGTTGAGCCGTTCGGATGAGCCGGGGCCACTCGCCCGTGTGGCCGAGCGCAACGGGCGCGAGCGGGGCGCATGCTGGGTGGGACGACGGCTGAGGGCGGTCGCGGGTAGCGCGGGAGGGGAGCTGCGATGCGCAGCGGCACGCTGGAGGGGCAGGTGGCCCTGGTCACCGGTGCGGGGCGGGGGATCGGGCGGGACATCGCGCTGGGTCTGGCTGCCGAGGGGATGGCGGTCGGCCTGGTCGGCCGGACGCTGGAGACGCTGACCGACACGCTGCGCGCGTGCGTCCGGCTGGGGGCCAAGGGCGTCGCGGTCACGGCGGACGTGGTCCGGCCCGGTGCGGTGCGCGAGGCAGTGCGCAGCGTGGAGCGCGATCTGGGCCCGATCGACCTGCTGGTCAACAACGCCGGGCAGGTGGACCGCACCGAGGTGCCGATCTGGGAGGTGGACCCGGCGCAGTGGTGGCAGGTGGTGGAGGTCAACCTGCGCGGTCCGTTCAACCTGATGCGCTGCGTGCTGCCCGGCATGGTGGAGCGCCGGCGCGGCCGGATCCTCAACCTCAACTCGGGCTTCGCGGTGCGCCCGGACGGGCACTACACGGCGTACGCGACGTCGAAGGGCGGCCTGCTCCAGCTCTCCGACAACATCGCCGACTCGCTGGCCAAGCAGGGCATCGTGGTGCTCGACATCAGCCCGGGCGCGGTGCCCACCGACATGACGGCCGGGATGCCGATGTTCGCCGGGATGAAGGAGTGGAACAGCATCCCGTACATGGTCGCCGTCGCGGTGGACACCGCCCGCGGGCGGTTCGACGCGCTGCACGGGCGGTTCATCCACGCCGGGCGGGACAACCTGCAGCAGCTGGTCGCCAAGGCGGACCGGATCCGCGCGCTGGACGCGCGGACGCTGCGGCTGCGCCCGTACGGCGACGACGACCCGCTGACCTGAGGGCCGAGCAGGGCGAAGGGTCGAGCAGGGGGGCTCAGAGCTTGAGCAGTGCCGCTACCTCGGCGGTCGGCAGGCTGCCCGGGGCCCGGCCCTCGCGGGTGAACCGGTCGGCCAGCTGTTGCAGCGCCTCGTTGACCGGCGCGGGCACGCCGTGTTCGCGGGCCAGCCGGACGATCTCGCCGTTCAGGTAGTCCACCTCGGTCGAACCGCTCTGCCGGGCCAGGCTCTGCCGGGTGGAGCTGCCGGCGTGCGGCACGCCCGGCAGCGGGGCCTGGGTGATCCGGTCGCCGCGCTCGGCCAGCATCTCCTCGACGGACATGAAGTCGATCCCGGCGGCCGTCAGCACCGCCGCGCCCTCGGCCATCGCCCGCTCGAGCAGCGCGTAGGCCGGTCCGCTGACCGCCGGATCGGTCGACGCCGGGTCGCTGAGCGCGTCCACCGCGTTGCCCAGGTTGCCGAGCAGCTTGGCGTACTTCCAGCGCATCACGTCGGGCACCACCGGCGCCTGGAAGTGCGACTGCTCCAGCGCGGCGGCGATCGCGTGCAGGGCGGGCCCGTGGTCGGTGCGGCCGGCCGGGTAGCGGCCGAGCGTCAGCATGCCGCTGACCGGGGTGCCGGCGGCGGCCACCTCGCCGGGCTCCAGGTGGGTGGCGGGCAGCCAGAGGCAGAGGGCGTGCACGGTACGGAACCAGCGCAGCGCGAGCCGCTCGTTCTCCACGCCGTTCTGCGCGCAGAGCAGCGGGAGCAGCTCGCCCGCGCTGCCCGCGCTGCCGCCGTCCCTGTCGACCGGCTGGCCGGCCCACTCGGCGAGCAGGTCCGCGCTGTGCTGCGTCTTGACGGCGAGCAGCAGCACGTCGTCGCGGTGCAGTGTCAGCTCCGCCGGGCCGCCGACCGCCGGGATCGGCAGCGTCCGGGTGCCCTCGGGGGTGGTCAGCCGCAGGCCGTCGGAGCGCAGCGCGGCCAGGTGCCGCCCGCGCGCGACCAGCACGACCTGGTGCCCGCTCTCGTGCAGCCGTCCGCCGATCGTGCCGCCGACCGCACCCGCACCGATGATGATGAAGCGCATGCCGCGAGCCTGGCACCCGGAGCGCGCACCCCGCAAGATCGATCCGCGGATCGGTACGATCAGGCGAACATCTGACTGGCCGTCACCGCGCTGAGTCCGTGCTGCTTGAGCGCGTCCAGCACCGCGGGCAGCGCGTCCACGGTGCCCTGGTGGCCCATGTGCAGGGCGACGATCGAGCCGGCCTTGATGGCGCCCAGCATCCGCCGCTGCACGACCTCGGCGCCCGGGTCCGCGTAGTCGCGCGGGTCCACGTCGTAGGAGAGGCAGTGGTCGTAGCCGGCCCGCTTGGCCTGCTCCTTGACCAGCGCGGTCGCGTACTGCGCGGCGGACGGCCGGAACCAGCGGCCGACCGAGCCGGTCAGCTTCTGCAGCCGGTCCGCGCAGCCGGAGATCTCGGCGAAGGCCTGGTCGGCGGACATCGAGGAGATGTCCAGGTGGTTCTGGGTGTGGTTGCCGAGCTCGTGGCCGCCGTCCAGGATCCGCCGGGCCATCTGCGGCTGCTGGTCCAGCCAGCTGCCGACGACCAGCACGGTGAGCTGTGCGTTGCGCTGCTCGGCCGCCTCCAGCAGCGCGATGGCGAGTTTGGGGTCGCCCTGGCCGTGGAAGGTCAGCGCGACCTGCGGCCGGTCGCGCGGCCCGTTCACCGCCTCGGCCGGGGTGCCGGCCCCCAGCGGCGGCAGCGCCGGCGGGCTCGGCGACGGCGAGCCCGCCGGCGTTGCCGCCGCTCCCGAAGCCGCCCCGGAGCCCGCCCCGGACGGCGAGGGCGTCGCGCTCGGCGTGGCGTGCGGGATCCGATTGGGCGTCAGCGGTGGCCCGGCGGACGGCGAGTCGCCCGCGCCGGGGTGCGGCGACGCGGCGCCGCCGGCGGTGGCGGCCTCCGTGCCGCAGCCGGCGAGCAGCCCGCCGGTCGCCGTGAGGGTGGCCAGCTGGGCGGTGGTCCGCAGAAGCCTGCGGCGGTCGACTGTCATCGCGGCCCAGCATAAATACGGTGCAATCACCGCGCATGCGGAGCATCGGGACGAGTGCCCCGCCTTGGCTCCGGCGCGCTCAGAGCCGGAAGATCCCGTAGCCGAAGCCGTCGGCCCGGACCAGGCCGTCCGCGAGCCGGACGCCGTGCACTGCGAGCGGCTCGGCGCCCGCGCTGGCCTGGGGCAACGTCAGCTCGGCCGGGTCGCGGCGCGGGTTGACCACGACCAGGTGGCGCTCGCCGCGCAGGTAGGCGAACGGATAACCGGTGCTGAGCACTTCGACGCCGCCGCCGGTGCCGAGCTCGGGCGTGTCGCGGCGCAGCCGGATCAGCCGGCGGACGTGCTGGAGCAGCGCCGCCGGGTCGTCCGCCTGGTCGGCGACGGTCGGCCGGTCGGCGGCCGGGTCCACCGGGAGGTAGAGCGCCTCGGCGGGTGCGGTGGAGAAGCCGGCGTTCGCCGAGCCGTCCCACTGCATCGGGGTGCGCGAGCCCTGCCGGGTCTCGGTGCCGAACTGGCTGCCCTCCTTGTCGGGCAGGCCGGGGACGTAGCGCATGCCGATCTCGTCGCCGTAGTAGATCACCGGCAGGCTCGGCCAGCTGAGCAGGAACGCGAACGCGGCGGCCGCCTGCTCGCGGGTGCGCGGGCCGCAGACCAGCCGGGAGAAGTCGTGGTTGGCGCTCGGCAGCGCGACCAGGCCGCGCCCGTCGATCGCCTCCTCGGCCCGCTGCCAGGCGGCCAGGAACTCGGTCATCGAGCCGGCGCCGGCCTGATCGAAGTAGCAGGGCTCGCCGTGCGCCCAACTGCCCTGGCTGCCGGCGCCGTTGTCCCAGAGCGAGCGCAGGCCGCGGCCGTTGAAGTGCAGGAAGAAGTCGGCGTGGAAGCCGGCCGGCACCGAGACGGCCGGGTCGCCCCACTCGGCGATCAGCACCCGGTCGGGGTAGCGGGCGTCCAGCCAGTCGCGCAGCTCGCCCCAGAGCTTGCCGGTCTCGGCGTAACCCGGGTCGTCCTTCACCAGCGAGGCCGCCATGTCGACCCGGAAGCCAGCCACGCCGAGCTCGAACCAGTGCGCCATGATCTCGCGCAGCGCCTGCCGGTTGGCCTGCGGGCCGGGCGCGTCCACCGGGCTGCGCCAGGGCTCGGCCGGGTTCGGGCGGGCGTAGCCGAAGTTGAGCGCGGGCTGGATCGGGTAGAAGTTGGCCCGGTAGAAGCCGCCGCGCGCACCCTGGTTGGGGATCCACTCGTGGGCGGGCGCGGTGATCCGGTCCGACCAGACGTAGCGGTCGTCGCCGGGCGCGTGCGCGGAGTGCTGGAACCACGCGTGCCGGTGCGAGGTGTGACCGGCCACCAGGTCGAGCAGCACCCGGATGCCGCGCCGCCCGGCGGCGGCGACCAGCTCGGCGAGGTCGGCGTTGCCGCCGTACCGCGGGGCGATGGTCAGGTAGTCGGACACGTCGTACCCGGCGTCGCCGAACTCGGAGTCGAAGCACGGGCTGAGCCAGAGCGCCGTGACGCCGAGCTCGGCCAGATGGTCGAGCCGCGCGGTGAGGCCGGGCAGGTCGCCGATCCCGTCACCGTTCGAGTCGGCGTACGACTGCGGGTAGACCTGGTAGAGGACGGCCTCGGCGAACCACGCGGGCACGTGGTTGCCGGAGCTGCTGGTGGAGTGGGTGCGACGGGTCATGGTCATGGCCTGGGACCTCCTCGGCGCGGGCATGGCCGACCGCGCCGGGCACCGGACCCGCCCGGGCCGCACGCACGCCGGGGCCGACCGGCCGCCACGGGCGGCGGCGGGGCCAGCCTAGGACGGCCGGGCGGGCGCTGTCCCGGGATCCGGTGAAGCACCGGTTGCCGTCCGCCGAGCCTGCGCCTGAGCTTGAGGCCGAGCCCGCGACCGCCCCCAGGACCACGCGGCCGCGCTCACCAGCAGAGCCGTGCCCAGCGCGTAGGCCGGCAGCCACCGTGTGGTCGTCGCCGCGAGGCAGTCGGCAACGGCCTGGTGGCTCTGCTCCTGCTGCGTACGGGCGAGCGCTTCGGGGTCACGACCGGCCAGGCCGCCCAGCGTGGCCTCCGCCTGCAGACTCGCGTACCGGCCCGAGGCCGCGCACCCGTGCCGGGTGGCAGGCATCGGAAACAGCCAGTCCCAGCGCTGGAGCGCCGGAGCCAGCGCCAGCGCCACACACAGGCCCACGACCAGCGAGTACGCCGCGAGACTCCACCCGTAGGCAGCCGGCCGGCCCGGAGTCCGCACCGGGACCCGGCCGAAGGAGAGGACCACCGCGAGAAGCGTCACGCCCAGGTAGGTGGAGAACCACTCCCACGAGCCCTCGGCGAGCGAGAACGCCAGCACCACGGCGAGCGCCGTCCCCAGCACACCGGGATCCCCGGCCACCCGCTGCGCACCCACCCGCTGCGCACCCACGACCAGCGGAGCCCGGACGCCTCGCCGGCTGCGCCCGCTCACACGCTCAGCTCTCGCGCAGGCCGGTCAGGTGGGCGAAGACGACGACGTTCGCGGTGTAGTCGCCGCGCTTCTTGTCGTACGAGCCGCCGCAGGTGATCAGGCGGAGCTGGGCGTCCTGGGTCTTGCCGTAGACGCGGTCGTCCGGGAACTCGTCCTTCGGGAACACTTCGACGCTGTCCACCGTGAAGGTGGCCGTGACGGAGTCGTCGCGGGCGATGTCCACGGTGTTGCCCGGGGTCAGCGTGCTCAGACCCCAGAAGACGGCGGGCGAGGTCTTGGTGTCGACGTGCCCGAGCACGATGGCCGGGCCGCGATTGCCCGGCACCGTGCCGCCCTTGTACCAGCCGACCAGGTTGGTGTCGTCCGACGGCGGGGCGTTGAGCACGCCGTTCGGGTCCAGGTCGAGGCCGGTGAACGGCGCGTTCACGCCGATCACCGGGATGCTCAGGCGGACCGGGTGGGCATCGGGCGTGACCACCGCGGGGACGGTGCGCTTCGGCGACGGCATCGGCGTGCCGGTGGCGCGGAGCGCCTGCTGCGAGGCGACCGCGGCCTGCGAGGCGAGGGCGGCCTGCGCCTGGGCCGACGGGGGCTGCGGTGGCAGCGCGGAGTGCGGGTCCACCGCGCGGTGGATCATGAACAGGCCGAGCAGGCAGGCGGCCAGCGCACCGACGACGACCTGACGGCGCCGACGGCTCATCGCCTCGGCGGAGGGAGCCGGTCCGTCACTGCCGGGGGCGTGGTGGCCCATGGGGAGACGCCTTTCTGCGGGGTGCTTGCGGGGGAGGGGCGCTTGCGGGGATTGCGTGAGTGCGGAGCAGGTGCCGAACGGCTGCCTAACGGGCGCGGCGTCCCGCGCGCCACGCCGCCTCGGGGGCGGTGCAGCGCGCGGGACGTTGTGCCCGACGCGAGCGGCGGGCCTGCGGGTCAGGCCCGGGACGCTCGCCCTGGGTGGGGCGGACCGTGGGAGTGGACGGTGGGTCGGACGGGTGGACGGTCAGATGCGGCCGGTGACGTCCTTGCGGCGGCGCAGGGCGAGCGCTCCGACGCCGACACCGCCGGCCAGCAGGGCACCGCCGGTGGCCAGGCTGCCGGTGTTCGCGGCGAAGCCGCCACCGGTGTGCACGCCGCCGTGCGGGCGGCGGTCGTCCTTGCTCCAGTCCTTGTCCTTGTCCTTGCTGTCCTTGCTGTCCTTGCCCCAGTCCTTCTTGTCCTTGGCCCAGTCCTTGTCGTCCGCCTTCTTCTCGTCGGCTCGGTCGTCGGCCTTCTTGTCGTCGGCCTTCTTGCCGTCCGTGGTCGCTGTGACCGGGTGGTCCG
Source organism: Kitasatospora sp. NEAU-69 (assembly GCF_057158765.1). Classification (NCBI taxonomy): domain Bacteria; kingdom Bacillati; phylum Actinomycetota; class Actinomycetes; order Kitasatosporales; family Streptomycetaceae; genus Kitasatospora; species Kitasatospora sp. NEAU-69. Next base: position 75,393 of record NZ_JBWXUE010000005.1, read on the forward strand.
GTGCGGCCGGGGCGACATCCGCGAAGGCGGCCGGAGCGGCGAGGCTCAGGGCGGCCACGGTGAACGCGGCAGCGGCGAGGTGACGTACACGACGCATGAGTGGGATCCCTTCAGTCAGCGCTGCGTGGACGGGCCGACGGATTCGCCGGCCTGAGGGACATCCCGCAGGCGCCTCCATCACCGTCGAACACATGGCGTGTCGCTGCCACCACAGAGCGTGTAAACGTGTGACGGAGTGTCCGGAAGTCGGAGGCCGGGGCCGGGGCCCGTCGTCGCCGGCGGGTGCATTCTGGAAGCGTGGCTCCGGAGGTGAGGGCGATGGCAAAGACGCTGGTCGGGTGGCATGTCGAGATGGAGTTCGCCGAGGAGGAGGCGCACACCAAGGCGGCCGCCCTGGTGAGACTCCCGGACGGCAGTGAGCTGCGGGCGCACGGCTACACCAGTCGGCACCCCAGGGACCCGGAGCAGCCCCGGGTCGGCGAGGAGGTCGCGGCGGCGCGGGCTCTGCAGGAGCTGGCACGGCAGCTCTTCGAGAAGGCGCACATGGAGATCGACGAGCTCGGACAGGTCCCGAGCCATCCGCTGATGTAACCCGTCGGCTTTTCGTGTGGCGAAGGGCGGTGACGGCCGCCTGACGGTTCGACATGCCCATGACTGGGCCCGGCCCTTGCTGGGTACGGTCCCCGGGCATGAGACTTCGCCGCTTTCGGCCACTGGCCGTCGTCGCCGCCCTGCTGCTCGCGCTCAGCGGGCTACTGGCCGCCCCCGCCTGGTCCGCCGCCGCTGCCGCAGCCGCAGCGGCGAACGGCACGGTGCACGACGGCGCCAGCCAGCCGGTCTACTCCTATGCCAATGCGATCCGCCAGACGGTCTGGGTGGACACCGGCCTCGACCTCGACGGCAGCGGCCACACCGCCCGGGTGGCCGCCGACATCATCCGGCCGAGCGAGCCGGCCGCGGCCGGCCAAAAGATCCCGGTGATCATGGACGCCAGTCCGTACTACTCCTGCTGCGGGCGCGGCAACGAGAGCCAGGTCAAGACGTACGACGCGCAGGGCAACCCCGTGCAGTTCCCGCTCTACTACGACAACTACTTCGTGCCGCGCGGCTACGCGGTGGTGCTGGTCGATCTGGCCGGCACCAACCGCTCGGACGGCTGCGTGGACGTCGGCGGCCCCTCCGACGTCACCTCGGCGAAGGCCGTGGTGGACTGGCTGAACGGCCGGGCCACCGGCTACAGCGCGCGCAGCGGCGGCAGCGCGGTGGCCGCGAGCTGGACCGACGGCTCGGTCGGCATGATCGGCAAGTCCTGGGACGGCACGATAGCCAACGGCGTTGCCGCTACCGGGGTTTCCGGGCTGAAGACGATCGTGCCGATCTCCGCGATCAGCTCCTGGTACGACTACTACCGCTCGCAGGGCGCGCCGCTCTACAGCGGCACCCCGGCCGACCTGGCGAGCTACGTCGAGGACCCGGCCACCACCGCCCGCTGCGCGACCGTGCAGAGCGCGCTCGCGGCCGGTGCGCCGTACGACGGGGACTGGACGCCGTTGTGGCAGCAGCGTGACTACGTCGCCTCGGCCGCCAAGGTGAAGGCCAGCGTCTTCGTCGTGCACGGCATGCAGGACCTGAACGTGCGCACCGTCAACTTCGGCCAGTGGTGGGACGCGCTGGCCGCGCACGGCGTGCAGCGCAAGATCTGGCTCTCCGAGACCGGCCACGTGGACCCGTTCGACTACCGGCGCGGCGCCTGGGTGGACACGCTGCACCAGTGGTTCGACCACTACCTGCTCGGCGTGCACAACGGGATCGAGCACCAGCCGCAGGCGGACATCGAGCGCTCGCCCGACGTCTGGACGCAGGACGCCCACTGGCCGGCGGACGGCACCCAGCAGCGCACCGTGCACCTCAACCCGGGTGTGCTGGGCGGCGGTTCGAACAGCGGGACGGTCTCCTTCACCGACGACCCGAGCCAGGACGAGAACGCCTGGGCGGCCGCCGCCGACCAGGTCACGCCGGACAAGACGGTGCTGAGCACCGGCGTGCTCGACCACGACGTGCGGCTCTCCGGCAGCGGCTCGGTCAGCCTCACCGTCGCGTCGAGCACCACCAGCGCGCACCTCAGCGCGGTGCTGGTGGACCTCGGTCCGGCGACCATCCGCAACTACCTGGGCGCGGGCGAGGGCATCAAGAACCTCACCACCCGCTCCTGCTGGGGTGAGAGCACGGCCGGCGACAGCGCCTGCTTCCTGGACACCGCCGCCGACACCGAGCAGGTCGGCGCGACCGTGTTCAGCCGCGGCTGGGCCGACCTCGGGCACTACGCGACGCTGGACCACAGCTCGCCGATCACGCCCGGCAAGCCCTACCAGCTGACCGTGAAGCTGGCCGCCACCGACCACGTGGTGCCCGCCGGCCACCGGCTCGCGCTGATCCTGGCGGGCACCGACAACGGCCTGATCGACCCGCCGGACACCAAGCCGACGGTCACCGTCGACCTGGCGCACTCGATGCTCCGGCTGCCGCTGACCGGCGGTGACCTGCCGCGCGGTGCGGCCGCAACCGCGACCGCACCTGCGTCCGCACCGGCGACGGCACGGGCGACCGCGCCGCTGCTGAGCACGGTGACCGGTCGGCTCAGCGCGCCGGCCGAGGCCGCCTTCCGCTAGGGCCGTCCGCTCCGGCGATCACCAGAGCGGGGCGATCTTCTCCCCGTCGGCCGCCCGGTGGACGGCGATCGCCTCCACCGGGCACAGCTCGGCCGCCTCGGTGACCTCGGCCAGCGCGCCGGTGCGCTCCAGCCGGGGCACCGCCCGGCCGTCCTCGCCGAGCGCGAGGTCGGCCGGGGCGGTGGCGGCGCACAGGCCGGTGCCGACGCAGCGGGCGCGGTCCACCGTGACCCGGTAGCCGGCCGGATCGGCGCTCACCAGGTGGCCGGCAGCGTCTGCGGGCCGCGGGTGAGCAGGCCGCGGCGCCACGGGACGTCCTCCGCGGCCACCGTGAGCCGCAGCTCCGGCAGCCGGCGGGCCAGCCCGTGCAGTGCCAGGGCCAGCTCCATCCGGGCCAGCCAGGCGCCCAGGCAGTGGTGCGGCCCGGCGCCGAAGGTCAGCGTGGCGGCGGGCAGCGGGGCGAACAGGTCCACCACCTCTTCGGCCGGGAAGACCGCCGGGTCCATGCCGCCCGCGAACAGGTCGGCCGCCACCACGGCGCCGGCCGGGATCGCCACGCCACCGATCTCCAGGTCCGCCGACGCCCGGCGCAGCACGCCCGGCAGCACGTCCGGGTCGCCGAGCGGGACGGTGCGCAGCAGCTGCTCGGCCGCCGCGGCCGCCTGCTCGGGGCTCTCGGCGAGTCGGGCGTACTGCGCGCGGTTCGCGGTCAGCAGGTAGACCAGCGAGTTGCCGAGCGAGGTCATCGTGGTCTCGTGGCCGCCGACCACCAGGCCGATCGTCAGCGAGACGATCTGGCGCTCGGTCACCTCACTCTCCTCGTCGGCGGCCTGGACCAGGCTGCTGACCAGGTCGGGGCCCGGCTCCTTGCGCCGCTGCGCCACCAGCTCGGCGCCGAACTGCCCGAACTCCTGCATCGCCTGCCGGACTTCCTGCGGGGTGTGGGCGGAGGTGGAGAGCGCGTGGTCGCTCCACTCGGTGAGCCGGGTCAGGTCGGCGTCGTCCAGGCCCATCAGCCGGGTGATCACTGCGACCGGCAGCGCCCGGGTGAACTCCGTGACCAGGTCGGCCGGCTGGGGGAGTGCGCTGAGCCGGTCCAGCAGTTCTTCGACGACCGAGGCGACCCACGGGCGCCAGCGCTCGATCGCCCGCGGAGTGAACGCCCGCTGCACGGTGCGGCGCAGCCGCTGGTGGTCGGCGCCGTCCAGGTTGAGGATGCCGTCCGGGTCGTCCAGCACGTTCGGGTAGGGCGTCACGGCCGGGGCGTCGGGGAGGAAGAGCGGGGCGCGGCCGAGCCGCGGGTCGGTGAGCACCTGGCGGACGTCCGCGTGCCGGGTGGTGACCCAGACCGGGGTGCCGGTGAGCAGTTCGCGGAGCACCGGCGGCCCGGCGTCGGCGGGCCGCCGGCGGTGCAGCGGGATGAGCGGCTCGGGGGAGGTGGGAGTGGGGGAGGTGGAGGGGGCGGACTCGGGGGATGCAGCGGACTCGGGGGCCATGGCAGGCTCCTCCAGGCAGTCGGGCGGTGCCGGTCGGATCCGACGCTAGGCGCACTTCGTCAGCTCAACCAGGGCGCGAAACCGGCTGCCGGCGCTCCTTCGTGCGCCCCCGTGCGCTGCTCGTGGGTACGAACGGTCCGCACGCTTGCCCGCGCCCGGTCGGCGGCGCATCGTGGGGAGAAGGGCTCAGGATCGAGGTGCCCGGTGGCAGAGCTGGCAGACCCGGCGGGCGGTGTGTCCGGGGACAAGGTGCGCGCGGGCGCTGAGCGCGATGGCTCGGCGCAGGCCGTGATCCGCACGGCCGGGCTCACCAAGGTGTACCCGAAGGCCGAGGTCCCCGCCGTGGACCGGCTCGACCTCGCGGTGCACCACGGCGAACTGTTCGGCCTGCTCGGCCCGAACGGCGCCGGCAAGACCACCACCGTCGGCATGCTCACCACCCGGGTGGTGCCGACGGCGGGCTCGGCCTGGATCGGCGGCATCGACGTGATCGCCCGGCCCACCCTGGTCAAGCAGGTGATCGCGGTCGTCTCGCAGCAGAACACGCTGGACCGTTCGCTCACGGTCGCCGAGAACCTGTACTTCCACGGCCTGCTGTTCGGCATGCCGAGCCGCACCGCCCGGCGCACCGCCGCCGAACTGCTGGACCGGTTCCACCTGGCCAAGTGGGCCGACGCCTCGGTCTACGCGCTCTCCGGCGGGATGGCCCAGCGGCTGATGGTGGCGCGGGCGATCTTCCACCGCCCGGCCGTGCTCTTCCTGGACGAGCCGACCGCCGGCCTCGACCCGCAGAGCCGCCTCGCGCTCTGGGAGATCCTCGGCGGCCTGATCGCCGACGGCCAGACCATCATGCTCACCACGCACAACATGGACGAGGCCGAGCAGCTCTGCGACCGGGTGGCGATCATCGACCACGGCCGGGTGCTCGCGCTGGACACCCCCGCCGCGCTCAAGCAGGCGGTGAACGCCGACACCGTGGTCACCGTCTCGGCCTCCGGCGACCCGGCCGCGCTGGCCGACCGGCTGGCGCGCGAGGTCAGCGGGGTGAACAGCACCCGGCTGCTGGCCGGCGGCGTCGAGCTGCAGGTCAAGGGCGGCGGCGCGAACCGGCTGCTGCCCCGGGTGCTGAGCGCCGCCGAGGCCGGCGGCTTCGAGGTGGCCGACCTCTCGGTGGCCGAGCCGACCCTGGAGACCGTCTTCATCAGCCTGACCGGGAAGGAGCTGCGGGACTAATGGCCGCCATCGACGCCGGTAGCACCAGTAACTCCGGCAGCACCAGTAACACGGGCAGCACCGGCACCCCCGTGGTGATCACACCCCCGCGCACCGCCTTCGCGGCCAGCCGCCTCGCGCTCGGCGCGCTGATCAAACGCGACCTGGTGGTGCTGCGCAAGAACGCCGGGGAGGTCGCGGGCCGGACCATCATGCAGCCGCTGCTGCTGGTCTTCGTCTTCCTGTACGTCTTCCCGACCATCGGTCAGGGCGTCGGCGGTGGTGGCGGGAAAGCCGGCGAGTCGGACTTCGCGACCGTGCTGGTGCCCGGCGTGGTCGCGGTGACCATCATGTTCCAGGGCATCCAGTCGGTGGCGATCCAGCTCTCGCAGGAGTTCGGCTACACCCGGGAGATCGAGGACCGGGTGCAGGCCCCCTGCCCGCTCTGGCTGGTCGCCGTCTCCCGGGTGCTCTCCGGCTCGACCCAGGGGCTGATCTCGGCGGTGCTGGTCTTCCCGATCGCGGCGGTGGTGCACGCGCCCGGCGTGCACGCGCACCTGTCGGTGCACTGGGCGGTGGTGCTGACGCTGATCCCGCTCGCCTGCCTCGCGATGACCTCGCTCGGCCTGGTGCTCGGCACCAGCTTCGAGCCGCGCAACATCGGTGTGATGTTCGGCTTCGTGGTGCTGCCGCTGGTCTTCCTCGGCGGCACCTACTACCAGTGGACGAAGCTGTCCGCCGTGCAGGTGGGCGGGTTCCCGTGGCTGCAGACGCTGGTGCTGCTCAATCCGCTGATCTACATCGCCGAGGGCATGCGGGCCGGGCTGACCACGGCCTCGCACATGCACCTGTACGTGGTCTACCCGGTGCTGATCGGGTTCTGCGTGTTCTTCCTGAGCATCGGGCTGCGCAACTTCCGCCGCCGGGTGCTGTCCTGAGCCGAACGGCTCGGGACGGCACCCGGCGGCGAACGCCGGTGTCAGGTCACTCGGCGCCGAAGCGCTCGCGCCAGGCGGCCAGGTCCTCGTCGGTGATCTTGGCGAAGAGCACCGGCGGGACGGTGAACGGCGTGCCGGCCGCGACGAAGTCGAGCCCGGCGGCCTGCTCGGCGCTCACCCAGGTCGGCTCGGCGGTGTCGGCCGGCGCGAAGACCGCCCGCATCACCGCGCTGGTCGCCGGGATGAACGGCGCCGACAGCACGCCGTACAGGTGGATCAGGTTCATCGCGGTGCGCAGCGTGAGCGCGGCGCCGGCCTCGTTGGTCTTGATCTCCAGCCAGGGGGCCTTGGTCTCCAGGTAGGAGTTGCCCGCGCTCCACAGCGCCCGCAGCGCCTGCGACGCCTTGCGGAACTGCAGCGTGTCCAGGTGGCCCTGGTACTCGGCGAGCAGGCCGGCGATCTCGCTGCCGAGCGCCTGCTCGGCCTCGCCCGGCGCGTCGCCGGCCGGAACGGTGTCGCCGAACCGCTTGAGCGAGAAGGAGAGCACCCGGTTGACGAAGTTGCCGAGGGTGTCGGCCAGGTCCTTGTTGACGGTCGCGGAGAAGATCTCCCAGCTGAAGCTGGTGTCGTCGGACTCCGGCGCGTTCGCCATCAGGAAGTAGCGCCAGTAGTCGGCCGGCAGCAGTTCGAGCGCGGCGTTGGTGAAGATGCCGTGCTGCTGGCTGGTGGAGAACTTGCCGCCGTAGTAGTTCAGCCAGTTGAAGGCCTTGACGTAGTCGACCTTCTTCCACGGCGCCCGGGTGCCGATGATGGTCGCCGGGAACATCACGGTGTGGAACGGGACGTTGTCCTTGGCCATGAACTCGGTGTAGCGGACGTCCTCGGCCTCGTACCACCAGGACTTCCAGTCCCGGTTGGCCGGGTCGGCGTCCGACCACTCCTTGGTCGCGCCGATGTACTCGATGGGGGCGTCGAACCAGACGTAGAAGACCTTGCCCTGCGCGGCCAGCTCCGGCCAGACGTCGGCCGGGACCGGCACGCCCCAGTCGAGGTCACGGGTGATCGCGCGGTCGTTCAGGCCCTCGGTCAGCCACTTGCGGGCGATCGAGGAGGCGAGCGTGGGCCAGTCCTTGCCGTGGACGTCGATCCACTCCTCGACCTCGTTCGCCAGCTTGGACTGGAGCAGGAAGAGGTGGGTGGTCTCGCGGACCTCGAGGTCGGTCGAACCGCTGACCGCCGAACGCGGGTTGATCAGGTCGGTCGGGTCGAGCAGCCGGGTGCAGTTCTCGCACTGGTCGCCGCGCGCCTTGTCGTAGCCGCAGTGCGGGCACGTGCCCTCGATGTAGCGGTCCGGCAGGAACCGGCCGTCGGTCACCGAGTAGACCTGGCGGATCGCCCGCTCCTCGATGAAGCCGTTGGCCTTCAGCTCGCGGGCGAACTCCTGGGTGATCTCCCGGTTCTGCTGCGAGGAGCTGCGGCCGAAGTAGTCGAACGAGAGCTGGAAGCCGTCGTAGATCGCCTTCTGCGCCAGGTGCTGCTCGGCGCAGAAGTCCGCGACCGACTGGCCGGCGGCCTTGGCAGCCAGCTCGGCCGGGGTGCCGTGCTCGTCGGTCGCACAGATGTACAGCACGTCATGCCCGCGCTGACGCAGGTAGCGCGAGTAGACATCCGCCGGGAGCATGGACCCGACCATGTTCCCCAGGTGCTTGATCCCGTTGATATAGGGAAGCGCGCTGGTGATCAGGTGTCGAGCCATCCTTGGATGCTCCCGTTCATGTCGGTGGTGACGGACTGTGCACTCAGTCTATCGGCCGCCCTGGCAGCCCCCGTACCGCGTCCAGGGCGCGGACGGGCTGTGCGGGGCTACCAGGGCGGCCTGACCCGCCGGGCCGGAACGGCTAGAGCGCGATCTGGTAGACGATCGCCTCGGTGTCGGCCGGCTCGCAGACGAGGTCCGTCACGTGCCCGGCCGAGCGGATGTCGGGAAGCACCCGCTGGAGCTCGGTCAGCAGCTCGGCCGGTCCGCGGGCGACGACCTTGGCGACCTCGGCGCGCATCGACAGCTGTGCGGCGCTCTTCGCCCGGCGGATCGCGGTGATCGCCTCCGCTGCGAGGTCGAGCAGTCGCGCCTCGACCGGCCCTGCGGTGGCCGGCTGCTCGGGCAGCCCGCGCAGCTCGTGCGGGTCCGGCCAGGGCGCGCGGTGCACCGAGCCGGGCTGCCACCAGCTCCAGGCCTCCTCGGTGGCGAACGGCAGGAACGGCGCGAGCAGCCGCAGCAGCACCGACAGCGCCTGCCCGAGCGCGGCCCGGGCGGAGTCCGCCGCCGGGCCCTGGCCGTACGCCCGGTCCTTGACCAGCTCCAGGTAGTCGTCGCAGAACGCCCAGAAGCAGCGCTCGACGGCCTCCAGAGCCCGGGCGTAGTCGTACGCCTCCAGCTGCTCGGTCGCCTCCGCCACCACCTCGGCGAGGCGGGCGAGCAGCGCGAGGTCGAGCGGCTCGGTGACTGCGGTGGCCGGGGCGGCCCCGAGCCCGAGGACGAACTTCGAGGCGTTCAGGATCTTGATCGCCAGCCGGCGGCCGATCTTCATCTGGCCGACCTCGAAGGCCGTGTCGGTGCCCGGGCGGGCACTGGCCGCCCAGTACCGCACCGCGTCCGAGCCGTGCTGCTCCAGCAGGTCGAGCGGGGTGACCACGTTCCCCTTGGACTTGGACATCTTCTTGCGGTCCGGGTCGAGGATCCAGCCGCTGATCGCCGCGTGCCGCCACGGCAGTTCGCCGTGCTCCAGCTCGGCGCGCACGGCCGTGGAGAAGAGCCAGGTGCGGATGATCTCGTGGGCCTGCGGGCGCAGGTCCATCGGGAAGACCCGGGCGAACAGGTCCTCGTCGAAGGACCAGCCGCCGGCGATCTGCGGGGTGAGCGAGGAGGTCGCCCAGGTGTCCATGACGTCCGGATCCCCGGTGAAGCCGCCGGGGAGGTCGCGCTGTTCGGCGGTGAAGCCGGGCGGGGTCTCGCTGCTCGGGTCCACCGGCAGCGCGTCCTCGGCGGGCAGCAGCAGCTCGTCCGTCCGGTTGCCTTCGGCGTCCAGCCGGTACCAGACCGGCACCGGGACGCCGAAGAAGCGCTGCCGGCTGATCAGCCAGTCCCCGTTGAGCCCCTCCACCCAGGCCTGGTACCGGTGCCGCATGTGCTCCGGGTGCCAGGCGAGTTCGCGCCCGCGGGTCAGCATCTTCTGCTGCAGTGCGGCGTCCCGGCCGCCGTTGCGCAGGTACCACTGGCGGCTGGTCACGATCTCCAGGGGCTTGTCGCCCTTCTCGTAGAACTTGACCAGGTGGTTGAACGGGCGCGGTTCGCCGAGCACGCCGGCCGCGATCCGCAGCAGTTCGAGCAGGCGTTCGCGGGCGGTGTGCGGGGTCATCCCGGCGAGCTGCTCGTAGGCCGCCCGCGCTGCCGGGGCCGTGAGCCAGTCGGGTGTGTCCGGCAGGAAACGGCCGTCCCGGCCGAGCACCGGGCGGGTGGGCAGGTTCAGCTCGCGCCACCACACGACGTCGGTGGTGTCGCCGAAGGTGCAGACCATGACCAGCCCGGTGCCCTTCTCCGGGTCGGCCAGCCGGTGCGGGAGGACCGGCACCTCGACCCCGAAGACGGGCGTGCGGACGGTACGGCCGAAGAGCGGCTGGAACCGTTCGTCCTGCGGGTGCGCGACCAGCGCGACGCAGGCGGGCAGCAGCTCTGGGCGGGTGGTGGCGACCTCCAGCGGCCCGTCCGGTCCGTCGAAGAGCAGGTGGTGGTAGGCGCTGGGGCGCTCGCGGTCCTCCAGCTCGGCCTGGGCGACGGCGGTGCGGAACGTGACGTCCCACAGCGTCGGCGCCTCGGCCTGGTACGCCTCGCCGCGCGCCAGGTTGCGCAGGAAGGCGAGCTGCGAGACGGCCTGGGCGCGCCGGTTGACGGTCTGGTAGCCGTAGCGCCAGTCCACCGAGAGCCCGAGCCGGCGCCAGAGCTCCTCGAACCCCTTCTCGTCCTCCAGCGTCAACTGCTCGCAGAGCTCGACGAAGTTCCGCCGGGAGACGGGGATCTGCTGCTTGCCGGGAGTCTGCGGCGGCGTGAAGCCGGGGTCGTACGGCAGACCCGGCTCGCACCGGACGCCGAAGTGGTTCTGCACCCGGCGCTCGGTCGGCAGGCCGTTGTCGTCCCACCCCATCGGGTAGAAGACGCTGCGCCCGCGCATCCGCTGGAACCGCGCGATGGTGTCGGTCTGCGTGTAGGAGAAGACGTGCCCGACGTGCAGGCTGCCGCTGACGGTCGGCGGCGGGGTGTCGATCGAGTAGACCCGCTCCCGGGGCGCCGTCCGGTCGAAGTGGTGTACGCCCTGCTCGTCCCAGGCGGCGGCCCACTTGACCTCGAGGCCGTCGAGGGTGGGCTTGCTCGGTGTACCGGGAGGAGGAGTGGAGGGCGTCGTCATGACGGGATGCTAGCGGGCTGGGCGGGCGCGGGCGCGGCATTTTGTTCCGGCCGTTCCGGCGCTCGCGGGCCGCGCCGGCGGCGCCCGGCGGTTGGCGCGCGCCCGTTTGCCGGATGGGTGGGGCGTGGCTGCGGCGTGGTTGCGCTGGTGGTGGGGTGCGGTGGCGTGTGATGGGGCACAGCCCTGCTCGGGGCCCTTCGCCATGGATCGGGAGCTGCCGTGATCCCCATGACCCTGCAGGAGATCGCCGAAGCCGTCGGGGGCACGCTGTGCGACGTGCCCGAGCCGGGGGCCACGGTGGATCGCCCGGCGGTCATCGACTCCCGGTTGGCCGAGCCGGGCGCGCTCTTCGTGGCGCTGCCCGGCACCCGCACCGACGGGCACGCGTTCGCGGTGGCCGCGGTGCGGGCGGGCGCGGTCGCGGTGCTCGCGTCCCGCCCGGTGGGGGTGCCCGCCGTGCTGGTGCCGGACGTGCTGCAGGGGCTCACCCGGCTGGCCCGGGCGGTGTTCGCCAGGCTGAGCGCGGCCGGCGGCCCGTTGGTGATCGGCCTGACCGGGTCGGCCGGCAAGACCAGCACCAAGGACCTGCTCGCCCAGGTGCTCACCACCATGGACCACACGGTCGCCACCCCGCTCTCCTTCAACAACGAGATCGGCCTGCCGCTGACGGTGCTGCGCGCCGATGCCTCGACCCGCTACCTGGTGGCCGAGATGGGCGCCAGCCGGGCCGGGCACATCGCGCACCTGACCGGGATCCTGCCGCCGGCCGTCGGCCTGGTGATCAACGTCGGCACCGCGCACCTGGGCGAGTTCGGCGGCACCCGGGAGGCGATCGCGGCCGCGAAGGGCGAGCTGGTCGAGGCGCTGCCCGCGGACGGTCTCGCGGTGCTGAACGCGGACGACCCGTACGTGATGTCGATGGCGCCGCGGACCAGGGCGCGGGTGCTGACCTTCGGCCGCGCCGCCGGGGAGGTGCGGGCCGCCTCGGTCGCGCTGGACCGGGCCGGGCGGCCGTCGTTCATCCTGACCAGCCGGGGTTCGGGGGCCGGCGTCCGGGTGACGCTGCGGATGCACGGCGAGCACCACGTCGCGAACGCCACCGCCGCCGCGGCCGTCGCGCTCGGCCTCGGCGCCGACCTGCGGGCAGTGGCCGGGGCGCTCGGGGAGGCGCGCCAGCTGACGCCGGGCCGGATGGAGGTCGGCGAGCGCCCGGACGGCGTGACGGTCGTCAACGACGCGTTCAACGCGAACCCCGACTCGATGCGGGTGGCGCTCAGCGCGCTGGTCGCGATGTCGGCGGACGGCGGACGGCGCACCGTCGCGGTGCTGGGCGAGATGGCCGAGCTGGGCACCGCCTCCGAGGACCAGCACGCCGAACTGGGCCGCCGGGTCGCGGCGGCGGGCGTCGCGGAGCTGATCGCGGTCGGCAGCGCCGGGGCGAAGCTGATCCACGAGCACGCGGTCGCCGGCGGGGTCGCTGCCACCTGGGTGCCGGACCGGGACGCGGCGCTCGCCTGCCTGCGCGAGCGGCTGCGGTCGGGCGACCTGGTGCTGCTGAAGGGCTCGCACAGCGCCGGGCTGGAGGACACCGCGCGGCAGCTGCTGGCGCAGTGCCCCGAGACGGCGTGACCCGATAAGGCGTCTGAAGACTCCGCTGATTTGAAGACTCCGCTGATCCGAAGAATCGAAGAAAGGGATGAGATGACTGATGTTCCGCTGCCCGTGAGCGTGGTGGTCCCCGCCTACCAGGCGGAGCGCACGCTGGGTGCGGCGCTCGCCTCGGTGCTCGCCCAGGTGCCCCGCCCGGCCGAGGTGATCGTGGTGGACGACGGCTCGTCGGACGGCACCGCCAGGGTGGCCCGGTCGTTCCCGGGCGTCCGGGTGGTCGAGCAGCAGAACCAGGGGCCCTCGGTGGCGCGCAACACCGGGATCAAGGCGGCGTCCCAGCCCTGGGTGGCGTTCCTGGACGCCGATGACGAGTGGCTGCCGGGCAAGCTGGCCCGGCAGCGCGCCGCGATGAAGCGGCACCCGGACGCCGTCCTGCTGGCCGGCGACTGGGTGCGCACCGACGGCCCGCGGCCCGCGACCTCGGGGCCGGAGCACGAGGACCGGCTCGGCTACCGGGAGCTGCTGCTGCTCAACCGGTTCCAGACCTCGACCGTGCTGGTCCGCGCGGACGTGCTGGAACGCTGCGGTGGCTTCGACCCGACGGTGGACGGTGCGGAGGACTGGGACCTCTGGCTGCGCTGCGCCAAGGTCGGGCCGGTCGTCAAGCTGGGCGTCCCGCTGGTCGTCTACCGGGACGAGCCGGCGGGCTACAGCAAGAACCTGCCCCGGCTGTACGCCCGGATGCTGCTGATGCTGGACCGCGAGCGGGCGGTCACCTCGCTCAGCGCGGTGGCCTTCGCCCGCGTGCTGACCTGGCACTACCTGCGGTTCGCGCTCGCGTTCCTGCTGGCCGGCGAGTCGGCGCGGGCGCGCGGCGTCTGGCGGGAGCTGCGCCTCGCGGGGCTTACCCCGCACGTGCCGGCGGCGGCCGCGCGCTACCTCGCGCCCTTCCTGGCGGGGCGCGCGGCGCGGCGGCTGCGGCGGTACTGAGCGCGGGCGGCGGCTCGGTCGGTCGCCGGGCGGTCGGGTGCCGGCCGGTCGGTCGCTGGGCGGTCGGTTGCCGGGCGGTCCGTTGTCGCGCGGTCGGGGGCTGACCCGTCGGTGGCCGGCCGGTCGGTGGCGGTCCGGCTGCGTGCGGGCCGGGCCGGCGGGCCAGCCGGCAGCAGGGGCTCGGGCGGGCGCACCCAGTGCCGCCAGGCCCAGACCGTCGGCAGCGCGACCACGAGCAGCACGGCGAGCGCCAGTGCGGGCGGCAGTGAGGACGGCAGCGCGTGCGCGGCGGCCGGTGACCTGCTCCAGCGCACCGCCGACCAGGTCGCGCCGCCGGCCGCCGCGGCGGCGCCCAGCGCCCGGACCAGCGTGCGGGCCGGCAGCAGCGCGGGCAGCGCGGACACCTCGCCGGCCGGCAGCGCGGAGGGTGCGGCGGCGGCCGTCCGCAGTCGGGCCCGCAGCAGCGCGGCCGCGGCCAGCGCGGCGGTGGTGTAGCCGATCGAGACGGCCGCCGCGATGCCCTGCACGCCGTACGGCCGGTACAGCGCGGCGGCGAGCAGCACCATCAGGCCGTTGTTCAGCAGGTAGAGCCGGAACGCCGTGCCCAGCTCGCGCAGGGCCTGGTAGACCCGGACGAAGTACAGGTACGCCGAGAACCCCGGCAGCCCCGCGGCCAGCACGGCCAGCACCTGCCCGGTCAGCGCCGCGCCGGTCGCGCTGGTCGCGCCGTGCCCGAGCAGCAGGCGCACCAGCGGGTCGGCCAGCGCCGCCAGCACCGCCGCGATCGGGACCATCAGCGTGATCAGCAGCCGCAGCCCGTCCGCCACCTCCGCGCCGAGCGCGCGGACCCGTCCGCTCGCCCAGGCCGCCGCCCAGGACGGCTGCCGGGCCCCGGTGATCGAGGCGGCCACCACGCCGAAGGGCAGCTGGAAGAACGCGTAGGCGTACGTGTAGGCGCTGACCCCGCCGGGCGTGGTGTTCGCGAGCAGCAGCACCGCGAAGAGCGCCGCCTGGTTCGCGGCGGTCATGCCGAAGGTCCAGCCGGAGAGCCTGACCACCTGCCGGACGGCCGGGTGCCGCGGCCGCCAGCACGGCCGCAGCCGGGCGCCGGCCCGGCGCAGCCCGCCGGCCACCACCAGCGCCTGCGCCGCGACCCCGGCGGTGGTGCCCAGCCCGAGGAGCAGCAGCAGGTCGGGGTGGTCGAGCAGCCAGCCGGGCGAGGCGTGCCGCAGCGGCCCGGCCAGCGCGAGCAGCAGGCCGATCAGCACCAGGTTGTTGGCGATCGGCGCGAAGGCGGGCAGCGCGAACCGGCGCAGGCTGTTGAGCACGGCGGTGACCATCGCGATCAGGCCGTAGAGCAGCACCTGCGGTGCGAAGAGCTGGAGCAGCCGGACGGCGGTGGTCCGCTCGGCGCCGACCGAGGCGGTCGCGGCGGCGGAGCCGTGCGGGGTGGCGATGGTGTACCCGTCCACCAGCAGCCCGGCGCCGGCGGCGACCAGCAGCGAGGCGAGGGCGAGCAGCACGGTGCAGACGGTGACGACGGCGGAGATCGCGGTCCACGGGTCGCCGTCGTCGCCGTCGTCCCGGTCGGGCGCGTCCTTGGAGTCGGTGTCCAGGCGGGCGACGAAGACCGGGATCAGCGTCGCGGAGAGGACACCGCCGAGGACGAGGTCGTACACCATGTTGGGGGTGGTGTTGGCCAGGTTGTACGCGTCCGCGAGCGGCGTGATGCCGAACGCGAAGGCGAGCGTGAAGACCCGGGCCAGGCCGGTGAGGCGGGACAGCGCGGTGCCGGCGGCCATCGCCAGTTCGGCGCGGGCCGGGCGGGCCGGGCTGGTCGTCCGACGTTCGCTCATCCGACGCTCAATCATCTGGGGTGCTGCTCCGGCTGCGGATGTGGTGGCGGTGGGCCGGACGCAGGCGCGGGCGGGTGGCCGTGGGCCTGCGGCGGGCGGTGCGCGAGGTGCGCGAGGTGCCGGGCCAGCCGAGCGTCAGCAGCACGTTGCGCGCGTGGTCCCGGTCGTCCAGCGGCACATCATGACCGGACAGCCGCTGGGTCGTCTCGTGGCCGCGCCCGGTTATCAGCACCACGTCGCCCGCTCGGGCCAGCCCGAGCGCCTGGGCGATCGCGGTGGCCCGGTCCGGCTCCACCACGAAGCGGTCCGGCCGGCCGAGCGCGCCGGTGACCATCTGGGCCAGGATCGCGAGCGGGTCCTCGTCGTCCGGGCTGTCGCTGGTGAAGAACGCGCGGTCGGCGGTGACCGCCGCCCGGCCGATCTCGGGCCGCTTGTACCGGTCCCGGCCGCCGCGGCAGCCGACCACCAGCAGCACCCGGCCGCCCGGTCCGATCAGATGGTCGCGGGCGGTGGCGACCTGCGCCGCGATCGCGTCGGGGGTGTGCGCGTAGTCCACCACGACCAGGAACGGCTGTCCGGCGTCCACCAGCTCGGAGCGGCCCGGGATCGGCGGGCAGGCCGCGATCCCGGCGACCGCCGCCTCGGCCGGCACGCCCATCGCGCGGGCGGCGAGGTAGGCGCCGGCCAGGTTCGTGGTGTTGCACCGCCCGACCGTGCGGGCGGACAGCTCGACCGCGCCGTCCGCGCAGTCGAGGGCGATCCGGGTGCCGGTGCGGTCGCTGCGGACCGTGGTGATCCGGGCCTCGGCGCGTTCGCTGTGCCCGAAGCTGACGGTCGGCACGGTGCTGTGCGAGGCCAGCCGGGCACCCCACTCGTCGTCCACGCAGACCACCGCGCACCGGCTGAACTGCGGCGTGAAGAGCAGCGACTTGGTGTAGTAGTACTGCTCGACGGTGCCGTGGTAGTCGAGGTGCTCGGCGGCCAGGTTGGTGAAGACGGCGACGTCGAAGACGACTCCGCCGACCCGGTGCTGGTCGAGCGCGTGCGAGGAGACCTCCATCGCGGTGGCGCCGACCCCCTCGCCGCGCATCCGGGCGAAGGCCCGGTGCAGCTCGGGCGCCTCCAGGGTGGTCAGCGAGGAGCTGCACCGGTCCTGGCCGATCCGGGTCTCCACGGTGCCGAGCAGGCCCGCGCTCCAGCCGGCCGCGACGAACGCGGAGTGCAGCAGGTGGCTGGTCGTCGTCTTGCCGTTGGTGCCGGTGACGCCGGCGATCGACAGGCCGTCGGCCGGGCGGCCGTGGATCGCCGCGGCGACCGGGCCCATCACCCAGCGCACGCTGGGCACCCGCAGCTGCGGGACGGGCAGCTCCGGCAGGAACCGCTGCACGAGCAGGGCCGGGGCGCCGGCCCGGACGGCGGCCGCGGCGTAGTCGTGACCGTCGAAGCGGGCGCCGGGCAGCGCGATGAACAGCCAGCCCGGGCGGACCTGGCGGCTGTCGTGGGTGCAGTCGATCACCGTGGCATCCCCGCCGCACCGCTCGGCGCCCGGCCAGACCGCCGCCAGCTCCGAGAGCCGGACCCCGCCGGGGGCCGTCGCGCCGCTCACCGCCGACGTCCCGGGGCGCGGCCGGGCGGGGCTGTGGCGCTCGGTGCCCGGTTGCTCGGATCGGGGGTGTTCGGATCGGGGGTGCTCGGATCGGGGCCCTCGCTGCGGGACCACGATCGGGTCGCTCGCGTCGGTCGTATCGAACCGCGGTAGGCAGTCATGCCGATCTCTCCAGCCGTCTCCAACGGGCGCGGTCTTCCGGAGGACGGCCTGCGTCCCCGGCCGTGCCGAGCCCTGCTGCGCCGAGCCGTGCCGCGCTTCCCCGGCGGGGTCCGGCGGCGACGCCGCACCCGGGGCCGGTCCCGGCACTGCTCTGACGCTAGGTGAGGTGCCGCTGCCCTGCACCCCGGCCTCGGCCATGGGAGTTGGCGTGTACTGGTGGGGCAGGGGTGACGGATGGTAACCGTGCGATGAGCGATAAGGGTTTGACGGATGATCGCGGAGCTTCCCAGGATCAGGCGCATGACTCCCGGTTTCATACGCCCAGAGCGCCACTTCGCGATCTTCTGGGGCGCCCAGACACTGTCCGACCTGGGGAGCGCCTTCTCACTCGTGGCACTGCCGCTGCTGGTGCTGCACATGACCGGCTCGGCCGCGCAGATGGGGCTGCTCACCGCGATCAGCAGCGTCGGGGCGCTGCTCAGCGGGCCGGTCGCCGGGGCGTTCGCCGACCGGTTCGACCGGCGGCGGCTGATGATGACCTGCGACGCGGCGCAACTGCTGCTGTTCGGCGCGATCCCGATCTGCTGGGCCGTCAGTCCGCAAATCTGGCTGCTGTACGTGGTGATGGCGCTGGCCTCGGTCTTCGACCTGCTCTTCCGGATCACGTACGTCACCGTCGTGCCGAACCTGGTGGGCCCCGACCGGATCACCGCGGCCAACGGCAAGTTGCAGTCGACCGGTGCGCTCGCCTACATCGTCGGGCCCGCGCTCGCCGGTGTGGTGGCCGGGCTGTTCGGTCCGACGGCCGCGATCGGGATCAACGCGGCGAGTTTCGGGGTCTCGCTGCTCGGGATGGCGGTGATCCGGCTGCGCCCCGTCGAGCAGGCGGCGTCCGAGGCCGTGACGTCCGAGGTGACGGCTTCCGGCGCTGCGACGTCCGCCGAGGAGCTCAGCCCGGGTGCGCGGCTGCGGGCCGACTTCACCGCGGGCCTGGGCTTCCTCTGGGGCCACCCCGTGCTGCGCGCGCTGACCGTCGCGCTGGCCGTGGTCAGCCTGCTCGACCTCGGCATGACCGACGTGTTCATCTACCAGGTGCGGCACGGTCTCGGGCAGAGCGAGCGCACGGTCGGCCTCGTCCTCGCGCTGGGCGGCCTCGGCACCTGCGCCGCGGCCCTGGTCACCCCCGCGCTGCGCCGCCGCTGGGGCTTCGGCCCGTGTTGGCTCATCGCCACCGCGTTCGGCGGTGCCGCCGTGCTGCTGCTCGCGCTGACCGGGCGGATCACGCTGGCGGCGGGTGCGGCCTTCGGGTACGGCTTCGGCATGGCGGTGGCCCGGCTCTGCTCGATGTCGTTGCGGCAGCAGGTCACGCCCGGTCACCTGCTGGGGCGGGTCACCGCCGCGTTCTGGACCGCGCACGGCGCCCTCGCGCCGCTCGGCGCGGCGGTGCTGACCGCGCTGGTCGGGCGCTACGGCGCGCGCGGGCCGCTGCTCGGGGCGGCGGTGCTGCTGGCGGTGGTGGTGGCGGTCGCGCTCTGCACGCCGATCCGGCAGCGGTTCCCGGAGCGCGCCGAGGCGTGATGCCGGTGCCGTGAACGGTGCGGGCCGTGTGAGCGATGGGAGGCATGAGGTGTGAGGTGTGTGACAGGAAGGGCTGCTCGCTTGTGTCGTTCGTGCCCGGTGCCTAGCCTGCTGTCGTCGTCCGCCAGGTGCGGGCGCCGCCGTCGGGACGCCGAATCCCGTCCACCCGTCGGCGGTCGATCAAGAACCGACACGGACGGGAGCGGGGGACCCAGGTAAGTCGCCTCAGCACTCCGCAGGCCTTTTCGGCGGACGTGCAAGGCTAGGGGTGAAGCCGCTTCCACCGGCGGCCGGGCTACCTCACGGCCCGAATCCGACAGCTCACCTCGCAGGCGTTGCCGAGGAAAACCTCCATGCGCATCTCTGCCACAACCCTTCGGGTGGGTGCGACGGCCGTTGCCACGGCCGGCGCGCTCGCCGTCACCGTCTTCGGCAACGCCGAAGCCGCCACCCCGCGTGTCGTGCAGGACCGACTCGCCCCGGCCGCGATGGCCGCCGGGACCGCAACGTCGGCCTCGCTGACCGTGCACTCCGCAAGCTGCTTCACCGCCCGGACGCTCGGCGTGGGCGTCCGCGACGCGGCCGGCGACAACCTCGACTTCCCCGGGTCGGCGAGCAACGCCCGGATCTGCCCGAGCGGGATCTCGATCACCACGGGCACCCGGACGCTGCCGGCCGGGACGTACAGCGAGTTCGGCTTCTGGCAGGACTCCGCCGGCAAGTGGCACAACCTGCCGGCGCAGACACTGACCGTCACGGGTGCGTCGGGTGCGGCGTCCACGCCGACGCCGACGCCGACCGCCACACCGTCTGCCCCGACTCCGACGGCGCCTGCGACTCCGACCGCGGTGGCCTCCGGCACCGCCCCCACCTGGTCCGACGACTTCAGCGGGGAGAACGTGCCGCTCGGCAGCTGGACCGGCTGCTCGGCGAACGGCCCGATCCAGAACAGCCACTGCACCGGCCTGCCCGCCAACGTGGACTCGAAGTGGTGGGCCTACCCGGACGGCTGGCAGGACACCTCGAAGAACGGCACCTACAGCCCGGCCAAGACGATGTCGATCGCCAACGGCCAGCTGAACGTCCACCTCAACCGTGACAGCTCGGGCACCTGGGTCGGCGCGCCGGTGCCCAAGCTGCCCGGCGCGGTCGGGTCGGACGGCGGCGTGCAGTACGGCACGTTCCAGGTGACCTGGAAGGCCACCTCCGCCGCCGGCTACAAGACCGCCTGGCTGCTCTGGCCGGACAGCGGGATCTGGCCGCAGAACGGTGAGATCGACTTCCCCGAGGGCCCGCTCAACGGCAACATCGCGGCGTTCATGCACCGCGAGGACGCCACCGCCGGATCCGACCAGGACGCGTACTCCACCAGCGTCCCCGAGGCCGGCGCCTGGCACACCACGACGATCGACTGGCAGCCGGGGAGCCTGACCTTCTCGTTGGACGGCCAGGTCATCGGCCACTCGACCTCGCGAGTCCCGTCGACCCCGATGCACCTGGTGCTCCAGTCGGAGACCGACACCAGCGGCACCGCGCCGAGCGTCGGCTCCTCCGCGGACGTGAGCATCTCGTCGATCAAGTACTGGCAGGCGGGCTAGTCACACCCCCGCGCCGTCTCGTCCGGATGCGCTCCGGACGGGACGGCGCAGGGCGCCGGCCCGTCTAGTCGAGGGTGAGCAGGCGGGCGGGGTTCGTGTGCAGCATCGTGTGCAGCTGCGCCTCGGTGACACCGCGCTCGGCGAGCATCGTGACGAAGACGGCGGTCAGATAGGTGTAGCCCCACCGCCCGTGTGTCGTGGGGTTCAGGTAGGCCTGGCCGCCGGTGAGGTCCTGCGAGAGCAGGATGCGCTCGGCGTGGCCCTCCGCGACGAGCCGGGCGATCCGGTCGGCCCTGGTGCCGTCGGACTGGCGCAGCGCCTGCTTGGTGTACTGCCCGTCCGGCAACGGCTCCGGCGCCGGTGGCAGCCGCAGATCCCAGTTCTCCTTGCCGACCGAGTCGAAGGCGATGGTGACGCCGCGGTCCAGCACGCGGCGGACGTAGTCGAGTTCGGGATGGTTGTCCATGTGCCCGATGACCACCCGCTGGGGGTCCACCCCCTCCTGCCGGAGCAGGTCGGTCTGTTCGAGGGCCATCGTCCCGTGGGTGGTGTGGGTGCTCACGGCCAGGCCGGTCGTGTGGTGGGCGCGGGCCGCCGCGCGCAGGCCCTTCCGCTCGTGGTCGGTCACTTCGCCGAGCCCGGTGGGGAGTTCACCGAGCAAGCCGGCGCGTATCCCGGTGTCGCCGATGCCGGTGGTGGCGTCGGCCACGAAGCGCGCGGCGAGCTCCGCGACGGAGGCGTCCCGCACCCAGGCGGGGCTGAATCCCTCCCGGTAGCTGGCCGTGCCGCTGACGATGTGCACACCGCTGCGGCGGGAGATCTCGGGCAGCAGCGCGGCGTTCGCCCCGTGCGCGTCCCGCCCGGCGTCCCCGTACGGGCTCAGGTCGACCACCGTGCGGACGCCGTAGGCCGACAGGCCGCTGAGCGCCGCCACGGCGAGGTCGATCTGCACCTCGTCCTGCTGTTCCTGCTGCCCCGCCTTCGGGCCGCCGGCGAGCCACGGCCCCGGGGTGAGCGCCAGCAGATGCTCATGGGTGAGCACGCTTCCGAGCTCGGCGGGATCCACCGGCCCGCAGACCGTCTGGACGTGCGCCATCGTCAACTCCTCGCAGCTAGCCGCCATCTGCGCGCGATCGTACGGGCCGGGGCTGACAACGGGGGGCCGGGACGAGTCCCAGGACCTCTCTAGTAGGCGCTGTCGTAGCTGTAGAACGTCGCCCAGAGCCGGTCTTTGACATCCTCCCTGCCCTGAAGGGCGGGGATTCCCCTCAGCCTCGCGGCTGAGCCGCTGCGCGTGAGCGCTGCGGTGGGACGACTTCCTGCTTCACCGACGACCGCCCGCCCGGAGTGTTCCGTTGAGGTCTTGCACCGTCTCCACAGGCTGCAACCGCCAGTCCGGCGGCCAGGATGTTGCATGCCGCGTTCACGTCCCGGTCGTGGGTCGCACCGCAGTCGCACGTCCACTCACGGACGTTCAGCGGCATCTCGCTTCGCAAGGTGCCGCAGGCCGAGCAGAGCTTGGACGAGGGGAACCACCGGTCAACGACCACCAGGTCCCGGCCGTACCAGCCGGCCTTGTACTCCAGCATGGACCGCATCTCGGACCAGCTCGCATCCGCAATGGCTCGCGCCAGCGTCCGGTTCTTGAGCATGTTCCGCACGGTCAGATCCTCGATCACGATCGTTTGGTTCTCACGAACGAGTCGAGTGGTGAGCTTGTGCAGGAAGTCCCTGCGCCGGTCCGCGATCCGGGCATGCACCCGAGCAACCTTGAGACGGGCCTTGGACCGGTTGTTGCTGCCCTTGACCTTGCGGGCAAGATCCCGCTGCGCCCTGGCCAGACGTTCCCGGTCCCTGTGCTCGATCCGGGGATTGGCGACCTTCTCCCCGGTGGAAAGCGTCACCAGGGCGGTGATACCGGCGTCGATGCCCACCGCCGCGTTGACGGGCGCGGGCATGATCGGCCGGTCGTCGCACAGCAGGCAGACGAACCAGCGCCCGGCCGCGTCCTGCGACACCGTCACCGTGGACGGCACGGACCCCTCAGGCAGCGGACGGGACCACACGATGTCCAGCGGCTCCGCCATCTTCGCCAGAGTCAGCCTGCCGTCACGGAAGCGGAACGCCGAGGCGGTGTACTCGGCGCTCCTGCGGGACTTCTTCCGGGACTTGAACGTCGGGTACTTCGCCCGCTTGTTCCAGAAGTTGGCGAACGCCCCCTGCAGGTGGCGCAGAGCCTGCTGCAACGGGACGCTGGACACCTCAGCGAGGTAGGCCAGTTCCTCGGTCTTCTTCCACGCCGTCAGCATCGCGCTGGTGGCGCTGTAGTTGATCCGCTCCTGACGCAGCGTCCACGCCTCCGTACGGACCTGCAGCGCCAGGTTGTATACCTTCCGCACACACCCGAACGTGCGCGACAACTCAGCCGCCTGCACGTCACTCGGATAGAAGCGGTACCGATACGCCCGCTTCACGTGCATGGTCACCACAGAGCAACACTAACACCACTGCCTGTGAACGATGTGATGGGCAATCATATCCACAAACTCCGAACAGCATTGACGGCAAATCGGGCTCTCCTCCCCCAGATGAGAAGCGCAGTTGCTGCGCCGCACGGCGATGAGTGATCGCTCCGCTCTGACTCATTCCTATCAGGGCGTGGAGGCGAGTTGGCGATTGCGATCATCCGGGGGCGGAGGGGTGATTCTTTCTGGACATGATGTGTAAGAAGTTGCATCTTTTACCAAAGTGAGAACTTCGGCAGTGCGGCGGTTTCACTTGGGAAGGCCGGGAGGATTTCCTTCGTAGGCATCGTTCGGCCGCAAACTCTTCGGCCTTGATGGATCCCTTGTGACCGTCCTTACGCCGCGAGGATGGCGCGATGCGTGACGTTCCCGTGTTGCCCTGCTCACGGACGGCATGACTCGGCGGCCCGTCGGCGGTGTGCCGGCGGGCCGCCGGGTCTGTCGGGGCGGCCGTACTGCGCCAGGTGGCCGGGCCTAGTTCAGCAGGTCCTGCCAGTTCGCCGGGACCTTGCCGGCCGGGCCCGGGGTCGGCTGGGCGGCCGGGTGGGAGGTCGGCGGGAGCAGCGGTGGGCCGTCGTAGTACTCCTCGGTCTCGGTGCTCCAGAACCAGTCCTCGCCGGGCTCGAAGCTGGTGATGAAGGGGTGCCCGGCCTGCCGGGCGTGCTTGGTGGCGTGCTGGGACGGGGACGTGTCGCAGCAGCCGATGTGGCCGCAGGCCGCGCAGCGCCGTAGGTGCAGCCACCAGCCGTCGGCGGCCAGGCACTCCACGCAGCCGTCGCCGCTGGGCGCGGCGCTGGGGTCGATGCCCGGGGGCAGGTTGTCTGTCATCGGTCTCTCCTCGACTGTTCGGCCTCGACTGTCGGGTCGCTGGGCTCTGCTGCCCAGCCTCGCCCGGTCGGGCGTCCGGGGCCAGTCGCGGTCGAGCGTGTCGCCGCCTCGCCACCTGGGCGGGTGGCGAGGCGGGGGCGGGGTGGGGGAGTGGGGGGAGCGGCGGGGTTACGGCTGGGGCTGCGGCTGGGTGACGCAGTGGATGCCGCCGCCGCCCAGGCCGATGTAGTCGATGTTCAGCTGCTCGACGGTCCGGCCCGGGAAGAGCTGCTGCAGGGTCTTCTTCGCGGCGGCGTCGGCGGTGCGGTCGCCGAACTGGGCCGAGATCACCGCGTTGTTGCAGAGGTAGTAGTTCGCGTAGGAGCCGACGAAGCTGAGCGAGTTGTACTGCCGGATGACCGAGTAGTCGGGCCCGCCGATGCCCGCGACCTGGATCGCGTTCCCCTTGGCGTCGGTCGCGGCGGAGAGCACGGCGTACTGGTTGTTCTCGTCGATGGTCCAGCCGTCGTTCGGGTCGTCGGTCGCGTTCGGCCGCTGGACGACGCCGCGGCCCTCGGCGAGGAAACGCGAGGTCGCGTCCACGTGGTCGCGGGTGATGTCCGACGGGTCGACGTAGCCGTTGAACCAGATCACCTCGGACGCGCCGTAGGCCGCGCACATCGCGGTGGCGGCCTGGGCCTGGGTCATGCCCGGGTTGCGGGCCGGGTCCAGGATGCTGCTCTGGGTCGCCATCAGCGTGCCCGAGCCGTCGGCCTCGATCGCGCCGCCCTCGCTGACCAGGCCCGCGGCGGTGAACGGGATGCCGAGGTAGCTCGCGACGTTCGCGGCGACCTTGCCGTCGTTCGTGAAGGTCTGCCGGTTGCCCCAGCCGTTGAAGTTGAGGCCGATCGCGTCGAGCCCGCCGGAGCCGTTGGTGCGGAAGACCGGTCCCGAGTCGCGCATCCAGCAGTCGTTGACCGGGATCGAGGTGAGCACGGTGACGTTCGGGTTGGTGCAGGCCTTCCGGGCGGCCGCGGCGCTCGCCGGGTTGGCGCACAGGTAGACCGGCTCGTACTTGGCGATGGTGTTGGCAACCAGCGCGATGTTGGCCTGGATCTGGGCGACTGACGGAGTCCCGTTGCCGCGCCGGCCGCCGCCACCGCCGGTCCAGATGGTGGGGTCGTCGGGCCAGGCCATCCAGGTGCGGGTGTGCGGGACGGAGTCGACTGGCACAGCGAAGCCGCCGCCACCGCCGCCACCGCCGCCGGTGGGCGTGGCGGTGGGCGTGGGGGTGGGTGTCGGGGAGGGGCCGCAGCCGGGGGTGTCGGCCCGGGCGACGCCGGAGGTGCCGCTGTTGGCGGCCCAGACGACGCCGACCGTCGTCAGGCCCGCGATGGCCAGCAGACTGCGTCGGTCCACTCCGGGACGGCCGGTGGCCCGGCTCGCTGGGGCTTCCGGGTCGGCTTGATCGTTCGGCTCCACCTGGTCGTTCATCTGCTGGCCTTCCACTCGATCGACCGGCGGCGGTCCGCGGCCGGTGCGCCGGACGCTATAACTGACCAAGCGCTCGGTCAATAATCTGCGCAGGCTTTCGGTGAAACCGATGGGGTGTCAGATCGGTTGGCCGGCAAGGGGCGCGTGGCCGCAGTGGCTGCGCGGGGTGGTTGAGCTCGGTGGCCTGTGGGTGGGCTGGGTGGGTGGTGAGCAGGTGAGGCGGAGCCGGGCTGGGCTGAGTGGGATGGTGGGCCGCCGGGGTGGAGTCGGGCTGCGCCGCGCGGGCCGGGTGGGGTGGATCGCTGAGCGGACGGGGCGCAACCGCGCGGGCTGGGTGGGCCGGTGCGCGGGTGGGGTGGAACCGCGCGGGCCGGATCGGGGCGAGGGGTGGGCGCCGGGGCTGGGCGACTCGTTAGGGTTGGGGCGTGACCAGCCGAGCCGAGGACCCCCGACCCGCCGACCGCCCGTCAGGCCGTCCAGTGGCGGCGGCCGGTGCGGCTGCCGCCCGTAAGCCGCGGGCCTCGGCGAAGGGGGAGCAGACCCGGGCGCGCCTGGTCGCCGCGGCCCGGACGCTGCTGGCCGGCGACGACACCGTGCCGTTCACCACGCGCAACGTCGCCGCGCTCGGTGGGGTCACGCACGGGATGTGCCACTACCACTTCCAGAACCGGACCGACCTGATCGTCGCCGTGATCGAGGACATCCGGCCGGAGTGGATCGACCCGTTCGAGGAGGCCGTCGGCGCCGCCGGCTCGTTCGCCGAGCGGGCCGAGCGGGTGATCGCCCTGCTCGCGCAGCCGGAGGCGACCGACCTGGCGCGGCTGCACTCGGCGCTGCACTGGTTCGCGCTCAACGACGAGCGGGTCCGCGAGAGCCTGGCGGCGGAGTACCGGCGCTGGCGGGCCTGCTTCGTGGCGCTGTTCCAGGTGCTGGCGGACGAGCGCGGCGGCGGCCTCGACCCGCGCCCGCTCGGCGAGGCGGCCGCTGCGGCGGCCGACGGCCTGGCCGCCGTCCAGTCGTTGGCGGCCGAGCCCGAGCTCGACGCCGGGGCGGCGATCCGGGCGCTCATCCTCGGGCTCGCCGCCGGGGTCCCCACGGTTCCCGTTCGCTGAGCTCCGGCGGGTCGCTGAGCTGCGGACTGTGTCTGCGCGGCGCCGGAGTGATCATCAAGTCTGCTGTCCGGCAGTGGAATTCGGCTGGGACTGATCTGCCAAACCCCTTGCCCGGCCCATGACAATCGGAGACCCTGTACTGCCGCCCTCACAGCCTCCCCACGGCTTGGGTCGGCGTACGAGCTTCCTGATCGTCCCCCACATAGGAGCCGGCATGCGCAAATTCCTGATACGTGTCGCCACCCTCGCGGCAGCGGCGGCCACCGTCGCCGCCCCCGCCGTGCCGGCCACTGCGGCCGCGGCGCACGAGCTGTCGTTCCGCCCCCTGCACTACAACATCAACGGCTACAACTGGGGCGGTTACGCCGCCCAGGGCAGCAACTTCACCTCGGTCGCGGCGAGCTGGACCGAGGCGAAGGCGACCTGCAACTCCAGCAACGACCTCTACGCCCCCTGGGTCGGCATCGACGGCTACGGCTCGTCCAGCGTGGAGCAGACCGGCGTGGCGACCGACTGCTCCAGCGGCAGTCCCGTCAACCAGGCCTGGTACGAGATGTACCCGGCGAACCCGGTCTACCTGAGCCTCAGCTCGTACCCGGTGAAGACCGGTGACGTCATCAACGCCTCGGTGACCTACACCGGGAGCAACAGGTACGCCCTGAAGCTGAACAACTCCACGCGGGGCTGGACCTACAGCACGACCAAGTCCCTCTCCGCGCAGCGGACCAGCGCCGAGGTCATCATCGAGTCGCCGACCGGGGCCTACCCCAACTTCGGTACGCTGAACTTCAGTTCGGCCACCGTCAACGGCAAGGCCCTCGGGTCCTCCAGCCCGGTCGCGCTCGACCCGTCGAACGGCGCCTACGAGGCCCGCACCAGCGCGCTCGGCTCCGGCGGCACCAGCTTCAGCGAGACGTACCTGCAGGAGTAGTCGCACCGGCGCCGGGGCGGGCACTCCGCTCCGGCGCACGGGCCGCCGCAGGTCGTCACGGCGAGGCGGGGATGGTGGCAGGCTGCTGCTGGGTCGAGCAGTGGATGCCGCCGCCGCCCGCCGCGACGGCGTTGATCGAGATCTGGACGATCTTCCGGTCGGGGTACAGCTCACCCAGGGTGGCCGCGGCCTTGTCGTCCGCGGCCTGGTCGCCGAAGCGCGGCATGACGAGCCCTCCGTTGACGACGTAGTAGTTGAGGTAGGTCGCCAGGAAGTCCTTGCTCTGGTTCTGGATCGCGTTGAAGTCGGGCTCGGTGATCTCGACGACCCGCAGCTTGCGGCCCTTCGCGTCGGTGGCGGAGTTGAGCATGGAGAGGGCCTGGTCCGAGGCCTGCGACCAGATGTCCGGCGGGGTGTCGGCGGCCGGGCGGTGCAGCACGACCACCCCGGGCTGGGCGAACCGGGCGAGCGCGTCGACGTGGCAGTCGGTGATGTCCTGCCCGGCCACGCCCTGGAGCCAGATCACCTGCCGGACCCCGAGCAACTCCTTGAGGGCGGCCTCGATCTGGTCGCGGGTCCTGCCCGGGTTGCGGTTCGGATTGACCAGCGAGCTCTCGGTGGCCATCAGGGTGCCCTCGCCGTCGACTTCGAGGGCTCCGCCCTCGGCGGTGATGGGGGCGGGGATCCGGGTGATGCCGTACTTGGCGAGGAGGGCGCGGGCGACCTGGCTGTCGTTGGCGTGGGTCTGCTTGTTGCCCCAGCCGTTGAAGTTGAAGTCCACCCCGGCCAGGCCGGGCGGCCCGAGCACGAAGGTCGGGCCGGTGTCCCGGGCCCAGAGGTCGTCCACGGTCAGCTGGATCACCTCGACCGAGGAGCCGCACTGCTGCTGGGCCTGGTCGCTCTGGTCCGGGCGGGCCATCATGACGACCGGCTCGAACTGTGCCACGGCCTGCGCGATCCCCGCGATGTCCTTGCGGACGTTGGGTAGTTGGTCGCCCCACACCTCCTCCAGGGCCGGCCAGGCCATGAAGGTGCGGGTGTGCGGGGCGGACTCGGCGGGCATCGCGTAGCCGGCCGCGCCGGCGCCGGCCGCTGCGGCGGAGGCGGAAGACGCGGCGGACGCTGCCGATGACGCGGCCGAGCTCGGCGCGCCCGACGGCGTCGAGGACTGGTCGGAGGCCGAGGAGGTGCAGGCGCCGAGCAGTGCCGCGCCGGCCAGGCCGGAGCCGGATCGCAGCACGGCACGGCGGGAGAGCTGAGGGTTCGTCATGCGGGCTCCGACTTTTCCTGTGCTACCCGGTCCGAGCACGATGCCGTCCGAGAGTAGAGGCCGGTGGGGTCCGCCGCCGGTACCCCACGCGCCTCCGTTCGGGTGAGCAGCCGTGGTCAGTCCGGGGTTGCGTGGAGAGCCCGGCGGGCGGCGGAGATGCCCTGCGGGTCCCACCCCGGGCGCGGCACCGACTCCAGCAGCAGCCGGGTGTACGGGTGTTGTGGACTGCCGAGGACGCTGTCGGTGGGGCCGGACTCGACGATCCGGCCGTGCCGCATCACGATCACCTGCTCGGTGACGCAGCGCACCACGCCGAGGTCGTGCGTGATGAACAGGTAGCCGATGCCGGTCTGCGCGCGGATGTCGGCGAGCAGGTTGAGGATCTGCGCCTGGACCGAGACGTCGAGCGCGGCCACCGCTTCGTCCAGCACCAGCACGGCCGGCTCGACGGCCAGCGCGCGGGCGATCGCGACGCGCTGGCGCTGCCCGCCGGAGAGCTGCCGGGGCAGTGATCCGGCCTCCCGGCTGCCGAGGCCGACCTGGTCGAGCAGTTCGGTGATCCGGCCGGCGTGGTCGGTGCCCGGGAAGTGCAGCCGGAGCGTCTCGCGCAGCACGTCGTGCACGCTGGTGCGCGGGTCCAGCGAGAGGAACGGGTCCTGGAAGACCAGTTGGACCTCGCGGGCCCGGCGCAGCCGCTCGGCGCGGCCGCGCCGCCGGGCCGTCCGGTCCTGGCCGTGCACCAGGACCTGCCCGGAGTCGGCGCGTTCCAGGTCGACGACGATCCGGGCGGTGGTGGTCTTGCCGGAGCCGGACTCGCCGACGATGCCGAGCGATCCGCCCTCGGCGAGCGCGAACGAGACGTCGCCGACCGCCCGCACGCTGCCGTAGGCCCGGTGCAGGCCGGTGACCTCCAGGACGGTCTCAGTCATCGTCGCCGCTCCCTTCGAGTCGGTCGGTGTGGTGGCAGGCGGCGAGCCGGGTGGGCGCGTTCGCGAGCGGCAGCAGTTCGGGCGCCCGCTCGGTGCAGAGCGCGGTGGCGTACCGGCACCGCGGAGCGAATGCGCAGCCCGTCAGATCCTCGCGCAGGCTGGGTGGTTGGCCGTCGATGGCGGCGAGCCGGCCGGGCGGTGCGTCGAGCCGTGGGGTCGAGCCGAGCAGCGCGGCCGTGTACGGGTGGCGCGGCCGCTCGAAGAGCGCGTCGGCGGGACCGGTCTCGGCGATCCGCCCGGCGTACATGACGTACACCCGGTCGCTGATCGCCGCGGCCAGGCCGAGATCGTGCGTGACGAAGAGCAGCCCGGTGCCGAAGCGCTCGCGCAGGTCGCCGAGCAGGGCGACCACCTCGGCCTGGGTGGTGACGTCCAGCGCGGTGGTCGGCTCGTCCGCCAGGATCAGCGCCGGGTCGCCCATCAGCGCGGCGGCGATCATCACGCGTTGCAGCATGCCGCCGGACAGCTCACCCGGGTACTGCCGCAGCACCCGGGCGCTCAGGCCGACGGCGTCCAGCAGTTCGGCGGCCCGGCGCTCGGCCGGCTCCGGTCGCAGGCCGGTGTTGAGGCGCAGGCTCTCGGTCAGGAAGTCGCCGATCCGGCGCAGCGGATTGATCGCGGCCCGCGGGTCCTGGAAGATCATCGCGGCTGTGCCGGTGCGCAGCCGGCGCAGCTCGGTGGGGTTCATCGCCAGCACGTCCTGGCCGGCGACCCGGACCGACCCCTCGGCCTTCGCGCCCGCCGGCAGCAGCCGCAGCACGCTGCGCGAGGTGAGCGACTTGCCGGAGCCGGACTCGCCGACCAGCGCGACCGTCTCCTGCGCGCCGACGGTCAGGTCGATGCCGTCCAGCACGGGCCTGGCGGTGTTCGGCAGCCGCAGTCGCAGCGCCTGGATGTCGAGTGTGCTCATCTGTCCCTCCGGGCGACCTGGTCGGCCCAGCGTTCGCCGACGACGTTGAACGCGACGACGGTCAGCACGATCGCCGCGCACGGCAGCACCGCGGAGAGCGGGTAGCCGTGCTGGATCGCGCTCTCGCCGTCGAAGACCATCCGGCCCCAGTCGGGGGTCAGCGCGGGGACGCCGAGCCCGAGGAAGGAGAGGCCGGCCAGGTCGATCAGCGCGTAGCCGAAGTTGATGGTGGACTGGGCCAGCACGACCGGCGCGATGTTCGGGATCACGTGGCGCAGGCAGATCTGCGCGCCCGAGTGGCCCTGCACGCGGTACGCCTCGACGTACGGGCGTTCGCGTTCGGCGAGCACCAGCGAGCGGGTCAGCCGGCTGACGTACGGCAGGTAGGCGACGGCGAGTGCGAGGACCGGGGCGGTCAGGCCCTCGCCGTAGATCGAGACGATCAGGATCGCCAGCAGCAGGCCGGGGAACGCGAAGACCAGCTCGGTGCTGCGGGACAGCACCGAGTCGAGCCAGCCGCCGCGCCAGGCCGCCGCCGCGCCGACGGCGACGCCGGCCGCGGTGGAGAAGACGACCACGCCGAGCGGGCCGAGCAGCGAGGTGCGGGCGCCGGTGAGCAGTCGGGCGAGGGTGTCCCGGCCGGAGGCGTCCACGCCGAGCAGGTGGTCCGGGGACGGTCCGGCGAGCGCGTTGCTCAGGTCGACCGCGTTCGGGTCGTGTGGCGAGAGCCAGGGCGCGAGCAGGGCCAGCAGGACGATGACGGCGACGAAGCCGAGGCAGAGCCGGTACAGCGGTGCGCGGGTGGTCCGCAGCCGGCCGAGGAGCGGGCGGCGGGCAGGGCTGGTGTTGGTGGGGGTGCCGCTTGCGGGGGTTCCGCTCGCGCTGGTGGTGCTCACGAGGCGGACCTCCGGGAGCTCAGCGAGATCCGCGGATCGACCAGCGGGTGCAGCAGGTCGACGACCAGGTTCACGGTCATGAAGAGCCCCACGATGAGCAGCGAGATGGCCTGGACCACGGGGAAGTCCTTCGTGGTGGTGGAGAGTTCGAGGAGCTGGCCGATGCCGCCGACGTTGAACGCGGACTCCACCAGCACGGTGCAGATGAGCAGCGTGGAGACGATCAGGCCGCCGGTGGTGAGGACCGTGCCGAGCGCGTTGCGGAACACGTGCCGGCGGATCACCTGACCGTCGCTCAGCCCCCGGCTGCGGGCCACCGCGACGTGCTCCTGGCCGAGGACCTCGAGCATCGCGGCCCGGGTGACCCGGGCCAGCATGCCGATCAGGTAGAGCGCGAGCGCCAGCGCGGGCAGCGCGAGGTGCCAGAGCATGTCGCCGAACCCGCTGCCGGTGCCGCCGCTCGGGAACCAGCCCAGCTTCACCGCGAACAGGCCCTGGAGCAGCACGGCGGCGACGAACGAGGGCGTGCCGACCGCGAAGGTGGTGGTGACCAGGATCGTGGAGTCGACCGCGCCGCCGCGCACCGCGCCGATCCAGCCGAGTGCCAGGCCGAACGCCACGACCAGCACCAGCGCCATCGCGACCAGCAGCAGCGTGCTGGGCAGCCGGTCGCCGAGCAGCTTCGACACGTCGGTGCGGTACTCGATCGAGCGCCCGAAGTCGCCGTGCAGCACCTGGCCGAGCCAGCGCAGGTACTGCTCGGTGAACGGTTCGTTCAGGTGGTACTGGTCGTTGATCGCCTTCAGGGCCTCCGGCGAGGCCGACCGCCCCGAGAGCAGGAAGCTCGCCGGACTGCCCGGCGCGAGGTACATCGCACCGAAGATCACGAAGGACGCGCCGAACAGGGTGGCGGCCATCTCGGCCAGCCGTCGGGCGGCGAACCTCAGGAAGTTCACGTGGCCGCCCCGACGTCGGCCGCCCACGGGTAGTACAGGTAGCTGATGGTGGTCGGCGCGCCGGTGATCCGCTTGTTCATGAAGACGGCGGTCGGCCACTCGGCGACCGGGAGCCAGAGCAGCTGGGTGGCCGCCTTCTGCTGCAACTGCGCCTCGATCGCCAGCCGTTCGGCTGGGTCGTAGGTCTGCTGAGCCTGCTTGACCAGAGCGTCGTAGCCTGCGTCGCTGTAGTTCGCGTAGTTCTGGTACGAGCCGGTCTGGAAGTTGCTGAGCAGGTCCATCGGGTCGGTGATGGACAGGTAGTACGTCTCGGGGAACATGTCGATCCCCTCGCGCGCCTTGGGGTCGGTGAAGAGCGCGCTGAACGCGTCGGGCGCGATGGTCTTCAGCTTGATGTCCAGGCCGATCTGGGTGCCGGCCGCCTGCACGGCGGTGGCCAGCAGCGAGACGTCCTCGCCGATCGAACTGGTCGCGACGGTCAGCGTCTTGCCGGTCGCGCCCGCCTGCTTGATCAGCTCCTTGGCCTGGGCCAGGTTCTGCGCGGCGGACGGCAGGTCGAACGCGGACTTCAGGGTGTCGGGCGGCGCGGCGGCCCAGGCGGCCCGGTCGGTGAGCGCGGCCGTCACCGTGCCGTTGCCGGCCAGGCCGGTCTTGACGAAGCCGGGGCGGTCCAGCGCCAGCGACAGCGCCTGCCGCACCCGGAGGTCGCCGAGCGGGCCCTGCATGTTGGTGATGTTGACGTTGTCGGTGCTCAGGCTCTCGCCGAAGTACAGCTTGCCGACCGAGCTGTCGTGCAGGCGCTGGTAGCTCTCGGTCGGGATCAGGTAGCCGCCGTCCACCCCGCCGCTGAGCATCGCGTTGGTGCGGGCGGAGGCGTCCTTGAGGAACTGGAAGACGACCTTGGCCGACTTGGCCTTCGTGCCCCAGTAGCCGTCGAAGCGGTCGAGTTCGAGCGACTGCCCCTTGTTCCAGGTGCCGAGTTTGTACGGGCCGGTGCAGTCGACCGTGCCGCTGCCCCAGTCCTTGCCGGCGGCCTTGATCGCGGCCTCGCTGGCGACCACGCCGGCGGCCGTCGCCATGTACTGGTTGAACTGGGAGTCCGGGGACTTCAGCTTCACCGTGATCTGGAGCGGGCCGGTCTTGGTGATCGAGTCGACGTTCTGGAACTGGCTCGCCCAGGCGGCCGCGTTGTTCGGGTCCATCTGGCGCTGCAGGCTGAAGACGGCGTCGTCGGCCGTCAGCACCGAGCCGTCGTGGAAGTGCACGTTCGGGCGCAGGTCGTAGACCCAGGTGGTCGGGTCCGGGTTCGACGCCTTATCGGCCAGGCCCGGCTCCTCGGTCAGCTGCGGCGTCCACCGCATCAGGCTCTCGCAGACGTTGGAGAGGATCGTGTTCGAGGGGTAGTCGAAGGCGTTGATGTAGTCGAGCGTCAGCGGCTCGGCGTACGAGGCCCAGCTGAACGAGGCGAGCTCGCCCTTCGCGGCCGGGGTGCCGGGCGACAGGCGGAACATCGCGCTGTCGGCGGCGGAGGTGGTGGCGGGTGGGCCGGAGCAGGCGGCGACGAGGGCGAAGGCGGCCAGGGCCGCCGTGGCGAGGGCGAGTTGGCGGTGGGAGCGTGGGTGTCTGTTGCTGTCGGTGTCGCTGCGGCTCATGCCGTCACCGCCGCCGGGCTCGGGACCTGCTGGGTGATGCAGTGGATGCCGCCGCCGCCGTACGCGATCACCCGGGTGCGCACGCCGACGACCTTGTGGCCGGGCAGCGCGGCCGCGATGACGGCCAGCGCGCCGGCGTCCTCGGGTACGTCGGCGGTCGGGACGACGACGCCGCCGTTGGCGATGTAGAAGTTGAGGTAACCGACCTCGGTGCGCTTGCCGTTGACGTCCACGAAGGCGCTCTGCGGCAGGTCGATGATCTCCAGCTTGCGGCCGCGCGCGTCGGTGGCGGCCTCCAGCACGGCGCGGTTGGCGCGCATCCGCTCGTAGTCGGGGTGGGCCGGGTCGCTCGGGAGCTGGACCACGACCCTGCCGGGGGCGACGAACGCGCAGACGCCGTCCACGTGGCCGTCGGTCTCGGTGTCCTCCAGGCCGCCGTACGGCAGCCAGATCACCGTGCTGACGCCGAGCCGGGCGATCAGCTCGGCCTCGATCTCGGCCTTGGTCATGCCGGGGTTGCGGTTGGGGTGCAGCAGGCACTGCTCGGTGGTGATCAGGGTGCCCTCGCCGTCGACCGTGATCGCGCCGCCTTCGAGGATCATCCGGGACTCGATCCGCTCGACGCCGGCGCGCTCCAGCAGCAGCGCGGCGATCCTGTCGTCGGTGTCCCACGGGTGGTGCTTGCCGCCCCAGGCGTTGAAGCGGAAGTCCACGCCCGCGCGCTCGCCGGCCGGGCCGAGCACGAAGATCGGGCCGGAGTCGCGGAACCACGAGTCGTCGATGGGCAGTTCGACCACCTCGACGCCGTCCCCGCACAGCTCGCGGGCCTCGGCGCCGAGCCCCGGCACGGCCACCATGGTGACCGGCTCGAACTCGGCGATCGCGCGGGCGACCTGGGCGTACTCGCGCTTGGCCTCGTCGTACGTGTCGCCCCAGAGCTCGCGCCGGGTCGGCCAGGCCATCAGGGTGCACTCGTGTTCGGACCACTCGGCGGGCATACGGAAGTCCATGGTGACTCTCTTCCTGTTTGAATTTTCAGTCAGTAGGGAGGGGACGGCGCTGGCGGTTGTTCTGTGGCGGTGGCTCAGGCGGTGGGCGGTACGGCGGGCTGGGACTGCGTGGAGCAGTGGATGCCGCCGCCACCGGAGGCGATGTTGTCGATCCGGACCTGGACGATCGTGCGGTTCGGGTACTCGGCCTGCAGGATCGTGCGGGCCGCGGCGTCCGCGTCGGCGTCGCCGAACTGGGGCACGAAGACGGCGCCGTTGGGCGTGTAGAAGTTCGTGTAGCTGGAGAGGAACTCCTTGCCGCGCCCGCGGATCAGGCTGCGGTCCGGGCCGGGGAGTTCGATGACGGTCAGCGGGCGGCCCTGCGCGTCGGTGGCGCTCTGCAGCACCTGCTTGGCCTGCTGGTAGACGTCGATCCAGATCTGCTCGGTGCCCGGCCCCGGCTGGTCCAGGATGACCCGGCCGGGCGCGGTGAAGCGGGCCAGGCAGTCGACGTGGTCGTCGGTGATGTCCTGCCCGGCCAGCCCGGCGAGCCAGATCACCTTGTCGATCCCGAGCGTCGCCTTCAGCCGCTGCTCGACCTGGTCCTGCGAGAGGCCGGGGTTGCGGTTGGCGTTCACGAGCGAGCTGACGGTGGCGAGCAGGGTGCCCTGCCCGTCGGTCTCCAGTGCGCCGCCCTCGCCGGTGAACGGCGCCGCGATGCGGGTGGTGCCGCTGCGGGCCAGCAGGGTCGCGGCGACCGCGGCGTCGTTCGCGAAGTTCTGGTAGTACGGCGTGCCGGTCTTGCCCCAGCCGTTGAAGTTGGTGTCGACGCCGGCGATGGCACCCGGGCCGACGACGAAGGTCGGGCCGAAGTCGCGGATCCACAGGTCGTCGTTGGCGATCTGCAGGAAGCTGACGCCGTAGCTGTAGGGGAGGTCGCTGGTGTCGCACTGGTAGGCGGCGGAGGCGTACTGCCCGGGGCTGACGACGAGCACGACCGGCTCGTACAGCGAGATCTGCCGGGCCAGGTTCGCGACGTCCTGGCGCACGGCCGAGAGCATGGTGCCCCAGACCGCGGTGGGTTCGGGCCAGGCCATGTAGGTCAGCGCGTGCGGGTCGGACTCGGCCGGCATCCGCAGCGCCGCGGTGGCGGCGGTGGCGTTGGTGTCGGCGGCCGTGTCGCTGTTCGTGCCGGTGTTCGTGCCGGTGGCCGCTCGGGCGAGGGTGGGGAAGGCTGCGCCGAGGGCGAGGAGGGGGAGGGTCGTCGCGCCGAGCTTGAGCAGCCCGCGGCGGGACGGGGTGGACAGGTCCACGGGGACTCCTAGTGGGGGCAGGAGGAGTGATGACCGGCATCCTGCACCGAACTGAAAATTCAGTCAATAGCTTGGCGCCGATGCTTGGCCGTTGCTGCCCGTTCGGCGGGGTGCCACGCTGCTGAGGTGCGTGTTAGCCCTGATATTTCAATCAGGAAACGGCACCTGACGGCCTGTCCAGCCGGTAGGGTGAGGGCTCATGTCGGACCGTCGAACAGAGATACTCAGGGCTGCCACGCGCGTCATCTCGCGCAGCGGCGTGCGCGGACTGCGGGTGGCCGAGCTGGCGGCCGAGGCGGGCGTGTCCACCTCGCTGATCTACTACCACTTCACCGACCGGGCCGGTGTGCTCCGCCAGACCCTGGACTTCATCACCGACCGCGCCGACCGCTACACCGCCGAGCGGCCGCCCGGGACCGGCCCGCTCGGCCCCCGGGCCGACCTGGAACAGGTGCTGCTGCTCGAACTCCAGGACACCCCGGAGGTGCGCGAGAACAGCACCGCCTGGGGCGAGTTGAGAGCGAGCGCGGTCTTCGACCCGGAGCTGCGTGAGGAACTCTCCCGGGCCACCCACAGCTGGGTGCACGAGACCGCCGACCTGCTCGCCCGCGCGCACCCGAGCGGCACCGCCCCCGAGCACGCCGCCGCCGCGGAACGGCTGACCGCGCTGCTGGAGGGCCTGAGCATCCGTTGGCTCAGCGGCTCGCTGCCACTGGAGCACGCGCGCCGGCTGCTGCTGGACGCGGTGGCCGTGGAGTTGCAGCGGTCGTGACCGGTGCCTCTCCCACCCCGGCCCGGCTGTGACCCGGATCACCTCCCGGGGAGAACCTGCCGCCCCGGCCCGGCGTCTGGCAGGTGTGAAACGGGTTGGGGCGGCACCGCCGCAGGAACTGGACGAGGAGCGTCTCCTACGACGCGTGGCCCGGGGTGACCGGGCCGCCTTCGAGGAGCTGTACCGCCGCACGTCGCCGTGGCTGGCGGTGCGGCTGAACCGTCGCTGCGCCGATCAGCAGATCGTCGCCGAGGTCATGCAGGAGACGTACCTGGCGGTGTGGCGGGCGGCGGGCTCGTTCACCGGGAGCCGCACCGGGGGATCGGCCGTCGGCTGGCTCTGGACGATCGCGGCCCGCCGCCTCGTCGACGCGTTCCGGCGCAGGGCCCACCACGCGGAGCCGCCGCCCGCCGCCGCCGGGCACACCGTGGCGCCCGCGGCGGAGGAGGAGGCGCTGGTGGCCACCGTCGGCGGCGACGTCGGGGACGCGCTGCGGCGCCTGGCGCCGGAGCTCAGGGACGTACTGCAGGCCATGGTGCTCGACGGAATGACCGTCCGGGAGACCGCCGTTCTGCTCGGACTGCCCGAGGGAACGGTCAAGACCCGCGCCCGCCGGGCCCGGATCGCGATGCGGGAGGCACTGGCATGAGCGTGGGGAACGCGGAGAACGTGGAGAACGCGGAGAACGTGGAACACGCCTCGGCACGGCTCGTGGAGGGGTACGCGCGCGGCGCCACGGACCTCGTCGCGGACGAGGTGTGGGCACTGGAGGCCCACCTGGAGGGCTGCCGGATCTGCCGTGACCGGCTGGCGGCCGCCGTCATGGCCGAGGCGCCCGCCGTCGCGGCGCTGACCGAGGCCGTCTGGGCCGATCTCGAACCCCGGCTGGCCGGGGCCGTCCCGGCGCCGCCGCGCCGGTGGCGAGCGCGGCTGTCGGCGTGGACGACGCCCGCCATGACGCCGTGGCTGGCCATGGCGCTGGTCGTCACGCTGCTCGCACTGCTGCTGGATGGGCTCGGTTCCGGTTCCGGCTCCGGCTCGGGCCGGGTCTCCCTGCTGCTGCTGTTCGCGCCCGTGCTGCCCGTCTGCGGGGTGGCGGGCGCCTGGTCGCGCGGCCTGGACCCGGCGTACGAGCTGACCGCCGCGACGCCGAGGGCGGGGCTGCAGCTGGTGCTGCGGCGCACCGCCGCCGTGCTCGCCGTGGTGATCCCGACGATGCTGGTGGGGGGATGGGTGACCGGGGTGACGGCCGTCCAGTGGCTGTTGCCGTGCCTGGCCTTCACCTCGATGACCCTGGCGCTCGGCGGGGTGATCGGCGTGACCCGCGCCGCCGTCGCGCTGGCGGGTGCCTGGGTCGCGGTGGTGGTGGCGCCGACCCTGGCCACCAGCCGTACGGCGTTCGTCCTGCGGGCGGGGGGCCTGCCGGTGTGGGGGCTGATCCTGGTGCTCGGCGCCGCCGTCGTGATCGCGCGCCGGGGCGCGTACGCCCTGCTGGGATCCCACCGTTGAGCGCCCGGGGGAGGGGGACGGTCAACTCGTCTTGGTGAAGGCCGTGCGCAGCGCGGGGCTCCGGGTGATCACGGCGACGGCGACGAGGCCGGGCACCGAGAGCCCCTGCATGACGGCGTACCAGGCCGGGCAGAGGCCGGGGATCAGGTCAACACCGATGACGGCGATCGGCAGCACGGTGGCGAGGGCGCGCAGCCGGTCGAAGGCCGGTGCCGAGCCCCGTGCGGCGCGGTCGGCGAGCCGGTGGATGAAGGGGGAGACCGCGAGCAGGATGCTGCCGCGAACCCACATGAACGAGGTCGCCGTGTGTCCGGTGGCCGCCATCACGGCTACCGTGCCGAGCACGATGGCGCTGACTGCCGCGAAGAGCCCGATGCACTTCTGCACCTTGTCGAAGGCCGCCTGCTCGGGGGAGGCGGTGAGCTGTGCCGTTGGGGTGGGGGTGTTCGCCATGGTCTTCTCCTGGGCCGTTCCCGGTGGTGTCCCGGTGTCGTCGTCGTGGTTATGACGCTAGGGAGCGGTCGGGTGCGGCGGTATGGGCCTGGGCGCACGGTCGGGTGGGGCTAGGCCCACTCCTGTGCCGGACCGGCTGGTTGCGGGCTGCGGACCGGGCAGAGTGGGAGCGTCGGACTGGCGTGACGGTGTGACGGCGTGAAGGCGTGAAGGGGGAGCGATGAAGCGGTTGGGTGCGTGGGTGGCGCGTGCCGGGGTGGGGTTCGGGCGGTCGTGCGTGGTGGCGGCCGTCTGCCTGTCCGCTCCGGCCGTGTGGGCGGGTGCGGTGGCGCTGGGGCTCTGGTGGGGCGCGGCGAACCCGTGGTCGTGGCTCGCGCCGCTGCTGCTGGCGGTCGGGGGCACGGTCGGCCTGGCCCGTCCGGTCTGCCGGGCCGTCCGCTTCCTGGTCGCCCGCTGGACCGGGACCGTGGTGGCCTCCGGCTACCGGCAGGCCGGGCCGGTGACCCGGATGGCCACCGGCTACTGGTGGAACGGCTTCTCCTACGAGCGCACCCGACGGGACGCCCTGATGGACCAGAGGTGGCGGGTCCGCTGGCGGGATCCGGCCAACTGGCGTGACCTGCGGTTCACCGCGGTCGCGCCGTTCGCGGCGGGCCTGCCGGCGGCCGTCCCGCCCGCCGCGCTGGCCGCGGCCGTGTTCGGGCTCGCCCGGCCGGAGCCCTGGGCGCGCCTGGCCGGGGCGATCGGCGTGGTCCTGGCCGTTGCCTGCGCGCCCTACGCCTGGCGGATCGTCGAGCCGGTGGCCGTTCGCTTCCTGCGCCCCTCGGCCGCGATGGCGCTGGCGGAGCGGGTGGAGGAACTGACGGCGCAGCGGGCGGACGTGACGGTCGTCCAGGCCGCCGAGATCCGCCGGATCGAGCAAGACCTGCACGACGGCGCCCAGGCCCGGCTGGTCGCGCTCGGCCTGTCGCTGGCCACTGCCCAGCGGCTGATGGACAGCGACCCCGACCAGGCCAAGGCGCTGATGCGTGGCGCCCAGGCGGGTGCCGTCGCCTCGCTGGCCGAACTGCGCGAGCTCGTCCGGGGGATCGCTCCGCCGGTGCTGAGCGAGCGGGGGCTGCTCGACGCCGTCCGCGCGCTCGCGCTGGACGTGCCGCTCGACGTGACCGTGCATGACGCGGGCGGCGCCGGTGTGGGCGCGTTGCGCCTGGAGCCGCCGATCGAGTCCGCCGTCTACTTCGGCGTGGCCGAGCTGCTGACCAACGCGGCCAAGTACGCCAGGGCGACCGGCGCGCGGGTCACACTCACCCGGGAGGTGAACGCCCTCGTCGTCGCGGTCGAGGACGACGGCCGCGGCGGGGCGCAGATCCGCCCCGGCGGCGGACTCGCCGGCCTGCGCCGCCGGCTCGCCGTCTTCGACGGCACACTGGAGGTCACCAGCCCGCCCGGCGGCCCGACCCGAGTGATCATGATGGTGCCATGCGAATCCTTGTAGCCGAAGACCTCTACCTGCTGCGCGACGGCCTGGTCCGCCTGATCGAAGCCTGCGGGCACGAAGTGGTCGCCACCGCGAGCACCGGCCCCGAGACGCTCGACGCGCTGCGCGCCTGGCGCCCGGACGTGTCCGTCATCGACGTCCGGATGCCACCGACCCAGTCGGACGAGGGCCTGCGGGCCGCACTCGCCGCCCGCCGCGAGATACCGGGACTGCCGATCCTGATCCTCTCCCAGCACGTCGAGCAGCTCTACGCCCGGGAACTGCTGGCCGACGGCTCGGGCGGCATCGGGTACCTGCTGAAGGAGAGCGTCTTCGACGCCGACCAGTTCATCGACGCCCTCGAACGCGTCGCGGCCGGCGGGACCGCCATGGACCCGGCGGTCATCGCGAAGCTGCTCGCCACCGGCTCCCCGCGCCGCGGACTGGATCGGCTCACCGAACGCGAGTACGCCGTCCTGGAGTTGATGGCCGAAGGGCTGTCCAACCAGGCGATCGGCCGTCGTCTCTTCCTCGGCGAGAGCGCGGTGGGCAAGTACACCACCTCGATGTTCGGCAAGCTCGGCATCACCGACGACGATGACACCAACCGCCGCGTCCGCGCCGTGCTCACCTACCTGAACAAGGCATAGGAGGATGCGCGGCGGGCCGCTCATGGGTCACTCATGGGCCACTCACGTGTGCTGCGGAACGGGATCGTCCGGGGAGTCCAGCCACGGTGTCTGGCCGAGGTGGTCCACGGTCAGTCCGAAGCGTTCGAGCTGTGGTCTGCCCTCGTCGTCCCACCACGTGAGTGCGCCTTCTACGGCCTGCCAGAGTCGGCGGGGGCCCGTCTGGTAGACGGTCGTCTCGGGCTCGCGCTCGCTCCTGCGCCAGACCACGGCTGCCCAGGACCGGTCAGTGAGTCCGTAGAACCATGCGACGATGGTGTCGTCGTCCTGGTGGTTGATCACGTGGGCCACGTCCGGCACGGCGAGCCCGATCACGAAGTTCTGCACACTCCAGAGCCCGCCCAGGTCGTCAGCTGTGAGCGTCGTCCGG
The DNA here is from genome assembly GCF_057158765.1 of Kitasatospora sp. NEAU-69. Lineage (NCBI taxonomy): Bacteria > Bacillati > Actinomycetota > Actinomycetes > Kitasatosporales > Streptomycetaceae > Kitasatospora > Kitasatospora sp. NEAU-69. Next base: position 116,680 of record NZ_JBWXUE010000005.1, read on the forward strand.
TGCTTCGTGTCGGCGTCGCCCGGGAATTCCGGCACGTACTCGGCATGCTCGGGGAACACGAGTCGCTGAGCACGCGCTTTCATGAACTCCACGCGGCGGGTGAAGTGGCCTGACGCTTCGTCGTCGTTGTTGACGGTCAGTTTGACCACAGCGTCAACGGAGCTGAACGCGGTACCCCATGGGGCCACGATCACGCCGCCGGTGTCGGCCTGCCTGATCCATGCCCGAGGAATCTCCCGAACGCCGTACGTTGCGATGATCCGATCGTACGGACCACCCTGCGGCCATCCGCGCTGCCCGTCGCCGGTCACGACCAGCGGAGCCAGCCCGGCCCGGCTCAGGCTCGCCCGCGCACGGTCGGCTACCGCGTCGTCCACCTCGACGCTGACCACCTGGGCGGAACCGAGCCGATGCGCGAGCAATGCGGCGTTGTACCCGGCGCCGGCACCGGCCTCAAGCACCTTCATGCCGGGTCGTACGTCCAGATCCACCAGCATGTCCAGCACCACGCTCGGCATGCTCAGGCTGCTGGTGGGGACGGTGCCCGGGTTGGTGCCATCGTGCTTGCCGTCATCCCACTGGGTGACCAGCGGAATGTTGGAGTTCGCGGCGGCTACCCAGCTGCCCGGATCAGCGACCCGATCGATCGGCACGCTTCGGCCGGTGGCCATGTCGAACGACCAGGCCAGGTCGGGGACGAACAGCGAGCGCGGCACCGCCTCGAAGGTTTCCGTCCAATCAGGCGGCATAAGGCCGTTGTCGAGGAGGAACCGCCCCAGCTCGGAGCCGGGGCGGTCCGTACCCTCAGAGAGGGTGTCGGTCACTTGCGGTGGCCTCCGTCACCGGGCGGCGTCTGTCCGTCGGGGGACGGCGGAGCCGGGGGTGCGGGCGGCTGGATCGGCGCGGGGTTACCCCCATGCTCTCCGTCATTCTGAAGGATCATGCGAATTCCTCCCTGGCTGGACGGTCCCAACAAGCTGATGCCTGAGGGGTGTTGCAACCCGCCCCGGAACGGGACGGGGGTCTGTTGAGTGCGGAGCTGCGCACGTGCCACCCTCGCGCCATCGAACCCGGCACCAAGGCCGTAGGCGTCGCCCACAGGGTCATCGGGTCCGCAAGGGGTGGTTGGCCTGCCGGAGCTTGGCCAGCAGTTCGGCGCGCCGTTCTCGCTGCTCCGGGTCCAGCGGTCCGGCTGCGTGCTCCTCAGGCGTCAGCGGGCCGCGTAGGGCTTCCAGCTCGGTGGGAACGGCCTCACCACGGGTCCTGCACGGAGGGTCGGACACCGGGCTGCTCACGGGGTCAGCTCCCGCCGCACGCTGTGCAGTACGGGGTCTGACGGCTCGGGCGCATCGCCAAGATTGCCGAGAATGGCGGCAACGAGTTGCCGAGACTCACCGTCGATCAGTCGGCCCGTGAGTCGGGCGTACATGGTGAGCACGCCGGCGAGCTTCCAAGCGATCTCAACGGCCTCTGTTGCCTCTTCTGCCTCGGCGCGGAACCGTCTCACTCGCTCCGTCTCATGCTCCAAGTCCGGCACTGCCGCTCCCTTCCACGAACGTACGGAAAGGCTCCCGCACTCGTTGATCCCGTGGAGTGGCCACACAGGGGGCCAGGGAGGGGCCAGGATGGAACCGAAAGGAGGCCAGCAGTGATCAGCGAGGAACGGCAGCGATTCGGCGCCTATCTGAAGCGGTTGCGTGGCAAGCTGAGTCAGCGACAGCTCGCCGATCGGCTCTGCGCCATCACCGGCACCGCCTCGGTCACCCGGCACGAGGTCAGCCGCTGGGAGCGCGGGGAGCGCATTCCGGACGTCTGGCTTCCTGCCCTTGCGGAGGCACTCGGGGTTCCGGTCGGGGACCTCGAACGGGCAGCAGCCCGCGCACGCGGCGAAACAGCTGGGGACGACAGCTTGAGCCCCGCTGTGACCCTCGCGGACTTCCTTCCAGAGGGAGAGCCCCTATGGACTCCGGGGAAGGGTCGGCAAATCGGCCACAGTGCAGCCGAGAGGCTCGCAGCCAGGGTGCACGGGCTTCGTCTCGCTGACGACGTGATGCCCGGCGGGGACCTTGTGCAGCCCGCCATGAGGGAACTCGGCAAGGCAGTGCAACTCTTCCACGAGACCAGCCATGCAGCCGATGTCAGGCGTGAACTTCTCACGACCATCGGGGAATTGGGCCAAATCGCCGGATGGGTCGCCAGCGACGCCGGACAGGGAACGGGAGCAGAACGGGCCTACCGGCTTGGCCTGTCCGCAGCGAGGGAGGCCGGGGATCTCGTCCTTGCGGGGAACCTCGCAGGGTCCCTCGCCTACCACCTCAGCAACTCCGGCCGGGAACGCGAAGGACTCGCCCTCGCCCGGCTCGCCCTTGCGGAAGCGGGTAAGGACGCACACCCCACGGCGCGAGCCCTGTACTTTGACCGGGTGGCATGGGCTCACGCCCGAGCAGGAGAGGCCCAGCCCGCCATGCGAGCACTTGCAACGGCTCACGAGACACTTGCCGCTGACCACCCGGACGAAGCGCCGGCGTGGGCCTACTGGGTCAGCGAGGAAGAACTGCAAGTGATGGACGCCAGGGTGTTCACGGAACTGCGGAAGCCTTTGCGTGCCGTCCCGCTGCTCACCGAGGTACTCGGCCGATACAACGCGAGTCACACTCGCGAGCTTGCCCTGTATCTCTCGTGGCTTGCGGTCGCCCTTGCCGACGCCAATGAGCCAGAGGAGGCGGCAGCAGTGGCCCGCCGTGTCCTCGACCTCTCGGCCGACTTCGCAAGCGAGCGGACGGCCGAGCGGTCTCGGGTAGTACTGGCCAAACTGGAGCCATACCGGGATGTTCCAGAAGTGGCGGAGGTGCTCTCAGACTTCGCGGCCTGAACCGTGCCATCCCGGCCCCGCGCGAACAGTCCCCGTACCAGCGGCCCCTGACGATCGGGGAGACGGCAGTGGCATGGCCGACGGCGGGCGGCGACAGCCCCGGGCCGGGCGCCGCTGGCCCGGGGCTGTCGAGCGCTGTGGGAGGGCTACGAGTCGGTGGGCGAGTCCCATGAGCGCAGGTCGGTGAGGAATGCCTGCCAGGCTTCGGCGCGGAAGATCAGTGCGGGTCCGTGCGGGTCCTTGCTGTCGCGCACGGGCACCACACCCGGAAGGCCGTCAGCCACCTCGATGCATTCGTTGTCGGGGCCGCTGAATGTGCTCTTCCGCCACGCGGTGGCCGATGGCACGGGGGCGGCAGCGGGGTTGTGGCTCACGTTGCGGACTCCTTGATCGACTTGATCATCTCCAGCGATTCCACGGGAGACAGGGCCTTGGTCTGAGCATCGTTCCGATCCTCGCCGACGGGGCGTTCACGGCTACGGGACCACTCCCCGAGACTGGTCGGCTCCGGTACTGCGTTCTCAGACCCCGTAGTCGTACCCGATGGTCAGTCGGGTAGGCAGGCACCATTCGTTGTACTGGATGATTCCCGCGTCGTCGCCCCAGCGGCTGGCGCCGGCGAGGATCGGAGCACCGACGGCGAGTCCGAGTGCGGATGCCTCTCGTGCGTCAGCCGCTCGGCCGTGCATGTCGTCCCGGGCGGTGGTGATGTGTCTGCCGGTGGCCTCCAGCACACGGGCCGTCAGGCCGTCGTTCTTGCCGGCCGCAGTGCTGAGCAGGTCCGGTACCAGGACGGCGAACTGAGCCGGGAACCAGTCCACCGCGAACAGGGTTCGTACGCTGCTGCGACCGGCGACGTACTCGCGCCGAACCACCTGATCCCCGTGGTCGAGATCGAACAGATCTGCCACATAGACCGGCGGGACAGCCAACTGAGCTGCCGTCACAATGCTGGTCTCGCCTTCCATGAAGCTGCGCATGACGTTCCGCACCGCCGAGAGCCGGTCGGCAGGGCTGGCGGTTGCGGGGGTCTCGTCCGCTACGAAGGTGCCGCGTGGGCTGGTGCGGATCAGCTTCTCGACCTGTAGCTGTGAGAGAGCCTTTCGGACCGTCTCGACGGCGACGCCCCACTTGGCGGCAAGTTCCTTGTTGCTGGGCAGCTTCGTGCGTGCCTGCGGGGAGAGTGCCGGTCAGTATCAGCCGCCGATAGTGGTCGGCGATGTGAGTGAACGTCTTCTCGGCAGGCATCGGGCACCTCTGAGTGGACGTTAGGTCCGTTTCTGGTAGCGGCCTCGTCCGGGTTGGGTGAGGAAGCCTTGTCGAGTGAGGCGTCCGAGGCGGCTGCGGGTGATGTTGACGGACGCCTCGTCGGTGGGCATGCCGAGGAGTTCGTGCAGCTCGCGCGCCCGGAATACCCGGCTGGGGTGCTGGTTGAAGGCGTTCACGATGGCCTGGTAGGTGGTGTTCGTCTCGGGTGGTTCGGGTTCGGTTCCTGCCGGCGTGACCTCCGCGATGATCTTTCGGGTGGTGGCCGGGTCCGTGAGCCGCGCTTCGGTGTCGGTCAGGTCGGTGGCGAGCTCTTCGATCCGGGCGCGCAGTTCTGCGGCCCGGGTGGTGGCCTCGTCCTGCCGGGTCTGGAGGTCTGCCAGGAGTTCGGCGATGTTCACGCGTCCAGTCCGAGGGTGTCGCGCCAGGCCGGGGCCGGTGTGGTGAGGCGGCGGGTCATGTTCGCGGTGGAGGCCCAGTAGACGCGTGAGGCGGAGGTGTCGGGCCGGTGGTCGTACTCGCGGGCGAGGCGCCGGTGCAGCATCAAGGTGCCGTTCGTCTGCTCCACCACCCACCGTTTCGGCTGCGGGACGAAACCCTTGCCCTGGTCGGCCGGGTTGCGGCGGACGACCTCGACGTCGATGTCCAGCAGAGCGCCGTGGATGACGACCTCGTCCTTGAAGCCCTGGTCCACCAGGGCCTTCTCCAGACGCATCCCGCACCGCTCGGCGGCCTGGTCGAGCAGGGCGGTGCCGGCGGCGTTGTCGTGGGCGGACGCGGCCAGGACGACGACGCCGATGATCAGCCCCATGACGTCCACGGCCAGTCCCCGCTTGCGCCCCGACACCTTCTTGTTCGCGTCCAGCCCCGTCGTGGTCTTCGGGACACCGGCGGCCGCGCGGACGGACTGGGTGTCGATGATCACGAGGGACGGGTCCTCTAATCGGCGGGCTCTCTCCCGTACCTGGCAGCGCAGGAGTTCCTGGATCCGCTGGTCGAGCCCGTCCTGGCGCCACAGGCCGAAGTAGTAGAACACCGCCGACCAGGACGGCAGGTCATGGGGCAGGTAGCGCCACTGACAGCCCGTCCGGTTCTGGTAGAAGATCGTGTTCACGATCTCCCGCAGATCGCAGGAGCCCGGGGCCCCGGTCGCCGATCGCGTCACCCGTTCCTGCTTCCAGGCCGTGATCATCGGCTCGATCAACGCCCATTGCTCGTCCCATAAGTCGCTCGGATACGCCCGTCTGTCCATGTGCCGCAGAACATCACCCGAACCCGAGCTGGCACGCCAGTACGGCCGACGTTCACACGTGCGAGCGATCACGAACCAAGAGAAAAGGGACTTAACGTTCACTGAGACCGGCGCAGACTCGGTAGAGCTTGAGGTCGCAGGCCCGCGAGCGGCCGGTCGATCAGCGGGGCAGGATGCGCAGTACTGCCTCGCGTTCGCCGCTGAGCCGCAGGCCCTGCTGTACTGCGGCGCTCAGATCGAGGTCGCCGAGCAGGGTCGCGGCCAGCAGGTGCGGCGGTCCGGTCAGGGACGCGGTGGGGTGGTCGACCCGGCCGGCGTGGGTGTGCACCGAGCCGTCCTTGACTTCGATGACCAGGTCTTCGTTGCCGTCGGCGTGCAGTTGCAGGGCGATTGCCGGCTGGTCGGGGCGGTGGTCGGTCAGTGCCCGGGCGGGCATGTCCAGCCAGTGGGTGCGGAAGGTGTCGCTGCCGCCCGGCTCACGCAACAGCGGCACGCCCCACCGGCTCAGCTCCTGCAGCACCGGCTCCAGCGCGCGGCCACGCTCGGTGAGGGAGAACAGGGTGGTGGCCACCGGCGGCGGGGCGGCCTCGCGGTGGATCAGTCCGGCTTCCTCGAGTTCGCGGAGCCGGTCGACCAGCAGGTTGCTGGCGATCCCGGGCAGCCCGTTGCGCAGGTCGGTGTGCCGGCACGGACCCAGGGCGAGCAGTTCACGGACGATCAGCAGGGTCCATCGGTCGCCGATGGTGTCCAGTGCTTTCGCGATGCCGCAGTACTGCCCGTAGGTGCGCATGCCACCACCCTACATCGTGGTGTTGAGATTCAAAACTCTCTTGTTGACTTTCTCAACAACGTCGGTCTAGCGTCGCTGCCCATGACCCCAACCCTTTCCGTGCGTCGGCTGGCCTGGGCCGGCGTCGAGATCCGTCTCGGCGACACCCGCCTGCTGATCGACCCGCTCGAGAACGTCGCTCCGCTGGCGCCGGTGATGGGACCGCCGCACCGGCCGGTCGACCCGGTCGATACCCCGCCCGGCACCCACGCCCTCATCACCCACCTGCACCCCGACCACTACGACCACGACCTGATCGCCCGGATCGCGGCCACCGGCACGATCGGCTGCCACACCCCGAGCGCGGCGGCGCTGCACGAGGTGGGCATCACCCCCGTTGCCCAGGACCTGGGCCAGTCACGCCGCATCGGAGCGCTGACCGTCACCCCGGTGACCTCGCTGGACTGGCGCGGCAACGACTGTGACCAGGTCGCCTGGGTCGTCGAAGGCGCCGGCCGGCGGGTCATCCACTGCGGCGACACCCAGTGGCACGGCAGCTGGTGGCAGATCGCCCGCGACCACGGCCCATTCGACGTCGCGTTCGTCCCGGTCAACGGCGTCATCGCCCACTTCGAGGGCTACGCGGCCAACGTCCCGGCGACCATGACCCCCGAGCAGGGCGTCGAGGCCGCCGTCGCACTCGGCGCCGGCACCGTCTGCGCCATGCACTACGGCCTGTTCCACAACCCGCCGTTCTACACCGAACAACCCGACATCGAGCAGCGCTTCCAGCACGCCGCCGACGAGCGCGGCATCACCGCGGCCATCATCGCCGACGGCCAGCCCGTCCTCTGACCATCAGAAACAAGGAGCAACACATGAAGATCGTCCTGTTCGGTGCCAGCGGCAACATCGGTCGGCCCACCACCGAGGAACTACTGCGGCGCGGCCATACCGTCACCGCGGTCACCCGAGCCGGCCACGTCGACGGCCTCGAGCACAAGGCCCTGACCGTGACCACCGGTGACGTCACAGACGCCGCCGCGGTCGCCGGCCTCGCCGCCTCCCACGACGCCGTACTGTCGGCCGTCGGCCCCCGGATCGGCCAGGAGAACGACCGCGCCACGATCGTCGGTGCCGCCCGTGCGCTGATCGAGGGACTCCGCCGAGCCGGCGTCACCCGCCTGGTCACCATCGGCGGTGCCGGTAGCCTGCGCACGCCGACCGGCGCCCGGGTCATGGACGACCCGGACTTCCCCGCGCTGTGGAAGGCCAACGCCGAGGCCCAGTCCGAAGCGCTCGACCTCTACCGCGGCGTGCACGACCTCGACTGGACGTACGTGTCGCCCGCCGCGGTCATCGGAGCGGGCGAGCGGACCGGGGCCTACCGCAGCGCCGGGGACACCCTGCTCACCGACGACGACGGCAACAGCCGCATCTCGTACGCCGACTACGCGATCGCCTTGGCCGACACGATCGAGAGCGGCACCGCGATCCGCCGCCGCATCACCGTGGCGTACTGAGCCATGAGCAACGACGCCGCCAGCCGGCACACCCGATTCATCGTCCTGCTCGCAGCGCTCGTGGCCCTGGGACCACTGTCCATCGACGGCTACCTGCCCGGACTGCCGGACCTCGCCGGCGACCTGCGCGCCAGCGCCGCGGCCACCCAGCTCACCATCACCGCCTGTCTGGCCGGGCTGGCCATCGGGCAGCTGATCGCCGGGCCGCTGAGCGACACCTACGGCCGGCGGCGTCCGTTGCTGGCGGGCCTCGCCCTCTACACGATCGCCAGCGCGCTCTGCGCGGTGGCACCCGACGTCCGGACCTTCGTCGGCCTCCGCCTGGTCCAGGGCATCGGCGGGGGGTTCGGCATCGTCATCGCCAACGCCATGGTCCGCGACCGCACCTCCGGAACCCGCACCGCACGTCTCTTCTCCGCACTGACCTTGATCACCGGCCTGGCGCCGGTGTTCGCGCCGGTCCTCGGCGGCCAGCTACTGCGCGTCACGGCCTGGCCTGGAATCTTCGTGGCCCTGGCCGTACTCGGCGCCGTGATGCTGGCGGCCTCCGCCGCAGGACTGCCGGAGACCCGGCCCTCCGCATCACGCCAGCCGCTGCTGGCTGTCGTCGGGCAACTGCTCAGCGACCGGGTCTTCACCGGGTACGTCCTGGCCAACGGCCTGGTCTTCGCGGCGATGTTCGCCTACATCTCCGGCTCGCCGTTCGTCCTGCAGGAAATCCACAGCCTGTCACCGCAGCAGTACAGCGCCGTGTTCGCCGTCAACGCCGCCGGACTCATTGCGGCCGCCCAGATCAGCGGCCGGCTGGTGGCCCGGGCCGGCGCCCGCGTGCTGCTGCTCGCCGGTCTGCTGGGCGCGACAGCCGGTGGCACCACGGTCCTGGGCGCGGTGCTGACACGGGCACCCCTGCCCGTGCTCCTGATCGGCCTGTTCGTCCTGGTCTCCAGCGTGGGCCTGGTCATGCCGAACGCCGCGGCCCAGGCCCTGGCCGACCACGGCGGACACGCCGGGTCGGCCGCCGCTCTGCTCGGCTTCAGCCAGTTCATGTTCGGCGGGGCACTTGCTCCGCTGGCCGGCGCGGGTGGCGCCACCGACGCCTTGCCGATGGGAATCATCGTCGCCGTGCTGCCGGCGCTCGCTCTGCTCACACTCGGCGTCCTCACCCGGTCGATGCCCGGTGAGCGCACTCGCAGGCCGGCTCGCCAAGGACCTGCCGGACACCGGCGACCGCGCCAGCACATCGATCGCAGACGAGCCGGCATCCAGTGAATCGGGCCAGCGTCTGGCGAACAGGGTGATTCCGCGATCAGCGTGACAGACGTACGACGACGGTCGGGTGCAGCGACGCGTGGAACGCGTTCCCGCCCGTCTGGGGGCACCTGCTCGCATCCCTGCAGCTGCCCGCCTTCGTGGAGGGCCGCTATTTCGACGTGCTCGCGTTGCGGCCCGTACGGAACTGGCGCACAAACGCCTCGTCCGCACCGGTCAACGTGAAGTACCGAATCAGCTCAGCCCGGTCGATCTCCGGGAAACCCCGAAGCCGCGCCAGTTCCTCCGCAGAGAACACATCCTGAGTCGCCACGAACCCACTGCCTGAGCATCGACCGTCACCAAACGGACGGCACGCTATGGCTCGCGGCGGGGCTTGATCAACCCTCAGTGGACGTCAAGGCCGACCGGCAATAGGCGGCTGCTGTAGGCCCAGAAGGCGGGGTCGATGCAGTGCGGGCACGGGTCCAGGCGTGATCATGGAGTTCTCTACGCTCAGTGATCACGAAGGACGGGCGTGCCCGCGCTGCCATCTTGCCTGCTCGAACCCCTGTGGGACCAGTTCGCCGCACTCCTGCCCGTCAGAGGAGCGTTCGTCGCCGACCATCCGCTGGGCTGTCACCGCCGCCGGATCGCCGACAGGACGGTCTTCGAGCACATCGTGCACGCGCTGGTCCACGGCTCCGGCTACGAGCGCATCTCCACTCCCGGATGTTCCAACCGCACGATCAGGCGGCGTGTCAAAGAGTGGGCCGAGCTGGGGATATCCGAGAAAGTACACGCTCTGGCGCTCGAAGCGTACGACCGAATGATCGGCCTCGGGCTGGGCGAGATCTCGGTGGACGGCTGCATCACCAAGGCCCCGTCCGGCGGTGACAAGGCCGGGCGGTCGCCGGTGGATCGGGGCAAGCAGGGACTGAAGCGCTCAGTCGCGTCCGATGCCTGCGGTGTCCCGCTCGGGATCGTCTCCGACGGGGCCAACCGGCACGATTCACCCCTGCTCGGCCCGACCCTGGACGCGGCGCAGGCACAGGTCGGCGCGATGCCAGAGTCGGTGAACGTCAACCTCGACCGGGGCTACGACAGCGCCAAGTCCCGTGCGTTGATAGCCGAGTTGGGATTCACGGCCGAGTTCGCCCGCAAGGGAGTGCCCGTCCCGATCCAAGCCGGCAAGCGCTGGGTGGTAGAGCGCACCCACTCGTGGATGAACGACTACGGCAAGCTCCGACGCTGCACCGAGAGGAGCGGCGCGGTCGTGGACTTCTACCTCTACCTCGCCGCCACTCTCATCACGCTCCGCATGCTCATCCGACGTTCGACGAGCCGCTACCGCTGGGACGGCCGGCCCACCACCCGCCGCCGCCTCAAGTGATCCATTTGCCGGTCGGCCTCAGTCGCTCAGATACGCCCGTCTGTCCATGTGCCGCAGAACATCACCCGAACCCGAGCTGGCACGCCAGTACGGCCGACGTTCACACGTACGAGCAATCACGAACCGAGAGAAAAGGGACTTAACGTCCACTGAGAGTTAAGGGTGGCGTGTCCAGCAGCGGGCGGCGACGGCCCCGGGCCGGGCGCCGCCGGCCCGGGGCTGTTGAGTGAGCGTCAGGGGAGGGCTACGAGCTGGCGGGTGAGTCCCACGAGCGCAGGTCGGTTACGAACGCTTGCCAGGCTGCGGGGCGGAAGGTCAGTGCGGGTCCGTGCGGGTCCTTGCTGTCGCGCACGGGCACGGCGTTGGGCAGGCCGGTGCCCACCTCCACGCAAGCCTGCTGTCCGTTGCTGTGGCTGGACTTGAACCACGTCGTCTCAGTCGGGTCAACCCTGTTCATGGCTTCCTCCCAGTTCTGAGATCAGGCGCCGTGAGGCCTGGTCGTCGAGTGCTGTCTGCTGGATGTTCTTCAGACCCCGTAGTCGTACCCGATGGTCAGTCGGGTAGGCAGGCACCATTCGTTGTACTGGATGATTCCCGCGTCGTCGCCCCAGCGGCTGGCGCCGGCGAGGATCGGAGCACCGACCGCGAGTCCGAGCGCGGATGCCTCTCGTGCGTCAGCCGCTCGGCCGTGCATGTCGTCCCGGGCGGTGGTGATGTGTCGGCCTGTGGCCTCCAGTACGCGGGCCGTCAGGCCGTCGTTCTTGCCGGCCGCAGTGCTGAGCAGGTCCGGTACCAGGACGGCGAACTGAGCCGGGAACCAGTCCACCGCGAACAGGGTTCGAACGCTGCTGCGCCCAGCGACGTACTCGCGCCGAACCACCTGATCTCCGTGGTCGAGATCGAACAGATCAGCCACATAGACCGGCGGGACAACCAGCTGAGCTGCCGTCACGACGCTGGTCTCGCCCTCCATGAAGCTGCGCATGACGTTCCGCACCGCCGAGAGCCGGTCGGCAGGGCTGGCGGTTGCGGGGGTCTCGTCCGCTACAAAGGTGCCGCGTGGGCTGGTGCGGATCAGCTTCTCGACCTGTAGCTGTGAGAGAGCCTTTCGGACCGTCTCGACGGCGACGCCCCACTTGGCGGCAAGTTCCTTGTTGCTGGGCAGCTTCGTGCCTGCGGCGAGCGTGCCTGTCAGTATCAGCCGCCGATAGTGGTCGGTGATGTGAGTGAACGTCTTCTCGGCAGGCATCAGCACCTCTGAGAGCTAAGGGTGGCGTGTCCAGCAGCGGGCGGCGACGGCCCCGGGCCGGGCGCCACCGGCCCGGGGCTGTCGCGCGCCAAGGGAGGGCTACGAGTCGGTGGGCGAGTCCCATGAGCGCAGGTCGGTGACGAATGCTTGCCAGGCTTCGGTGCGGAAGATCAGTGCGGGTCCGTGCGGGTCCTTGCTGTCGCGCACGGGCACGGCGCCAGGCAGGCCGGTGCCTACCTCCACGCATGCCTGCTGTGCATTGCTGTGGCTGGACTTGAACCACACCGTCGTCGTCAGCTCAACCTTGTTCATAGCTCCCTGCCAGTTCTGAGATCAGGTGCCGTGACGCCTGATCGTCGAGCGCTGTCTGCTGGATATTCCGGAAGGCGGCGTCATAGCGTTCGACTTCCTGAGGCTTGTCCAGGTACAGGGCACCTGTGTAGCCGTCCGCGTAGACCGTTGGCGGCTCGGTTTCTGTTCCTTCGCCGTTGCTCGGGAAGCGCAGGACTCCGAACGATCCTGTCATGACGCCGAGATGGAGGCCCGCGCTGAACGGGACTACCTTGATCGTAACGTTGGCCAGTTCACTGACATTCAGTAGGTGTTCGAGCTGCTTCAGCATGGCTGCGGGGCTGTCGATGGGGCGCCGAAGCACTGCTTCGTTGAGCACGACATCAAACGTCGGCGGATCGGTGATCCTGGTGAGGAGTACCTGACGGGCCGTACGCAGGTGGACACGTCGTTCGATCTCGTCGCTGTCATGAGTCGGGTGGCCGGCTCGAATGATGCTGCGCGCGTAATCCTCGGTCTGAAGTAGCCCAGGAATCAACTCACTTTCGTACCAGTCGATCCGTGAAGCTGCCTCCTCCAGACCGATGAAGAGGTCGAACCCTTCGGGGATCACGTCACCGTAGGCGTGCCACCAACCCTTGGCTTTGGTCTCCTTCGCGAGTGCCATCAGAGCCTCGGTCAACTGGGCCGGTGCGCCATAGACCTTGCACATCGCCTCGACGTCGAGGCTGCGGAGCGAGGTCTGGCCGGTCTCGATGCGCCACATCTTCGCCTCTGACCACTCCAGCTTGAGAGCGGCGGCTCTCACGGTCAGCCGTGATCGGTTGCGAAGGTCACGCAGATGCCGCCCCAGTTGCCTGCGCGGCACCGTCGAGCCGGTGGGTCCGTTCTGCATGGCTGTCCCCTTCCCTCTTGCCAGTTGAAGCACTCCTGGCACCCGAAATGAAAGCATTCCTGGACTCGCCCCGCAATGAGCTTCATATGTTCGATTAAGTCAATTCGAAGCACCGAAATGAAGTCTTGCAGATTGGCGGCTTGCGGAGCATGCTACTCACAGTGGAGTAATCCACAACGGAACGTCACCATGGCGGCTCGTCTGCCGGGCATCTCCTGCCCTCTGCCAGGTGTCTCCCGTGGGCGCCGGTCGTGCGTCCATTCCATTCGGTTGTCGCGTTGCGAGGGAGCTTCGCCATGCCTGAAATGCTGATCAGACCGTCCAAGCAGCAGGGGAAAGTCCAGGGTTGGCTGATGCGCAGCCCGCAGTCGCCGGGGGTCGCGCGGCGGGCGTTGCGTGAGCTGCTCGGCTCCGTGCCCGGTGGGGAGCGGTTCGTCGAGGTGGGCGAGTTGGTGGTGAGCGAGCTGGTCACCAATGCGTACCTGCATGCCACTGGTCCCGGGCAGCGGATCCGGGTCGGGTTCGAGGTGGCTGGCTCCCACCTCTACATCTCCGTCGAGGATGCGAGTCGCGTTCCGCCGTCTCCGCGTCCGGCGACGGTAGGTCAGGAGGCCGGGCGGGGGCTGTTGTTGGTGCAGCTGCTGGCTCAGGAGTGGGGGTGCGAGTCCCGGGGCGGGATTGGCAAGCGGGTCTGGTGCCGGATCGGCGCCGCCGGCTCGGACGCTGGGGGCGTCCGGTGAGCGACGACACCGATCTCGGGCCGGTCGTCGTGGAGTTGACCGGGCTGCTGCCTCAGGCGACCTACCCCACCCTCGAGCAGGCGCTCGCTGCGACCTGGGAGTCGATCCAGCTGCTCAAGCCGAACACCGCCCACCGGGTGGCCTATGACCTGATCCTCAACCAACCGGAGTCCGCGCGGCGCATGGTCGAGCGCTTCACGCGTGACGGCCGGGCGCGGTTGCCGTTCGCGCTCGACCGGGTGCAGTACTGGCTGATCCTGCGACCGGCGGATGGACCGACCTGAGCCACCTCCGGGGCACCCCGGGCCGTGACGATGTCCTGGCTCTGTCACCGGTTCGGTAGGAAGCCGGCGGACGAGTGCCCTTTGGCAGCAACGGCCGTGAGAATCGAACGGTCGGCCGGACTGACGGGGGAGGGGGAAAGGTGACTCGCGCGCCTTCGGACGGGTGGGACGCGTTCCACCGGCGTTGTGCCGTAACCATGGTGGCCGCTGTGGCGGTGTTCGCGGTCGCTGCCGCGCCGGTGGTCTGGGGGGCCTCGCTGGATGAGCCGGGTGACCGATGGGTGTGGTTGCTGGTCTGCGGCGTCAGCTTGCCGGTGGGATTGGGAGCCTCGCTGTCGCTCGCTCGGCAGGTCACCATCGGCAGCTACATCTCCTTCTGCGTGGCGGTCGTGGTGCTGCTGGCGCTGGCCCTGGGCACCGTGTTCACGGCGGCGCAGGCCACCGATGCCATCCGGCAGCGCCTGATAGACCCACCGCGCGCCGTCACGGCCACGGTGACGAACTGCCGGAAGACGGGGACGGCTCTGAACGACGATGAGGAGCGCGGCTACTACACCTACACCTGCACGTATCAATGGACCCTGGACGGGCGCGAGTTCAGTGCGGAGCGGCCGGGGGACGGGTCGGATGCGCACGGGTACCGGACCACGGTGTGGCTCGACGGCGGCAGGATGATCACGGGGAGGTCGGGCGGGATGGCGATCCTGATCTGGACCGCCATCACGCTGGCCGGGCTGCCGGCCACCGTCCGCTTCGCAGCCGCCATGCTGGAACAGCTCTTCGAGGCCACGCCGGCTGTGGTCAGCCGCGGGCGCGCAGGCGGGTGAAGGCGGTGGGGCTCGGGCGGTGCGGGAGGAACGCCTTGATCTGCTCGGCGCATTCGCGCGGGCTCGCCGTGCTGGTGTCGCACTCCAGGTCGTAGTCGCCGTGGCTGTGGACCAGGCCGAACTGGTGCGCCGCGAGGCCGGCTGGGCGGTCGCCCCGGGCAAGCTCGCGGCGGGTCAGCTCCTCCAACGAACAGCGGACGCCGACGAACAGGACGTCCTCGGGGCGCAGCACCGCCAGGCAGTCGTCCAGCCGCCAGGGCTCGCTCAGCACGTGGTCCACGACGACGTCGTTGCCGGCCTCGGCCATGGCGGCTATCGACCGGTGGAAGCCCATCCGGGTCCGGCGCAGCGCGACGTCGAGCTCCTCGGCTTCGAGGGGTCGCTTGGTGCGCATCGCGTTGAAGCCGTCCACCGCGAGGTGGAAGAAGACGCCGTCGTCCAGGATGTCCAGCAGTTCCCGGGCGATGCTCGACTTGCCCGAACTGGAGGTGCCATTGAGGAAGATGATCCGACCAGATGTCATGTTTCCATGATCACACAGCCGTTTGGTCCGCCCCAGGAGCGTTCGTTTGGAGCAGTCCCAGCAGCAACGCCGTACCTCAGTTGGCGGGCGGGAGTGGCGAAATGGGCGAGGACGTCAAGGCCGGCAGGATCGTCCTCAAGATCGGCTTCGCCTCGGTGCGTCCGGCGGAGTTCATCCTGTTGACGCTGACCGCGGCAGCGGCGCAGGCCTGACGGCTGGAAGCGCCGAACGGCACCGCGCACGGTGCATCGTGCGCGGTGCCGTTCGACGTCAACGTGGGGCGGGGTGGGTCAGCGGTGCAGGATCAGCCACGCACCCAGGCCGCCGCAGCCGCCCGCGTTGTAGGTGGTGCTGCGGAAGGGGGCCGGCACCGGCGAGCCGGGGCAGGTCCAGAGGCCGGCGCGGGCGGTCATCTGGACCCAGGCGCCGATGCCGTTGCAGAGCGAGCGGTTGTAGTTGACGGTCACGTAGCCGGCCACGATCGGCGAGCCCGCGCAGGTCCACAGGCCGTTCTTGGCCAGCTGGTGGTACCAGGCGCCGATGCCGCTGCAGCCGGACGAGAGGTAGTTGGTGATCACGTAACCGGACACGATCGGGGAGCCGGCGCAGGTCCAGATCCCGTCGCGCACGGGCTGCTGGTTCCAGGAGCCGGCGCCGTTGCATCCGCTGCGGATGAAGCCGGTGAGGACGTAGCCCGGCGGGATGGGCGTGCCGGCGCAGGTCCACCCACCTATCGAGGGGTGCCGGTCGGCGTTGGGGGCGGCTGCGGCAGCCGGGTGGGCGGCTGCCGCGACCGGGAGCGTGGTGACGGGCGCGGCGCTGGCCGTCCCGACGGCGGCCGTGCCGGTGAGGACGGTCGCGAGCAACGCGACCGCCCCTACCGTTGCGGCCAGCCGGCCTCGGACGGCGGCCACGGACGAATGATCAAAAAACCGGCGAATCCTGCTGCTCACTTCACACCAGTCCTGTCGACAGGTCCACTTGGCGCCTCACGGGGGTCGGAAGGCGCTGGTCAGTGGAGCAGGAGTGACCCTAGCGGTCAGGGATGCAGCTGATCATCACAGTCCGGACACATGATGAACTTGGCCTGAAACACACATGAGTGATCATCAGCTGTCGGAGTCACCTGCTACCGCCTGCCGGAGGCCTCCTGCTGGAGCAGGTCGGAGATCCGGGCGAGGTCGTTGCCCACCTCGATGAACGACGGGATGTCCACCGCCGCGGCGCCGCTGACCGCCAGGAAGAAGGTGCGCACGCACCCCTGGTCGCTCACCAGGTAGCCGCCCAGGGTCTGGGCGGCCACGGCGAGTTGCTGGTTCAGCGAGTCCATGCCGACGGCGGAGCCGGTCTTGGCGAACACCTTGCCCTTGGCCGGGCACCCGGTGGCGCAGTTCTTGGCCAGCGTGCCATCGACGCCGAGGATCGGCTGCGCGAGCCGGAAGGCGTCCGCGTCCGGAGTGTGCAGCCAGTACCGGAGGATCTGGTCGATCCCGCGCGGGGTGGCCCGGTCGACCGGGTCGCCGCCGCGGCCGTCGGCGAGCTGGAACTGGTCCGGGTCGATCCCCGCCGTGTCGGTGAGGAACTGGTGGATCGGCCCGAAACCGTCCGAGCAGTCCGTGCTGCCGCGCGAGACCGCCAGGTTGCAGAGCGCCAGGTTGGCGCCGAGGTTGTGACTGACCTTCAGGATCAGCTTGGCGTACTCACGGTAGGGCGGGGAGACGTAGGCCGCCACCCGATCGGTGCCGTCGTAGTTCGCCGGCAGCTGGTCCACCGGGTCGGGCCCGGTCGGCGTGGCGGTGACGGTGACCCCGGCGCGGGCGAGCGCCTCGATCAGCGCGGTGCGGCCGAAGGCGTTGGGGTCCTTGACCGGGGAGACCTTCAACGCGGGCTGGGCGTCCGCCGCGACAGTGCCGGAGAGGCTGATCTGCGTTCCGTCGGGCGAGGTGCTGACCTGGATGTCGGTCGGGCCGCCGGCCGCCACCGTCCGGACCGTGGAGGTGACCTGGTAGGGCGCCACCTGCGGGCGCCAGGTCAGCTGGGCGGGCTGCCCGGGGGCGGTCGGCGTCGAGAGCAGGTCGATCAGGTTGTCGTTGATGATCAGCGGGGTGGGCTGCGGGTCGAGGGCCGGGGGCGTGAACTTCCGGGCGTCCACCACCACATCGCCGTTGACCTGGGTGATGCCGGAGGCACGGACCTGCCGGGCGAGCTGGTCCAGCCCGGCCAGCGGGTCCTCGGGGGTGAGGATGGCGCCGGGCGCCGCGTCCGCGTAGGTGTGGTCGAAGGAGGTGTAGTCGACCGTGCCGTCCGGCTTGGTCCGCCCACCCATGGTGAGGTCGCCCTGGGCCACCAGCGCCAGGTTCCCGTTCAGCGTCGAGCCGGCCCGGTCGCCGAGCGCCTGGACCGGGGTGGTGAGGGTGGAGTCGGGGCCGAGGGTGTGCCAGGCCGCGGACTCGGTGAGCAGCTTGGCGCCCGAGGCAGGGATGAAGAACTGGTCCGGGAAGCGGGAGTGGATCACCTGCCCGTTGCTCGGATCGACCTCCAGCAGACCCCACTGGGCGTGCTTGTAGGCGGGCTTGTCCATGATGGCCCGGATGGCCGGGCCGAGGTCGTCGGCCTCCCTCGGCGCGGGCGCCGGGCCCGCGGCAGACGCGCCGGCCGCGCCGGCCAGCAGCACCAGGGTCGCGGCGCCGGTGGCCCAGGCTTGCAGTCGTCTGCTGTGTGTCATCTGTACCAGCCGTTTCTGGAGGCGCGGGCCCGACGGGAGCGGGACCTGACGGCGGCATCGTAGGAAGCCGGGTGGCGGCCGCCGCTCAGTTGCGGCGGGTTGGCGGGGACGTCGCAGCGAAAGTCATCCGGTCGGCGGATCGCTCCCACGATCCCGGACCTCGGCCGCCCAGCCCGGGTCCCAGCCCGGGTCCCGGCTCTCGGTGGCGGCTCGACGGTCCGTTGCCGCGGTCGGCTCGCGGGTGCCTCGAGTCGAGCGGGTACTTTTCGGCCGCCGACCGGTGACCCACGAGACCCACGAGGCCCACCGGTGGCGCTTGCGCTGCCGGTGGGCCTCGTGGGTTGGTGCGTCTGTGCCGGAGGTCGTGTCTGGGCTAGAGGAAGTAGAGGCGGCTGAGGGAGACGCTCTCGGAGGGCTCGGAGCGCAGGGGGTTGCCGTCGAGGGAGACGAGTCCGTTGTCGGCGTTGACGTTGACGTGGCCGGTGCGGGCGTTGCGGATCATGTCGTGGGGGCCGATGCCGCGGGTGCCTTGGACGGCTACGCGGCGGCGTCGGGTGGGGAGTTGGTCGCCGTTGTGGACGGCGGCTCGGGCGACGAAGGCGACGGAGATGTCGGCGGCGGTGGCGCCGTGGGCGCCGAACTGGGGGCCGAGGACGAGGGGTTCGCAGCGGTCGGTGGAGGCGTTGGGGTCGCCGGTGACGCCGTAGGCGGGGAAGCCGCTCTTGAGGACGAGTTGGGGTTTGGCGCCGAAGTGGTCGGGGCGCCACAGGACGATGTCGGCGAGTTTGCCGGTTTCGATGGAGCCGACTTCGTGGGCGAGGCCGTGGGCGATGGCGGGGTTGATGGTGAGTTTGGCGATGTAGCGCAGGACGCGTTCGTTGTCGTCGCCGCTTTCGCGGGTGCCGTAGGAGCCGTCGCCGTCGAGGGGGCCGAGTTCGGCCTTCATCTTGCCGGCCATGGCGAAGGTGCGGCGCACGGTCTCACCGGCGCGGCCCATGCCCTGGGCGTCGGAGGAGGTGATGCCGATCATCCCGAGGTCGTGCAGCACACCCTCCGCGCCCATAGTGCCGGCGCGGATCCGGTCGCGAGCGAGTGCGGCATCCCCCGGCAGATCCATTTTCAGATCATGCGCCGAGACGATCATCCCGAAGTGCTCCGCCAGGGCGTCGCGGCCGAAGGGGAGGGTGGGGTTGGTGGAGGAGCCGATGACGTTGGCGACGCCGGCCATTTTGAGGACGTTGGGGACGTGTCCGCCGCCGCAGCCTTCGATGTGGAAGGCGTGGATGGTGCGGCCTTCGAGGACGGAGATGGTGTCCTCGACGGAGAGGCATTCGTTGAGTCCGTCGGTGTGGAGGGCGACTTGGACGTCGTGTTCTTCGGCGACGCGTAGGGCGGTGTCGAGGGCGCGGGTGTGGGCGCCCATGTCTTCGTGGACTTTGAAGCCGCTGGCGCCGGCCTCGGCGAGGGCTTCGACGAGGGGGCCGGGGTGGGAGGAGGAGCCGCGGGCGAGGAAGCCGATGTTGACGGGCCAGGCGTCGAAGGCGTTGAAGGCGTGGCGTAGGGCCCAGGGGGAGTTGACGCCGACGCCCCAGACGGGTCCGAATTCCTGGCCGATGATGGTGGTGACGCCGGAGGCGAGGGAGGCTTCCATGATGCGGGGGGCGAGGAGGTGGACGTGGGTGTCGATGGCGCCGGCGGTGGCGATGAGGCCTTCGCCGGAGACGATGGTGGTGCCGGTGCCGACGACGACGTCCACGTTGTCCATGGTGTCGGGGTTGCCGGCGCGGCCGATGGCGGCGATGCGGCCGGCGATGAGGCCGATGGAGGTTTTGACGATGCCCTGGATGGCGTCGATGATCAGGACGTTGCTGATGACGACGTCGCAGGTGTCGCGGACGGTGGCGGCTTTGAGGTGCAGGCCGTCGCGGGCGGTTTTTCCGAAGCCGGCCAGGAACTCCTCGCCGGGGGCCTGGGAGTCGGCTTCGACGCGGATGATGAGTCCGGAGTCGCCGAGCCGGATCCGGTCACCGGTGCGCGGGCCGTGCACCGAGATGTAGTCGAGCGGATCGATGCCGGTGGCCGGCAGGGTGCCGTGGCCGCCGTGGCAGCCCGTACCGTCGAAGCTGCTGCCGCTCATGCGTGCTCCCCCTGAACTTGACGTTTGACCTCGGCGGGAGCATCGCTCACTGAGGTTTGTCGTTCGGCTGACAACAGGAACGGCCGTCCGTGATCCTTCGGAGTGTCGAGCTACGAAGTGTCACAGAACGGCCGTGTAGATGAGTGTGCTGCATAGGGTCGACGACGTCGACCCGTTGGGCGTGTTGTCCCGATTTCGGCGGGACCTGTACGGGTGCCTGGACATGCGCGGGGACGCATTGTTCGAGCTGGTCGACTCCCTGCTGTGCGCCGAGGGGCCGGTCACGACGCTGGTCGAGTTGTCGCTGGCGCCGGAGCACCGTCGCGGACACGGCGCCTTGTACGACGCGATGAACTGCGGGGTTGTCAATCTGCGGCGCTTGGGACCGGTGCTGGCCGCGCTGCCACTTCCACGAGCGGCGGATGGGCGGATCGTGCTCGCAGTGGACGTCAGCAACTGGCTGCGGCCCGACGCGGCCACCAGCCCGGAACGGCTGTTCTGCCACACCTACGCCCGGGGCACGGGCAAGGCGCAGATGATCCCCGGCTGGCCGTACTCGTTCGTCGCGGCGCTGGAGCCGGGACGAACCTCGTGGACCGCCCTGCTGGACGCGGTCCGCATCGCCCCCTGTCAGGACCAGAGCGACCTCACAGCCGTGCAGGTCAGGGACGTGGTCGAGCGGTTGCGCGATGCGGGGCAGTGGACGCCGGGCGATCCACGGATCCTGGTCGTCTTCGATGCCGGCTACGACGTCACCCGTCTGGCGTTCCTGCTGGCCGACCTGCCCGTCGAACTCCTGGCGCGCATGCGCTCGGACCGCGTCCTGCACTTCCCGCCCCTGCCGCAACCGCCGGGCAAGCGGGGCCGAAAGCCTGTCCGGGGACCGGAGTTCAACTTCCGGGACCCGGACAGCTGGCCCGCGCCCGCGCACACCACCACGACCGACACCACACGCTACGGCCGGGCCGTGGCCCGCTCCTGGGATCGGTTGCAGCCCGTGCTCACCCGCCGCTCCGCCTGGGCCGGCCACCCGCCCGGAGATCTGCCGGTCATCACGGGCACGGTCATCCGCCTGGAAGTCGACCACCTGCCCGGCGACCGCAACGCAGAGCCGGTATGGCTCTGGTGGTCACGCACCGACGCCACGGCCGAGGACGTGGACCGGCTCTGGCAGTCCTTCCTACGCCGCTTCGACCTGGAACACACCTTCAGAATGCTCAAGCAGACCCTCGGCTGGACCAGGCCCAAACTGCGCGATCCCGCGGCCGCGGACCGCTGGACCTGGCTCATCATCGCCGCCCACACCCAACTGCGTCTGGCCCGGCCACTGGCCGAAGACCTCCGCAGGCCGTGGGAGCGTCCCGCCCGGCCCGGCCGGATGACCCCCGCCAGGGTCCGGCGCGGATTTCGCCGCCTCCACGCCAAGACCACTCAACCAGCCAGCGCACCGAAACACGGCAAAGCAGGACCAGGACGCACAACCGGCAGCAGAAACACGCGAGTTGCCCCACACCACCCCGTCGGCAACCAGGCCAAACACACAGAGAAGACCACTGCAGAGAAGCTAACAGGATAAACGCCAAGCTGAAAGGTCGTGAGGTATCCGGTCGCGCGGGCCTTCGCCAGCGCGGCCTCGCGGGCGCCGGGTGCGTCGAGCGGGCCGTCCACCAGGCCGGCGAAGCCGATCGCGACGCGTGCTCCGGCGATCGGCACCAGGCCGACCTCGACGGTCGCGCCCGGGTCGAAGCGCACCGAGGAGCCGGCCGGGACGGCGAGGCGGGTGCCGTAGGCGGCCGAGCGGTCGAACGCGAGCCGCGGATTGGCCTCGAAGAAGTGGAAGTGCGAGGTGACCGAGATCGGCACCTGCGAGGTGTTGTGCACCGGCAGGACCACGCTCTCCTCGATCGGGTCGTAGCCGGTGCCCGCGCCGGGCAGCGCCGCTCCCGGGCCGTCTTCGCCGAGTGAACCGGCGCCCTGGAAGGGGTCGTTGACGACGGCGAGCCGGGTGCCGTCGTCGAAGACGGCCTCCACCTGGACCATCGTGACGACGTCCGGCACGCCGGGCAGCACGTCGGCGGCGCTCAGCACGGTGCGGCCGGCCTCGATCGCCTCGGCGAGCCGGCGGCCGTCCCGGGCCGCCTCGCAGACGGCGTCCGCGATCAGCGCGGTGGCCTCGGGCACGTTCAGCAGGCAGCCACGGGCGCGCCGCGCCCGGGCCAGTTGGGCGGCCGTGAATATGAGCAGCCGGTCCCGTTCGGTGGGTGTCAGTCGCATGATGCCGTGCCCTTCACTCGCCGGCCGGCTTGCCGGGCTGGTCGTGGGTGGAGCAGTGGATGCCGCCGCCGCCGGAGGCGATGTTGTCGATCTTCAGCGGCACGATGTCGCGCCCCGGGAAGTGGTCGCGCAGGATGCCCTGCGCGCGGCTGTCCGCCGCGGCGTCGCCGAACCGGGGCATGAAGAGCGACTTGTTGGCGACGTAGAAGTTGATGTACGAGGAGACGAACGCATCGCCCCTGCCGGTGATCCGGTCCGGGTCCGGTTGCGGCAGCTCGATGACCTGGAGCTTCCTGCCGTGCGCGTCGGTGGCGTTCGCCAGCACCTGCTTGGCCTGGGCGGCGGCCCGGGACCAGACGTCGTCGGGAGCGCCGGGGAACGGCTGGTCCAGCAGCACCACCCCGGGTGCGGCGAACCGGGCGAGGCAGTCGACGTGTGCGTCGGTGATGTCCTGGTCGCGGACTCCCGCGAACCAGATCACCTTGGTGACGCCGAGCGCCCGCTTGAGCTCGGCCTCCATCTGGTCCCGGCTCTTGCCGGGGTTGCGGCGGTCGTTGACCACCGAGCTCTCGGTGACCATCAGCGTGCCCTGACCGTCGGTCTCGAACGAGCCGCCCTCGGCGACCACCGGTGTGCTGATCCGATCGACCCCGTACTTGCCGAGGACGGCCGCCGCGAGCTTCGAGTCGTTGCCGTGCTCCTTCTGCTTGTTCCCCCAGCCGCTGAAGTTGAAGTCGACGCCCTTGACCTTGCCCGAGTCCGACACGAAGACCGACACGCTGTCCCGCGCCCACAGGTCGTCGACCGGGAGTGGGACGACCTCCACGTCCGACCCGCAGGCCCGCTGCGCCGCGTCCTGCTGGCCCGGCCGGGCGAACAGGACGACCGGCTCGTAGCCGCCGATCGCGCGGGCCAGACCGGCGATGTCCTGGCGGACGTCGGGCAGCTGACCGCCCCAGATCCCGGTCGAGGCCGGCCAGCACATGAAGGTGCGCGCGTGGCTCTCCCACTCGGCACCGAACGTGCGCCCCGGCGTGGCGCCGCCGTTCGCGGGCGGCTGCGCCGAGCCGTGTGCCGAGCCCTGCGCCGGGCCGTTCGCCGGTGACTGCGCGCCGTCGGCGGCCGGGTCGTCGTCGCCGTCCGGCGTGCAGGCGGTGCCGAGCAGCGCGAGCGCGCCGGCACCGGCGGCCGAGCGCAGCATCGTTCGGCGGGACGTCAGCGGGGAGGAGCCGCGGGACGGCGGGAAGAGAGGCACGGTGGTACTCCGAAGGGGCAGGGGGTGTGGGGGAGTTGCGACCTGGGGCGCAGGCCTGACGGCAGGAGCTAAGGCAGCGGTTCGTGCATGGTGGAGCAGTGGATGCCACCGCCGCCGCCCATCAGCCGGTCGACGTCGAGCTGGACGACCTGCCGGCCGGGGAACGCCGTGGCCAGTGCCTGCGCGGCGGCGGCGTCCTTCACCACGTCGCCGAACTGCGCGGTGATCACGGCGCCGTTGACGACGTGGAAGTTCAGGTAGGAGTCGACGAACTTGGCGTCCCGCGAGCGCACGGTGTCCGGGCCGTCCACCCGGATCACCTGGAGCCGCCGGCCCCTGGCGTCGGTCGCGCCGGCCAGGATCGCGAACTGCTCGCGGGCGTCCCGGGCCCAGACGTCGTTGCGGTCCGGCGGCGGCAGCTGCACCATCACGACGCCGGGCCGGATGAAGCGGGAGGTGACGTCGATGTGGTTGTCGGTGATGTCCTTGCCCTTGAGACCGGGGACCCAGATCATCTTCTCCGCGCCGTACGCGTCGAGGACGGCCTCCTCGACCTCGTCCCGGCTCATGCCGCGGTTGCGGTTGCGGTTCACCAGGCTGCTCTCGGTGGCCATCACCGTGCCGTCGCCGTCGGTCTCGATGCCGCCGCCCTCGCCGACGAACTCCGCCTCGGTGAACCGCAGGCCGGTGTACGCGGCGATGCTCCGGGCGACCTCGGCATCGTCGTCGTGGACCTGCTTGTTGCCCCAGCCGTTGAAGTTCAGGCCGATCGCGTCCAGCCTGCCGTAGCCGCCCTGGGCGTCCGACCCGGGGCGCCCCCAGCGACGGAAGACGGGCGCGGTGTCGCGCATCCAGAGGTCGTCGGTGGGGATCGAGCTGAGCACGCCGACCTGCGGGCCGCAGAGCGAACGGGCCTGCCCGGCGCTGTACTCGTCGGGCGCGCAGAGGATCACCGGCTCGAACTGCGCGATGGTCCGGGCGATCAGCGCGATGTCCTGCTGGACACCGCGCAGCAGTCGGCGGCCCCAGATGTCGGTGCGGGACGGCCAGGACATCCAGGTCCGCGCGTGCGGCACGTCGTCCCGGTCCACCCAGTGGCTGCGCTCGGTCGCGCCCGGCTCGGGCAGGTGCTCGGGCTCGTGCTCGGGCTCGGAGCCGAAGAGGCGGCTGACGAAGGAGCGGTGTGTCATGACGTTCTCCAGATCCACTGAGGCGGCACGGGCGCTGCGTCGGCGGGCCGACGCCGCCCCACCCACGTTCGCCTCGGGTGTGACAGCACGGGGCACGCCGCGCCGGGAGCCGTACCGTGCCCCAACTCTCGCACTGACTGAAATTTCAGTCAAGAACGAGATCGCGAACTTCTCAGGGACGGGAAACGGGGGAAAAGGGAGGAACGGGCAGGCCGGACGGCCCTCAGTCGCTCAGGCGGGAGCTCAGTCGCTCAGGCGGCTCAGCTCGGCGTCGATCGCGGCCAGCAGCAGCTCCCGCGCGTGCGCCAGCGGCAGGCTGCCGCTCAGCCACCTGATGCTCAGCCCCTCCAGCAGCGCGGTCAGCCGCTCGGCCGAACCCGCGAGCGCGGCGGCCCCGCTCATCGGGCGGACCTGGCCGAGCAGGTCCGCGATCTCCCGCACCCAGACGAGCGTGGCCTTGGCCAGGTCCTCCCGCAGCTCCGGGTCGAAGACGGCACTGGCCCGCAGCTCACCCCAGGCCGTGCTGTTCTCCCGCACCTCGGGGACGTCCTGGAGCTCCAGCAGCAGCGCCTGCTCCAGCTCGCCCCGGGCGTCCAGCGCGGGTGCGCCCGCCGCCGGCTCCCGGGTGTAGCGCTCGGCGCGGTCGCTGATGAACTCCAGCGTCGACCGCAGGATCCCGGTGCGGTCCTTGAAGTGGTAGTAGATCAGTGCGGTGGACACCCCCGCCTCGGCGGCGAGCTCCTCCACCCGCAGGCCGCGCACGCCGCGCCGGGCGATCACCCGCGCGGCGGCTTCCATGATTCCTGTTCTACGGTCACCCACAATCGGACACCCTACCCGCCGTGTGCGGTGGGTCCGTCCGGGTCCTGACCGAAATGCCAGTCGGGCCCGGGCGGCATGAGTGGGCCGACGCGCGTGGGCCGGTGCCGGTCAGCCGGCAGTGTGGCGTTCGATCCAGTCCGCCGCCGTGCGCCGGAACAGCACCCGGTTGCGGGTGCGCATGAAGTCGTGGCCCTCGTCGGGCAGCACCAACAGCTCGGCCTGGATGCCGCGTTGGCGCGCGGCCCGGACCATCTGCTCGGACTCGCCGGGCGGCACGTTGGTGTCGTGCTCGCCGTGGACGGTCAGCAGCGGGACGCGCAGCGCGTCGATCCGGCTCATCGGTGACAGCTCGTGCAGCAGGTCCCGGTCGCGCTCGGGATGCCCGTACTTGGCGGCCGCCGACCGGGCGATCCATGGCTCGGTGCCGGCGAAGAAGGTCAGGAAATCCGACATGCCGCAGACCGAGACCCCGGTGCAGAACAGCTCCGGGTGCCAGACCAGCGAGGCCAGCGTGAGGTAGCCACCGTAGGAGCGGCCCATCACGGCCAGCCGCCGGGTGTCGGCGAGGCCGCTGGTGACCAGGTGCGCCGCGCAGTCCGCGACGTCCTGGATCGCCGCGAACCGCCCGGCGCCGAGGTCGGCGTTCACGAAGGAGCGGCCGGAGCCGCGCGAGCCGCGCACGTCGGGCGCGAAGACGTCCAGACCGCGCCCGAGCAGCTCGTGGTAGAGCGGATCGAACACCGGCCGTTCCTGCTCCTCCGGCCCGCCGTGCAGGTGGATCACGCACGGCGCCCGGCTGCCGGCGGCCCGGCCCAGCGCGCGGTAGTACCAGCCGCCCAGCGTCAGCCCGTCGCGGGCCGCCAGGCGCAGGTACTCGGGCCGCACCGCCGGGCGGCCGGGGGCGACGGCGTCCTGGTCGCGCGATGACCACGGTGTCCGGACGGCCGATGCGCCGTCGGGCGCGTGCCAGATGCCGGGGCGGCGGCGGGAGCCGGCCACCGCCAGGGTGAGCCCCCAGGGGCCGGCCGGGGTGATCCGGGTCACCACCTCGTGCGGCAGCGCGACGGTACGGGCCAGGGCCGGGGCGGTGGCAGCGGCAGTGGCAGTGGCAGCGAGGGGGGTCGAGGCGGGCAGGGTGATGGTCTCCAGCTCGCTGCGCCCCTGCCGGTTCCAGGCCAGCACGGCGGTCCGGCCGTCGTCGCAGACCGAGAGCAACTCCAGGTCGGCGTCGTCGCGTTCGGCCGTCACCGAGAGCCGCAGGCAGCCGCCGTCCGGCCCGAGCTCGGCGGTGAGCAGCGCGGCGAACTCACGGTCGGCGTCGCTGCGCAGGTACAGCGCCCGGCCGTCCGGCGAGAACCGGCCGATCCACGGATCACCGTCGGCGACCGGCACCGCGTACGCCGTCTCGCGGGTGCGGGTGCGCAGCACCACGGCCTCCCGCCGGCCGCGCGGACCGCGCAGCAGCAGGGCGAGCCGGCCGTCCGGCGTGGTGTCGCAGACCCGCAGCGTCGCGCCGGCGGGTTCGGTGGCGAGCAGCTCGGGCGGCCGGACGCCCGAGGGGTCGGCGAGGTAGGCGGCCAGGCCGCCGCCGGTGAGGTGCGGCTCCGGGACCAGGCCGTAGGGGGCCGGTTTCGGCGGGCGCAGCGCCGCCGAGGCGTCCAGCGGCGTGGCGGGCGGCGCGCCGCCGAGCAGCCTGGCCGGCCCGTCGCGGCCGGCGCGGGCGCTCACGGACGGCTCCGGGGCCGCTTCGGCGGCAGGCCGGTAGCCATCGTGGTCGGCCGGCGGGAAGCCGAGCGGCGGGTCGGTGGCGGTGACGGCGAGCGCCGAGCCGTCGCGGGTCCAGCGGCCGAGGTAGGCGGTGCTGCCGGTGGCGGCGCCGGCCAGCACCCGGCGGTCGCTGCCGTCCGGCCGGACGCAGAGCACCCGGGTGTGCTCGCCGCCGCCGGGCGCGGTGGTGTACGCGATCCAGCGGCCGTCCGGCGACCAGGAGACCTCGGTGACCGGGTCGGGCCCGGCGTCCAGCAGGTGCACGTCGTCGCCGTCGGCCGGGCCGGCCCAGAGCTGTGGCACGCCGCCGCGGTTGCAGATGAAGGCCAGCTGCCCGCCGGTCGGGTCCGGTGACGGGTACCAGCAGCCGTGTGCGGTCACCGGGCTGTGCGTGTCCCTGGCGCCCTGGGCGTCGGGCAGCGGCGCGGCGAGGGGTGCGGTCTGCGCGGCGGCCAGGGGAGGTGCGGCCAGGGGGTCGGCTTGCAGGTTCGCCATGCGCTGGCTCCGCTCGGTCGTGGTGGGCTCGGTTGTCGCGCGAGGTCGCCGGGCCGCTCAGCTGATCCCGTGGGCCTGGAGCCACATCTCCAGCAGCGCCGCGTGCCAGAGCGCGTTCGCCCCGCGCCGGGTGCGGTGCGCGTCCGGCGCGGCGAGCAGCTCGGCCAGGTACGCCGGCCGGAAGATGCCCCGGGAGCGGCACTCCGGCGCCGAGAGCGCCTGCTGGATCCGGTCGAGCACCGGCGGCGCCATGTGGCGGATCGCCGGGACCGGGAAGTAGCCCTTGGGCCGGTCGATGACCTCGCGCGGCAGCAGCTTGCGGGCCGCGTCCTTGAGCACGCCCTTGCCGCCCTGCGCGAGCTTGAACTCCGGCGGGCAGGCGGCGGCCAGCTCGACCAGCTCGTGGTCCAGGAACGGCACCCGCGCCTCCAGGCCCCAGTCCATGGTCATGTTGTCCACCCGCTTGACCGGGTCGTCGGGCATCAGCACGTGGGTGTCCAGCCGCAGCGCCGCGTCCAGCGCGGTTTCGGCGCCCTCGGCGGCCATCTGCTCGCGGACCAGCTCGGCCGAGGCGTCGCGGTCCGCGAGCATGCCCGGCTGGAGGATCCGGCCCAGCTCGGCGTGCGAGTGGTCGAAGAACGTCCGGATGAACGTCTCCGGCTCCCGCTCGCGCGGCACCGCCGCGAGCGCGGGGTGCCAGCGGTAGCCGGCGAAGACCTCGTCCGCGCCCTGCCCGCTCTGCACCACGTTGACGTGCTTGGAGACCTGCTCGGCCAGCAGGTGGAAGGCGACCACGTCATGGCTGACCATCGGCTCGCTCATCGCCGCCACCGCCCGGTCCAGCGCGGTCAGCAGCCGGTCCGAGGGCACCATGATCCGGTGGTGGTCGGTGCCGAACTCCCGTGCCACCAGGTCCGAGTAGCGGAACTCGTCGCCCTGCTCTCCGCCCTCCGACTCGAAGCCGACGCTGAAGGTGGCCTGGTCGTGCAGGCCCGCCTCGGCGAGCAGCGCGACGATCAGGCTGGAGTCCAGGCCGCCGGAGAGCAGCACGCCGAGCGGCACGTCGGCCACCGTGCGGCGGCGGACGGCCGTGCGCAGCACGTCGAGCACCGCTTCGCGCCAGTCGGCGGCGTCCATGCCGGCGTGCTCGGCCCGGCGGCGGTAGGACGGCTGCCAGTAGCGGTGGTCGTGCTCTCGCCCGTCGGGCTCCACCACCCGCACGGTGGCCGGCGGGAGCTTGCGCACGCCGGCCAGGATCGTGCGCGGCGCGGCGACGGTCGCGTGCAGCGACATGTACTGGTGCAGGGCGACCGGGTCGATCGAGGTGTCCAGGCCGCCGCCACCGGCGAGCAGCGCGGGCAGCGAGGAGGCGAACCGCAGCCGGTCGGCGAACCGCGCCAGGTACAGCGGCTTGATGCCGAGCCGGTCCCGGGCGAGGACCACCCGGCCGGTGTCCTGCTCGACGACGGCGAACGCGAACATGCCGAACAGGCGGTCCACGCAGGCGGTGCCCCACTGGCGGTAGGCCTTGAGCAGCACTTCGGTGTCGGAGCCGGAGAAGAACCGGTGGCCCAGCCCCTCCAACTCCTGCCGCAGTTCGCGGTAGTTGTAGATGCAGCCGTTGAAGACGCCGGTGAGGCGGCTGTCCGAGTCGGTCATCGGCTGGGCGCCGCGTTCCGACAGGTCGATGATCTTCAGCCGCCGGTGACCGAGCGCGACGGCGCCCTGCGACCAGATGCCCCGGCCGTCGGGGCCGCGGGCGGCCATCCGGTCGGTCATCCGCTCCACGGCGGCCAGGTCCGGGCGCCCGCCGTCGAAGCGGATCTCCCCGGTCAGGCCGCACACGGTGCGTCACCCCCGACCGGTAGCGCCCGTCCGGGCGACAGGGCGCTGCTGGAATCCCCCCGGGCTGCGGACTGGTCTTCCGACTGGTCATCGGCTGCCGATTGGTCTTCGGCTGCCACATGGTCTTCGACTCCCAGCGACGCGGCCATGGCGCACCTCCGAACGGTTCGACGGGACCGGGGCTGTCGCGCCCCGGGCCTCGTGCCTGCGGCGGCCGCTGCGCGCGGTCGCCGCATCCGCCCCGCGTCACCAAGCTGCCACGGCCGCCCCCGCCGCGCATCAGGAGCCGGGCCGCTCCGCAGGGGGAGAGCGGGCCGCAGCTGCGCGAACCGCTGCGCGCGTGGCCGGCCTGGCGCGCTGAGCACTGTCTGCTGAGCACTGTCTGCTGAGCACTGCCCGCTGAGCGCTGCCTGCCGCGTCAGCCGCAGGCCGGGACCTGCTCGCGTCGGAGAGACCGGGCGGAGCGGATGGACCGGACGATCCGGGTGGACCAGTCGGCCGGCCGGTCCTGGCCGAGCAGCGCGGACAGGCGGCCGAGCCGGGCACGCCGTTCGCCGGGCGGCAGGGCCAGCGCCTGGGCCAGCACCCGGGTGAGATCCTCCGGGGAGCGGGGGTCGGTGAGCAGCGCCGCGCTGCCGAGTTCGGTGGCGGCGCCGGTGTGGCGGGAGAGGACCAGCACGCCGGGGCGGTGCACGCCGTCGGAGGCCACGGCCGCCTGGGCGGCGATGAACTCCTTGGCGGTGAGGTTCATCCCGTCCTGGAGCGAGGTCACCCAGAGCACGTCGGCCGCGAGGTACTGGTCGACCACCTCGGCGGGCGAGAGGCTGCGCGGGAGGTACTCGACCGGTTGCCACCCTGCGCTGCGCCAGCGGTTGTTGACCTCGGTGACGCGGCGTTCCAGGCAGTGACGGGTGGTCTCGTAGGCGGCGATGCCCGGCTCGGGCGGCGGGCAGACCAGCCGGAAGGTCAACCGGCCGCGCAGGCCCGGGTGGTGGGCGAGCAGTCGGTCGATGGCCTCGACCTTCTGCACCGGGGCCTTGGCGTAGTCGAGGCGTTCGACGGAGAGGACCAGTGGGCCGGCCGCACCGGAGCGGTGGCGGCGCGTGGGGCGGCGCGCGCGGCGGCGGGCGAGCGCTTCGACGGCGGGACGGTCGATGCCGAGCGGGTGGACGCCGAGGTGCGGCACGGCGGGCTGGTCGGCCAGGGCCGCGCTGAAGTGCTCGGCGAAGGGGGCGGTGTGGAAGCCGGCCCAGTCCAGGCAGGCCAGCGAGGCGCGCAGTTCGGCTGCGGTCGGCAGCGTGGCGAAGACCTCCGGTGGCGGGAACGGGGTGTGGTGGAACAGCCCGATCCGCAGGTCCGGGCGGGCCCTGCGGAGCAGGCCCGGGACCAGCCAGAGGTTGTAGTCGTGCAGCCAGACGGTCGCCCCGGTCGCGGCCCGCGCGGCTATGTGCTCGGCGAACCGGGCGTTCACCGTCCGGTAGTCGGCCCAGTGGGCGGCGTCGAACCGCAGCCGGCCCGGCTCGGACATCAGCACCGGCCAGAGCGTCTCCTTGCAGGCCCGGTGGAAGTAGCCGGACCACTCGGCGCTGCTGAGCGGCAGCAGGGAGACCGGCGGGCCGCCGGCCTGCGCGGGGCCGGATTCGCCGACTCCGGCCGCCACCCAGATACCGGAAAGGCCGCTGTCGAAGAGCGAGTTGAGGGTGGGGAGGATGCCGTTCGGGCTGGCCGGCGGCTGCCAGCCGGCGGGCGTCCAGCGCCGGGGCGGGCGGTGGTAGCCGACCACGAGCGGGTAGCCGTCGGCGGGCTCGGGGGCGTGCTCAGTCGGCGTCGGCGTCGGCGTCGGCGTCAGCGTCGGTGTCGGCGGGTCCGTTGTCGTCGCGGGGGCCGGTGAGACCCAGCCGAGCTCCTCCAGTGCCGCCAGGATGCCGGCCGCGCCCGGGCGCGCGGGGCGGTGCACGCGCGCATGCTCGGGAACGGCGGCGAGCAGTGCGGGCTCGGCCGCGCCGACGATCACGCCGTGGGCGCCCAGTTCGAAGAGCGACAGGTCGTTGAGCGAGTCGCCGGCGACCAGGAGCGACTCCATCGGCCAGTCGAGCTGCTCGGCCAGCGCCCGCACCGCACTGCCCTTGGACGCGGCCGGCGGCAGCACGTCGAAGTAGCGGTCGCCCGAGTAGACCCAGCCGCACCCGAGGGCCCGCACGGCCGCGGTGAGCTCCGGGGACAGCCGGTCCGGGGCCAGGTGGTACGAGCAGCGCGCGTCCTGCGCGACGCCGTCCTGGTACGCCAGCGCCCGGAACCCGCTCAGCGCCTCGCGCACCCGCCGTGAGCCGGGCCAGCCGGCGCGCAGCCGGTCCTGCAGCGGCCGCACCGGGGCGAAGTCCCTGCCGTCGGCGACGGTCGCACCGACGTCGCCGATGATCCAGCGCGGCTTCGGCACCAGCGGATCGCGCAGCACCTCGCGGACCGAGGCGAGCCCGCGGCCGGTGGCGAAGACCACCGTCACCTCGCGGTGGCGGGCCAGCGTGTCGCGCAGCCGGCGCCGGTCGGCCGTGGCACCGCCCAGCAGGGTGCCGTCGAGATCGGTGACCAGAATCCTCCGCATCCGTCGGACGCTAACACGGTGCGGCGATCAGATGAAGTGTTCACCTCATGCGTGAGTGCGCGGCCGGGAAAGAACATTGACGTGCCGTCAGTATTCGATGGCGACCGACCGGCTGTCGGTCGTAGGGTCGGTGACCATGGTTGACCTCTATGCTCCGACCTATCCCTACGACAGTGGA
Source organism: Kitasatospora sp. NEAU-69 (assembly GCF_057158765.1). NCBI lineage: Bacteria > Bacillati > Actinomycetota > Actinomycetes > Kitasatosporales > Streptomycetaceae > Kitasatospora > Kitasatospora sp. NEAU-69. Next base: position 149,102 of record NZ_JBWXUE010000005.1, read on the forward strand.
TTCCTCGACACCGGAGACGGTAACCGCATCTACTACGAACAGCTCGGCAGCCCCGAGGGCAAGCCCGCCGTCTACCTCCACGGCGGTCCGGGCGCGGGCGCGGGGGACCGGCCGACCAGGGCCTGGGATCCCGAGCGCTACCGCCTCATCCGCTTCGACCAGCGCAACTGCGGCCGCAGCACTCCGCACGCCAGCGACCCGGCGGCGGACATGAGTCTGAACACCACGCAGCACCTGATCGACGACATGGAACGGCTGCGCGAGCACCTCGGCATCGAGAAGTGGCTGCTGAACGGCGCCTCCTGGGGTGTGACGCTGGCGCTGGCCTATGCGCAGCAGCACCCGGAGCGGGTCAGCGAGATCGTCGTCCAGGCGGTGACGACGGGCAGCCGCGCCGAGATCGACTGGCTCTACCGGGGCGCCGGGCGTTTCTACCCCGAGGCGTGGGACCGGTTCCGCGACGGCGTCCCCGAGGACGAGCGGGACGGCGACCTGCCGGCGGCCTACTCACGGCTGATGGAGAACCCCGACCGGGCGATCCGGGAGAAGGCCGCCGCCGACTGGCTCGCCTGGGAGGACGCGGTCATCTCGGGCGAGCCCAACAACAGCCCCGGCATGTACAGCAAGCGCGACACGGACGAGCAGATCGCGTTCGTCCGGATCTGCTCCCACATCTTCAGCAACGGCGCGTGGCTGGAGGAGGACCAACTGGTGCGCAACGCCCACAAGCTGGCCGGCATCCCGGCCGTGCTGGTGCACGGGCGCCACGACATGGGCGGCCCGCCGCAGACGGCCTGGGAGCTGGTGAAGAACTGGCCGGAGGCGAGGCTGCACATCTTCGACGACTCCGGGCACATCGGCAGCCCCGCGATGGTGCTGGTGGTCCGGGAGGCCATCGAGGAGTTCAAGGACCGGTAGCCGGCAACCGGTGACAGCTCAGGTGGGCTGCTCGCAGAGCTGTCGGAAGGCGCGGGCGTCCGCGGCCAACTGGTCGAGGCTGAGCGGTGTTTCGGGGCCGCCGGTGCTCTCCTGGAACGTGGCCACCATGCTCTGATCGGCCCACAGGCACACTCCGCCCGGCACTCCCGGCAACACGGAGAGCGGCGAGGCGTCGTCCTCCGTGCAGACCATGACGCCGCCGTGCCCTCCCGCGGGCACGTTTTTCGCGGTGCGCAGCCGGGCGTCGGCGACGCTCTCGCGCTTTCGCAGGTTGTCCAGCTCGGCGGAGGGATCGAGCACGGCAGCCTCGACGACCACCGCGGTCACCATGCCGTCGGCGGGGGTGCCGTAGGAGGAGATGTGAGCGCGGGGTGTGGTGGTCCGGGTGCTCGGGCGCTGCTGAAGCCCCTTGAACTGCTGGGGTGCCGCGTAGCGGTAGGCGCCGTAGTCGCCGAAGACGCTCTCGGCGGCTACGGCCGCGCCGGTCAGCAGCGCCGCCGCCACGAGCACGGCGCCGCCGATGAACAGCCGCCGTCGGCGGCGGCGCGCGGGGTCCGCGATCGGCGGCTGCGGGGGCCAGTTGTGTGGCGCCTGCCAGACGGCGTCGGGGGCCGCGTCCGTCGGTGCGGGCGGTGCGGGCGGTGCGGTCGGGTCAGCTGGGGTGGGCGGGGTGGCTGGGGGAGCGGCTGCGGGGACGGACGGCTCCGCGGTGCCACCGGGGCTGGCCCATGTGGTGTGCGCCGCCGCATCGGGTGTCCCCGGCACGCTCTCCGGTGTGTTCTGCGCCGACACCTTGCTGCCTCCGCCGTTCGCGTTGTGCTGTAGAGAGGCACATCGCAGCAGGTCAGGGCGGTGCTCGGCAAGATCGATGCCGTTTTTCCGACCCGCTGTCCGATTTCTGCCGACGTGATCGTTACCGAGTGGGCGGTCAGCGAGGGGGCTGCTCGCGGTGGTTGCGGTCGCGGGGCTGGACGAGGCCGGAGTCGTAGGCGGCGACGGCGGCCTGCAGGCGGTCCCGGACGCCGAGTTTGGCGAGGATGCTCTGCACATGGCTCTTGACGGTGGTCTCGGCGAGCCGGAGCGCGCGGCCGATCTCGGCGTTCGACAGCCCCCGGGCGAGCAGCAGCAGCACGTCGGTCTCGCGCCGGGACAGCAGCGCCCGTAGCTCCCGGCCGTCTGCCTGCCCGCCGGCGGTGCCGTTCGCACCGCCGGCCGGCGCGGCGGCCATCCGCTCCAGCAGCCGCCGGGTGACCGCGGGCGCCAGGATGGCCTCGCCCGCGGCCACCACCCGGACCGCTTCGACGAGTTGGTCGGCCGTGGAGTCCTTCAGCAGGAAACCGGAGGCGCCTGCGCGCAGCGCCTCGGCGACGTAGCCGTCGAGGTGGAAGGTGGTCAGGACGAGCACCCGGGTCGGGACGGGAACGCCTGCGCCCCGGACAGGCCCCAGCAGGGCCCGGGTGGCCGCGACGCCGTCCAGCCGCGGCATCCGGATGTCCATCAGCACGACGTCGGGGCGCAGCCGCCGGGCCGCCTCGACCGCGGCGGCGCCGTCGGCGGCCTCACCGACCACGGACAGGCCGGGTTCGGACTCGATGATGGCGCGCAGGCCGGAGCGGACCAGTGCCTGGTCGTCGGCGATCAGCACGGTGATGCTCATCCGGAGCCCCCCGGTGCGGCCGCCGCCGACCGGGCCCCGTCCGGGCGCGGGATCGTGGCGTGGACCTGGAAGCCGCCGCCCGGCGCTGGGCCGGCGCGCAGCGATCCGCCGTAGAGGGTGACCCGCTCGCGCATGCCGAGCAGGCCCTGCGCCGGACCCGACCGCCCGCCGCCGGCGCCGTCGTCGCGCACCGAGACGTGCAGCGGCCCGCCGCCCGGGGCGAGCGTGACGGTGACGGTGACCGAGGTGGTGGCGGGGCCGGCGTGTTTGAGCACGTTGGTCAGCGCCTCCTGGACGATCCGGTACACCGTCAGGCCGACCGCCGGCGGCAGGGTCATCGGCTCGGCGTCGAGTCGCACCGGCAGGCCGGCGGCCGCCATCCGGGCCACCAGGTCGGGTAGTTCGGCCAGTCCGGGTTGCGGGCTGAGCTCCTCCTCATCGTCCGGCCGCAGTGCGGCCAGGGCGTGGCGCAGTTGGGCGAGCGCCTGCCGGCTGGTGGCCGAGATGGTGGCGAGGAAGCCCGGGACGGCGTCGGGGTCGGTCCGGGCGGACCGGGCGGCGGCCTCGGACTGGATCGTGATCAGGCTGAGCGAGTGGCCGACGATGTCGTGCAACTCGCGGGCGATCCGCAGCCGTTCCTCGGCGACGGCCCGGGCGGCGCGCTCGCCCTCCTCCCGCTCCAGGCGGGCGGCTCGTTCCTCCAGCTCGCGGATGTACGCTCGGCGGGTGCGGATGGCGTAGCCGGAGAGCCAGGCCAGCGCCACGGCGAGGCCGAGGGTGAGCTGTTGCCAGACTCCGGCGTCCCGGGAGCGCGAGCCGGGCAGGTTCATCGCCGCCGTCAGCACGGCCGCCGCCACCAGAGCGGCGGCGGCCCCGGTGGACGGCCACGGCCGGCCGGCGCGGTCGCGGCGGTCGAATTGTTGGGTGTGGTCGGGCTGTTGGGCGTGGACGGCGAGCGTGTACGCGGCGACCAGCACCGCCGTGCCGGCCGAACCGGCCGGGTAGCCGGTGGCGATCATGAAGGCCGCGACGGTGGTGGTCCCGCCCAGCACCGCGAGCGGTGCCCGGCGGCGGATCAGGACCAGCGCCGACTGTGCCGCGCCGAGCAGCAGCACCGAGAACGGCGGCAGCCAGCCCGCGACCCGGTCGCCGGCGCCCGCGACGGCCACGGCCGCCACCAGCACCGCGAGAAGGCCGTCGATCGCGCTGAGGTGCCACGGTTCGTGCTGCCCGTGCTGCTCGGGTCGGCCGAACCGGCCGCGCCGTGCGGATGCCTCGCCCATGCGTCCCAGCATGCCCGACAACCCGCCTGGCGCCCGGTCAGACATCGCGGCCGCGCAGTGCCGCCAGCCCGGCCGCCCCGAGCAGCAGCACGTACGCCGTCAGCCCGAGTGCGGCGGGGCCCGGCGCCGCGAGGCCGGCGGTGTGGCTGTGCCACAGTGCCGCGCCCAGGTTCGACGGCAGGTACGGCACGGTGTGCCGCCAGAGCGCGTCGTGCGGCAGGCTGTTCACCAGGATCGGGAGCACCAGGAAGACCCCGAAGAGGGCCGAGACGGCCACCGCCGCGCTGCGCACCAGTACTCCGAGGAACAGGCCGAACAGCCCCGCCAGCGCCAGGTACAGCGCCCCGCCGAGCACGGACCGCAGCACCCCCGGATCCCCGAGCCGGGCGTGCGGCACCGGCCCGGCCAGCCGGCTCTGACCGGCCAGGAACGCGGTCAGGCAGATCGCCGTGGCCGCGACCAGCGATCCGGCGCCGACCAGGACCGCCTTGGCGGCCAGCACCCGGCCGCGCTGCGGGGTGGCGGCGAAGGTGCTGCGGATCAGCCCGCTGCCGTATTCGCTGGTGACCGCGAGCGCGCCGACCGCGCCGAAGAAGAGCACGGCGACCTGGAGGTAACCGAGGCCGGTGTCGGCCGGCTGGAACGCGGCCCGCCGCTGCGCGTCGAAACCCGCCCAGCGCGCTTGGTAGTTCGAGCAGACCAGCACGGCCAGCCCGATGCTGAAGACCGCCGCGCCGAGCAGCGTCGCGGGCAGCGAGCGCAGCGACCGCAGCTTGATCCACTCACTGGCCAGCACGGCGGACGCCCTGCGGGCCACGGCCGCGGTCGCGGAAACGGTCACGGTGCGCATCAGACGTCCCTCCGGCGCACCGCGAGCAGCGCCGCCGCTGCCGTGCCCGCCACGTAGAGGGCGAGGACGCCGGCGCCCTGCCACGGTCCCGGTGCCTGGTCCGCGCCGCGCACCACCGTCCAGACCTGCTCGCCGGCCGCAGCGGGCAGGTAGGGCGCGATCCGGTCGGCGGCGCCGCCCGGCAGCATGCCGACGACCAGCGGCAGCACGAGCAGCACGCCGAACAGCGCGGCCAGAGCCGCCGCCGTCCGGCGCAGCAGCGCGCCGAGTGCGAGCCCGAGCAGGCCGACCAGCAGCAGGTAGAGCCCGCCGCCGAGCACCGCCCGCGCGACCCCGGGGTCGGCGAGCCCGGCGTGCCGCGCCGGGCTGCCGAGCAGGCTCTGGCCGAGCAGGAACGCCGCGAAACAGCCGGCCGTCGACAGCCCCCACACGACCGAGCCGAGCACCAGCGCCTTGGCGCCCAGCACCCGGCCGCGCTGCGGAGTGGCGGCGAAGGTGGTGCGGATCAGGCCGCAGGCGTACTCGCCGGTCACCGTCAGCACGCCGAGCCCGCCGATGCACAGCTGCGCCGGCTCGATGCCGCGCAGGCTCGTGTACGTGGGGTCGAAGGAGGCCCGCTGGCCGGCCGTCATCGTCGACCAGCCGGACCGGAAGCCGGCGCTGACCAGCCCCGCGCCGAGCAGCAGCACCAGCAGGGTGGCCAGCAGGACGGCGGGCACCGACCGGAGCGAGCGGAACTTGATCCACTCGGCGGCGGTGGCGGCCCGCACTCTGAGCGGGACGGTGATCGCGCTCATGTCGCCACCGCCGCGCCGTAGCTGACGGCGTCCTGGGTGAGCCGGAAGTAGGCCTCCTCCAACGACACTGTCATGTCCCGCAGTTGGTGCAGCACGCAGCCGTGTGCGGCGGCCAGCTCGCCGATCCGCACCGAGCCGAGCCCGCCGACGCGGAGCGTGCCGTCCGCCAGCCCGCCGTCCGCGAGCCCGCCGACCGTGAGCGTGCCATCCGCCGGTGTGCCATCCGCCCCGGCCGTGACCTCGCCGCCCTGCGCCCGCAGTACGGCGGCCAGCCGGACGGCGTCCGGCGAGCGCACCTGGACGTGGTCGGCGCCGTGCCGTGCGATCAGGTCGGCCAGCGAGGTGTCCGCCAGCAGCCGCCCCCGGCCGATCACCAGCAGGTGGTCCGCCGTCAGCGCCATCTCGCTCATCAGGTGGCTGGAGACCAGGATCGTGCGCCCCTCGGCGGCCAGCGACCGTAGCAGCGTCCTGATCCACCGGATGCCGTCCGGGTCCAGCCCGTTCACCGGCTCGTCGAGCAGCAGCACCCCGGGGTCGCCGAGCAGCGCGGCCGCGATCCCGAGCCGCTGCGCCATGCCGAGCGAGAAGCCGCCCACCCTGCGCCGGGCCACGCTGCCGAGCCCGACCTGTTCGAGCACCTCGCCGACCCGCCCGCGGGCGATGCCGTTCGCGGCGGCCAGGCTGTGCAGGTGGTTGTAGGCGGACCGCCCCGGGTGCACGGCCCGTGCGTCCAGCAGTGCGCCCACCTCGCGCAGCGGCCACACCTTGCCCCGGTAGTCGGTCCCGTTGACGGTCACCGAACCGGAGCTCGGCCGGTCCAGGCCGAGGATCATCCGCATCGTGGTGGACTTCCCGGCGCCGTTCGGCCCGAGGAACCCGGTCACCAGGCCCGGCCTCACCCGGAAGTCCAGCCCGTCCACCGCGACCGCGTCCCCGTAGACCTTGGACAGGCCACGCGCCTCGATCATCTCGCGCTCCCTTCCCTTGTGGCACCGAGGTTACGAACGGGCCCGGCCCGCGCACCTCGGTCGCGATGAGGAGAAGTCGGGCCGAGTCGCGCGAACCCTCCTCCTCAGGGAGGGGAGGGCGCCGCGCGTGCGTTGCGTTGCATTCATTTATTGGTGAACGCTATGCTGTAGCCCCACGGGCCACAGAGGAGACCGCCATGCCGGGAGGCAGACTCACCCAGCAGGAGCGCCAGCAGATCGCGCAGGGGCTGACCGACGGCCTCGCCTACGCGGAGATCGCCAGGCAGCTCGACCGCCCCACCTCGACGATCACGCGCGAGGTGCTGCGCAACGACGGCCCCAACGGCTACCGCGCCGATCTGGCGCACCGCGCCACCGAACGCCGCGCCCACCGGCGCAGCACGACCGTGCCCCGGAAGCCGCAGGCGTCCCCGCAGCCGTACGGGCGTGACGCCGAGGCCGTGCAGGCGTACGAGGAGGTGTTCACCACCGTCCTGATGCAGGCGGGCACGCCCAAGATGATGGCCCGCGTGATGGCCTGCCTCTACACGACCGACGCGGGCAACCTCACCGCGGCCGAACTCGTCGAGCGCCTCCAGGTCAGCCCGGCGTCCATCTCCAAGGCGATCGCGTTCCTGGAGGAGCAGGGCCTGGTCCGCCGGGAGCGCGACGAGCGCCGCCGCGAGCGCTACTTCGCCGACGAGGACGTCTGGTACCAGTCGATGATGGCCAGCGTCCGGTCCACCGCCCAGATCGTCGAGACCACGCGGCAGGGCGTCGGCGTCCTCGGCGCCGGCACCCCGGCCGCCGTTCGGCTGGAGAACATCGCCCGCTTCCTCGACTACGTCAGCGAGAGCATGGCCCGCGCGGCCGAGCAGGCCCGCGAGGTCCTCTACACGAAGCCCGAAGCGGCGCCGGAATGAACCGGTGGGGTCAGCCGGCGGTCTGCGGCTGATCCTGCGTCGGAGCGGGGTCACCCTCGTTCAGGTCGGCCTGCCAGCGGGCCTCGACGTTGCCGTAGCGCCAGAAGAGCCAGGCGACGATCCAGGTGGCGGCGAAGAGTCCGGCGATCACGAAGCCGGCCTTGTTGATGTCGAAGTTGGCCATGAAGTCCCAGAAGGCGCCGTGCAGGTGCAGCTCGCTGGTCAGCACGCCGAGCATCTCGACGGTGCCGATGAGGAAGGCAGCGGCGATGGAGAGCCCGGTGATGACCAGGTTGTAGTACACCTTGCGCACCGGGCGGGCGAAGGCCCAGCCGTAGGCGAAGTTCATGAAGCAGCCGTCGAGCGTGTCGAAGAGGGTCATGCCGCCGCCGAAGAGCAGCGGCAGCGCGAGGACGGCGTAGAACGGCAGGCCCGAGGTGGCGGCGTAGGCGGTGGCAGCGAGCAGGACGACCTCGGTGGCCGTGTCGAAGCCGATGCCGAAGACCATGCCGACGAAGAAGAGCTGCCAGGTGTGGTTGATCGAGCGCATGAACCTGCCGAAGAAGCGGTACATCAGACCGCGGGCCTGGAGCTGGCGTTCCAGCTCCTCCTCGTCGAAGGTGCCGCGGCGCATGTCGCGGAAGACCTTGCCGATCCCGACCAGGACGATCAGGTTGAGCGCGGCGATCAGGTAGAGGAAGCCGGCCGAGGTGAGGGTGCCGAGCATCCCGCCGACGGTCTCGTAGGTGGAGTTCGGGTCGACCATCGCGCCGAAGACGGCCTTGGCGGCGAAGGTGATGCCGACGCCGACGCCGACCACCACGGTGGAGTGGCCGAGCGCGAAGAAGAAGCCGCTGGCGAGCGGCCGCTTGCCGTCGGCCATCAGCTTGCGGGTGGAGTTGTCGATCGCGGAGATGTGGTCCGCGTCGAAGGCGTGGCGGGCGCCGAGGGTCCAGGCGGTCACCGCGACGCCCAGGCCCACGCCCAGCCCGTCGTAGTGGAAGTGGTGCGGCAGCACGGTGAAGACGAAGATGCCCCAGCCGAAGCCGTTCAGGGCCAGGATGACGAGGGTCATCAGGCCCAGGCGGCCCCACTCGGCGGGGTGCAGGGCGTGCACGATCGTTCGGGCCCTGGTCGTCAGCGCGGACACTGGGCATCCTCCTCGGGATGCTCACAGGCGTGAGTCCGCCTGGACCAGCTACCCGGGGGCCCTGGACCGGACCGACCTTCCTGCGAGGCTGGGTTCCGTACGTGCGGCGCCAGGCGACCGGACTCGTCCCCCTCCGTCGTTCGAGGGGACTTCACCGTTGCGGGACAGTGCCGGGTTCACACCGGCTTCGCTGGGGCTGCACCGTCTCCGCCGGGGGCGGAGACGGCCGTCAGCCTAGGGCCATGAGGCTCTTCCTTACAAGGCTGCGCAACTGATCAGGTATTGAGGTCAGCGTGCGACGGTGGAATGGGAGGCCGCGTGCGGCCGGCGGGTCAGCGGGTCAGACGCCGAGGTGGGCGCCGCCGGTCGCGTCCAGGCACTGGCCGGTGATCCAGCGGGCGTCGTCCCCGGCGACGAAGGCCACCACGTCCGCGATGTCGGCCGGGTAGCCGATCCGCTTGAACGTCGAGGCGGCCGCGGCGGCTTCGAGCACCTGCGGGTTCTTCAGGGTCGGGTTGATCTCGGTGTACGTGAACCCGGGTGCGACCGCGTTCACCGTGATCCCGCGCGGGCCGAGCTCATGGGCCAGCACGAGGGTGAGCGTGTTGAGCGCGCCCTTGGTCATCGAGTACGCGCCGATGTGCGGCACCGCGATCCGGGTGACGCCGGAGGAGATGTTGATGATCCGGCCGCCGTCGCGCAGGCGGCCGAGGCCGTGCTTGATCACGAAGAACGGCGCCTTGACGTTCACGGCGAAGAGGTGGTCGTACTCCTCCTCGGCCACGTCGGCGATCCGCTTGGGCAGCGTGATACCGGCGTTGTTGACCAGGATGTCCAGGCCGGGACGGCTGCCGGCCTCCGCCAGGCCCTTGTCGAACGCCGCCCAGAGCGTCTCGGCGTCGCCGGGCACGCCGAGCAGCGCCTGAATCGCGAACGCCCGACCGCCCTGCGCGGTGATCTCGGCGACCGTCTCCTCGGCGGCGGCCGCGTTGTGGCCGTAGTGGACGGCGACGAGGGCGCCCTTCGACGCCAGGCGCAGCGCGATGGCCTTGCCGATGCCACGGCTGCCACCGGTCACCAGGGCGGTGCGGGCCTGGAGTTCGGTCGTGGTGGTCATGGTCTGTCGCTCCTCGGGTGATTGGTGGGCATCGGTGGGAGATGGCGCGGGGCGTCGTTTCAGGCCCTGGTGGTCAAGGCCGTGCCGCGGCCGCCGCGTAGGCGTCCAGCGCCTCGCGCACCCAGGCGCCGTCCTCGTGCGCCGCCACCCGGTGGGCCCGCCGCTGCCGGGCGCACTGCGAGTCGTTGCCGAGCGCGCCGCGGAACAGCTGCCAGTCGACCGGGCTGAAGTCGTAGTGCCCGCGCTCGGCGTTCCACGCGATCGCGGGGTCGGGCAGCGTGACGCCCAGCCGTTCGGCCTGTGGCACGACGTTGTCGACGAAGCGCTGGCGCAGCTCGTCGTTGGTGTGGTGCTTGATGCCCCAGGCGATGGCGCGCCGCGAGACGGCGGCGCCCATGGCCGCGGCGCGGTCGCCGCCGGCGCCGGTCGCGGTGTCCGGCGGGCCGAACATCAGGGCCACGGCCGGCAGCCACCAGCGGTTGACGGCGTCCTGCGCCATCTCCTGCTGTTCCGCGGTGCCTTCGCAGAGCGATTTGAGCATGTCGTAGCCCTGGCGGACGTGGAAGGCCTCCTCCTGGCAGACCCGCCGCATGGCCCGCGCGTACGGGCCGTACGAAGTCTGGCCGAGCGGCACCTGGTTGACCACGGCGGCGCCGTCCGTCAGCCAGGCGATCGCGCCGGTGTCGGCCCAGGTGAGCGCGGGGTGGTTGAAGGTCGCGGCGTAGTTCTGCTGGCCGCGGTGCAGGGCGTCCAGCAGTTCGGCGCGGGCCACGCCGAGCGTCTCGGCCGCGGAGTACAGGTAGAGCCCGTGCCCGGCCTCGTCCTGCACCTTGGCGAGCAGCGCGGCCTTGCGGTGCAGCGACGGCGCCCGGGTGAGCCAGGCGCCCTCGGGCTGCATGCCGATGATCTCGGAGTGCGCGTGCTGGGCGATCTGACGGATCAACATGCGGCGATAGCCGTCCGGCATCCAGTCCCGCGGCTCGATCTGCTCACCGGCGGCCAGCAGCGCGTCGAAGTGCTGCTGGAGCTGTGGCGTGTCGGGTGTGGCGTCGGCTGTGGTGTCGGGTGCGGTGCGCGTCACCTGGTCCACCTCTCCGTCGTGCGACTGCCCGGCCGGCAGCGCCTCCGACAGGTGAAGAGTCACCGGTGGCGCGCCGCTATCCCGGGACTTCTGTGATGAGCGTCACGTCCTGGGAGTGGAGTGAGAGGGGTGGCTCGGCACTCTCTCACTCGGTAGTCATCCGACAGTCAGTCAGGAGTCCGCTGCCGTGCAGGTCGCCGAGCAGGTCGAGCGCGTGCTGGCGGCGCTTCGGCCGCGGCTTGCCGCGCGGGGCGTGGCGCTCGGCTTCGCCCGCGCGGACGACCCCGCCGCCGCGGCCGCCGGGCCCGGGGAGCTGGCGCTGGCCGCGGCGATGCCCGGGCTGCGCCGCCGCGACTTCCTGGCCGGGCGCTGCGCGCTGCGCCGCGCCCTGGTCGAGGCCGGGCTGCCGGTGGTGGAGGTGCTGCGCGAGGGGCGGCGGCCGCGGCTGCCCGCCGGGTGCGCGGGATCGATCAGCCACTCCGGCGGCCTGGCCGTGGCCGTCGCCGGGGCCCGGACGCGGGTGCGCGCGCTCGGCTGTGACCTCGAACTGCGCGGCCTGCCGGTGGCGGCCGCGCACCTCGTGCTGGACGCGCGCGAGGAGGCCTGGCTGCACGCCGCTGCGGCCGCCGCCGATCCGGCCGCGGCCGAGCGGCTGCTGCTGGCGGCCTTCAGCGCGAAAGAGGCGGCGTTCAAGGCCTTCGCCGCACTGCTGCCGACCGCCGCAACCGCTGCCGACCGGCGCGCTGCCGATCGGGACGGCCCCGACCGTGCACCGGCCGTCCTGCTCGACCTGACCACCAGCCCGGTCCCCGGCGGCTTCCGGGTCTGGCCCCGCCGGCTGCCCGGTTGCGCGCTGCGGGTGCGGGTCCACCGGGCCGGGCCCGGGGTGTTCAGCTGGGCCGAGGCGCCGGCGTCCTGAGCGCCCCGGCACCTCGACCCAGCCCGACCCAGCTCGGCTCGGCCCGTAACTCGTCTACCGGGCCGGTGCGTTGACCAGCACGGCCAGGTTCCCCGCCGGGTGCCGGTTGTCGTACATGAGCTGGTGAGCCTTGCCGATCTCCTCGAAGCCGAGGGTCAGCGACAGGCAGGGGTCGATCAGGCCCTGGTCGATCAGCGTGGTCACCTCGCGGGCCTCGCGCGCGCTCGCGACGTGCGAGCCCTGCAGGCGCTTCTGGCGCATCCAGAGGAACCGCAGGTCCACGTCGGCGTTGTAGCCGGTGGTGCCACCGCAGATGACCACCATGCCGGCGTTGTCGCACAGGTACATCGAGCTGGGGATGGTGTCCTGCCCGGAGTGCTCCAGCACGATCCTCGGCGCCCGCCGTTCGCCGAGCGCGTCCCAGAAGGCGCGGCCGAACTTCCGGGCGCCCTGCAGCCATTGGGCCATCGCCTGGTCGTCCGAGGTGTCCGGCAGCCGGCCCCAGTGGTCGAAGTCGCGGCGGTTCAGGTAGCCCTTGGCGCCGAGCTTGACGCAGTACTCGCCGCGCTCCTCGCTGGAGACGACCGCGATCGGGATGCCGCCGGCCTGGCGCACCAGCTGGATCGCCATGCAGCCCAGGCCGCCCGCGCCGCCCCAGATCAGCACCGGGTCGCCGGGGCGCACCGTGTGCGGCTGCCAGCCGAAGAGCTGACGGTAGGCGGTCGCTCCGCAGGCCATGTAGCAGGCCGCCTCGGCCCAGGAGAGCCGCTTGGGCTTCGGGTGGCACTGGTACTCGTCCACCACGGTGAACTGGGCGAACGAGCCGTAGTTGTCCTCGTACCCGTAGACGGTCTGCGAGGCGGAGGTGCAGGGCTCGGCGCCGAGCCGGATGTCCTCGGCCTGCTCGTCCCACTGGACGCCGAGGATCACCACCTCGTCGCCCGGCTTGAGCGTGCGCACACCCTCGCCGACCGCCCAGACCACGCCGGAGGCGTCCGAGCCGCCGATGTGGAAGTCCTCGCTCTCGCCGCGCTTCTGACGGGCGGCGACCACGTCGAGCGGGTCGCCGAGCGAGGCCCAGACGTTGTTGTAGTTGACGCCGGCCGCCATCACGTTGAGCAGCACCTGGCCGGGGCCGACCGGCGGCACGTCCACGATCTCGGTGCGGAACGCGTCGATCGGCCGGCCGTAGCGCTCGGGGCGGATCAGCGAGGCGTACATGCGCTTGGGGATCTCACCCAGCGGGGGTGCGTCGCCGAGCTCGTAGAGGTCCTTGGTCACGGTTTCCGCTTCCTTTTCTGGTGCTCGGTGGGTGTTCGGCGGTGCTCAGTGGGTGGCCGGCCGCAGCGCGGCGGCCAGGACGGCGCCGATCAGGGCCATCGGCTCCGGCTCGGTCATCTCGTAGTGGCCGCACGGCACCGGGTGGTCGGTGAACGTGCCGGTGACGAACGGGCGCCAGGCGTCGGCCTTCCCGGTGGCGAGCGAGGGATCGGCCGTCGTGCCGGGCGCGGCGGATTCGGCCGCGGCGCTGAAGAACAGCGCGTCGCCGCGGTAGACCTCCGGCGTGAACCCGGGTGCGATGGTCAGGTTGTTGCGCATCACCAGGGCGATCGCGGCGGCCTCCTCGCGGCTCACCGCCGACGGCCCGCGGCTCGCCCCGGAGCCGTCGGCGAGCAGCCGCAGCACCTCGTCGACCGAGCCGACCGCGCCGTCCGGCACGTCCAGACCGGCCAGGCGCACCAGCAGCGCGCTCACCTGGCGCTCGGTCTCCGCCGCGGCGGCGGCCCGGCCGAGGATCAGCGGGGCGTCCAGCATCGCCAGCAACTCGACCTGCTCGCCACGGCGTTGCAGGGCGGTCGCCATCGCGTGGGCCACGAAGCCGCCGTAGGACCAGCCCAGCAGCCGGTACGGCCCCTCGGGCTGCACCTCGCGCAGCAGCGCCAGGTAGGACTCGGTCATCTCCTTGGCGTCCGCGGCCGGTGGGCGCAGCCCGTCCAGGCCGTACGCCTGGATGCCGTACACCGGCTGCCGGGCGCCGAGGTGCGGCAGCAGGCCGGTGTAGCGCCAGGCGATGCCGGCGCCGGGGTGCACGCAGAACAGCGGGCGCTGGTCGCCGTCGGCGCGCAGCGGCAGCAGCGGGGCCATCGCCTCGCTGCCGGTCCGGCCGCCGCGCACGGCCCGGGCCAGCTGGCCCGCGATGGTGGGCGTCGTGAGGAAGGCCGCGGCGGACACGTCGAGGATCGCCGCCGAGCGCAGCCGGCCGGCCAGCAGCACGGCCCGCATCGAGTCGCCGCCGAGGTCGAAGTAGTTGTCGTCGACGCCGATGCCCTCGATGCCGAGGGTCTCCTCCCAGAACTCGGCCACCTGCCGTTCGAGCGCGGTGCACGGCGCCGTGAACTCGGTGGTGAGGTACGGCCGGGGCTTGCGCTCGCCGGTGCCGGGCAGCGGCGCCGCCGGCTGCGCGCCGTCGCCGGGCTCGGTGCGCCGGGCGGTCGGCGCGTCGATCCAGTAGCGGCGGCGGTCGAAGGCGTAGCCCGGCAGTGGGACGCGCCGGCGCGTCCCACTGCGCTCGGTGGCGGTCGAGCTGGTGGCGGTGGTGGCGGTGGTGAGGTCCACGTCCGCGCCGGCTGCCCAGAGCCGGCCGAGGGCCTGGGCGAACAGCTGTCCGTCCGGGCTGTCCGCCTTGGCGTGCCGCATCGTCAGCACGGTCCTGACCGGCGCGGTCGTGACTGGTGCGGTCCCGGCCGTCACGGTCCCGGGCGCCAGGGTCCCGGGCTCGGCCGGGGCGAGCCGGGCGGCGGCCAGTTTGGCGAGGCTGTCGCCGGGGCCGATCTCGACCAGCAGCGGATTGCCGCGCTCCCAGAGCGCGGCCACGCCGTCGGCGAACCGCACCGTGTGCCGGGTGTGCGCGATCCAGTGCGCGACGCTGGTGGCCTGCTCGTCGGTGACCCAACCACCGGTCACGTTGGTGACGTAGGGGATCCGCGGCGGGTGCAGCGTGACGGTGCGCAGGCACGCCTCGAAGGCGGGCAGCACCGGCTCCAGCACGTGCGAGTGCGCGGCCGCCGGCATCCGCAGCCGGCGGAACGGCACGCCGTCGGCCTGCAGCCGGCGCTCCAGGTCGGCGACCGCCTCCTGCCGCCCGGCGACGGTGCACGCGGCCGGTCCGTTCACCGCCGAGAGCGACAGCTCCTCGGTCAGGTAGCCGCGCAGCTGCTCCTCGCCGATCGCGACGCCGACGGTGGCGCCACCGGCCGAGGAGATCAGCCGGATCCGCTCGGCGCAGAGCGGCAGCATCTCCTCCAGGCTCATGACGCCCGCCAGGCAGGCCGCGGTGTACTCGCCGAGCGAGTGGCCGATCAGCGCGGCGGGCCGCACGCCCTGCGCCATCAGCGCGGTGGCCAGCGCGTACTCGGTGGCGATCAGCGCCAGGAACGGATCGGCGCCGACCGGCTCGGCCCCCGGCTCCAGCACGGCGCGCAGGTCGCGGCCGGTGACCGGGCGCAGGATCCGGGCGCAGTCGTCGAAAGCGTCCCGGTAGGCGGGCAGTTCGCGGTAGAGCTGGGCGCCCATGCCGCTGTACTGGGTGCCGCCGCCGGGCAGCAGGAACGCGACCGGTGGGGCCTGGCCGTCGCGCACCTGGTCGGCCCAGGGCAGCGGGTGGGCCAGGATCCGGGCCGCCTGCTCGGTGGTCCCGGCCGCCACCGCGGCCCGGTGGGCCATCGCGGGGCGGTCGAGGCGCAGCGCGGCCGCGACGTCGGCGAGGTCCAGCTCCGGATGCTCGTTCAGGTGCCGTGCCAGGTTGCGGGCCTGGCCGGCCAGCGACTCGGGGGACTTGGCGGAGATCGGCAGGGTCTGCCAGCCGGACCGCTGCTCGGCGGACTGCTGCCCGGCGGCCGGCTGCGGGTCGGTGGGCGGTGCCTCTTCGATGATCACGTGCGCGTTCGTGCCGCCGACCCCGAACGCGCTGACCGCTGCGATGCGCGGCTGCGGGCCGGGCGCCCACTCCTCCAGCGCGGTGGGCACCCGGAACGGCCCGGTGGCGAAGTCGATCAGCGGGTTGGGCCGGTCGAAGTGCAGGTTCGGGGGGATCTGCCGGTGCTCCAGCGCCAGCACCGCCTTGACGAAGCCGGCGATCCCGGCGGCGGCGCCGAGGTGACCGATGTTCGTCTTGACCGAGCCCAGCGCGCAGAAGCCGGTGCGGTCGGTGCTCTCCCGGAACGCCCGGGTCAGCGCGCCCACCTCGATCGGGTCGCCGATCCGGGTGGCCGTGCCGTGCGCCTCCAGCAGGCCGATCGCCTCCGCCTCGATGCCGGCGGCCGCCTGGGCGGCCAGCACCACCTCGGTCTGGCCCTCGGTGCTCGGCGCGGTGAAGCCGACCTTGCGGCGGCCGTCGTTGTTGATCGCCGAGCCCTTGATCACGGCCCGGATCCGGTCGCCGTCGGCCAGTGCGTCCTCCAGCCGCTTGAGCACGACCATCCCCAGGCCGTCGCCGGAGGAGGTGCCGGCGGCGTCCGCGGCGAACGCGCGGCACCGGCCGTCGGGGGAGAACGGGCCGTCCGGCACGTACCGGTAGCCGAGCGCGGAGCTCGGGTTCAGCGAGACCGCGCCGGCGAGCGCCAGGTCGCAGCGGTAGTCGAGCAGGTCCTGGCAGGCGGTGTGGATCGCGACCAGCGCGGTCGAGCAGGCCGTCTGGAGCGACAGGCTGGGGCCGGTCAGGCCGAGTTCGTAGGAGATCCGGGTGGCCAGCGTGCCGAGGGAGTTGGCGGTCGCGGCGTGCACCAGCGCCACCGAGGCGCTCTGGCCGGCGAAGCGGGGGTGGACGTTCGCCGGGTAGTAGCGGCTGTCGCCGGCGCCGGCGTAGACGCCGACCTGGCGATCGCCCTGGTCACCGGCGTGGCCGGCGTCCTCCAGCGCCTGGTAGGCGCACTCCAGCAGCAGCCGCTGCTGCGGGTCGACCACCTCGGCCTCGGCCGGCGAGTAGCCGAAGAACGCGGCGTCGAACCGGTCGATGCCCTCGATCGCGGAGGCCATCCGGACCAGGTCGGGGTCGGTCAGCCCGGCCGGGTCGCCGCCGGCGGCCAGGAACTCCTCGTCGGTGATCGGGCGGACCGACTCGCGGCCGACGGCGAGGTTCTGCCAGAACTCCTCGACGCTGTCGGCGCCGGGGAACCGGGCGGCCATGCCGATCACCGCGACGGCGGGCGCGGCCTCGTCCGGGCTCTGCGCCGGCTGGGTCGTCACTGCGGTCTGCGTCGGTTCAGCCATTGTCTTGCCTGTCTTCCTGCTGGGTCTGCTGGGTCTGCTCGGTGGGCCGGTGCTGCGGGGCGGGCCGCTTCGCGGAACGGGCCGTCCGCTGGCGCTGCGCCCGTTCGCGAGCGCGGTCGATCCCGCTCGTCGGGGCGTCGCGTGGTGCCGCGGGCGGCGTTGCCGACGGTGTTTCGGAGGGTGCTTCGGATGGCAGCGCGGGCAGCAGCGTCAGGAGGTGGCGGGCCAGCGAGCGGACGTTGGGGTGGCTGAACAGGTCCACCACACTCAGGTCGGAGCCGAGCGCCTCGTTGACCGCGCCCTGCGCTCGCACCAGCAGCAGCGAGTGGCCGCCGAGGTCGAAGAAGTTGTCCTCGGCGCCCACTTGGTCGCGCTCCAGCACCCGGCCCCAGATCCCGGCCAGTGTCTGCTCCAGCTGCCGCAGCCTCTCGTCCGTGGACGCGGCCCCGGCACCGGTACCGGCCCCGGCGCCGCCCGCTGCCGGGTCGGTGGACGTGGCCGAGCCGGCGGCGCGCAGCACCCAGCCGTCGCCGACCCCGGCGGCGCGGGCGTGCTCCCGGGCGGCCAGGTAGAGCTCGCCCAGGTCGGCGCCGTCCGCGAGCAGCACCCGGCCGGCCAGCCGGTGCACCGGGCGGGCCGGAGCGTCCAGGTGGCTGCGCACCCAGGGCGCGGTGCGGTCCACCCCGATCAGCACGTGCGACTCGTCCAGGGTCCGGGCCAGCTCGAAGGAGCGCAGCCCGGCGTCGGCCGCCAGCACCTGGTAGCCGCGGGCCTGGGCCAGCGAGGTGAGGCCGAAGCCGGCGCTCGTGCCCAGCGCGTCCCAGATGCTCCAGGCGAGCGCCTGGGCGTCCAGGCCGGTGCTGCGCTGGTGGCCGGCCAGCGCGTCCAGGAACGCGTTGCCCGCCGCGTACGCCCCGCTCATCGAGCCGCCGAAGTAGCCGTTGACCGAGGAGAAGGAGACGAACGAACCGGCGCCGTACTCGCGGGCGAGCCGGTGCAGGTTCCAGCCGCCGACCAGCTTGGGGGCGAGGGTCGCCCGCCACTCCGGGAGGCTGAGGTCCGCCACCGCCCGCTGCTCGAACTGCCCGGCCAGGTGCAGGATCCCGGCCGGCGGCGCGGCCCAGTCGCGGGCCGCCTGCTCCACCACCTCGCGCAGCCGGGCCAGGTCGGTGACGTCGGCGCTCTCGTAGCGCACCTCGCCACGGGCCCGCAGGCGCTGGTAGGTCTCGATCCGGCCGGCCAGCGGGCCGCCTTCGGCGAGGTGCTTGGCCCAGCTGTCCTCGCTCGGCAGCGGGGTGCGGCCGACCAGCAGCAGCCTGGTGCCCGGCGTGTCCAGCAGATGGTCCGCCAGCCGCCCGGCCACGCCGCTGAGTCCGCCGGTGACCAGCAGGAAGCCCTCGCGCTGCGGCGTGGCGGGCGTGGCGGGCCCTGCGGGTGCGGTGCGCGGCAGCGCGTCCGGCAGCGGGGCGAGGCGCCGCACCCAGCGGCGGCCGTCACGGAAGGCCACGTCGGTGTCGGCCACCGGGCCGCAGGTCTCGGCGAACAGCAGCTGTGCGCTCTCCTCGATGCTGGTGCTGGTACCGGCGGTGCCGGTGCCGGGCGGCAGGTCCAGCTGGGCGGTGCGCAGCCAGGGCAGCTCCTCGCTGAGGCTCCTGAGCAGCCCGGCCGCCGCGCCGTGCGTGTAGTCGGGCCGGTCGCCGTCGTGGACGCGCTGCCCGCCGGCGGTGACGAAGCGCACGGTGACCGGCCGCTGCCCGGCGGTCCGGGTGGCCAGCGCGCGGGCCAGGCCGAGCAGCGCGTCGGCGCCGTCCGCCTGGGCCGCCAACAGCGCCTCGGCGGTGGGCGGTTCGCCGCCCGCCGCGCCGAGCGTGCCCAGGTGCAGCACGGCGTCCAGCGGGCGGCCGTCGGCGGCCAGCGCGTCGAGCAGCCGGACGTAGTCCTCGCTCTGCACGGCGCGCAGCCGGTAGCGGGCCGCGTCGCCGCGCTGGAACTCCGCCCCGGCGGTCACGACCGTGCACAGCCCGCCGTGCTCGCGCAGCCGGGCCGCGATCGCCCCGGCGATCTCGGCGGCCGCGTCGTGCCGGCCGGCCAGGACGAGCGTGTGACCGGGCACGGCGACGGCGTGGCCGCGCTCGGCGGGCCGCCAGACCGGGCGCAGGAACCAGTCGGGCACGCTCGGCGCGGTGCCGAGCAGCGCCTCGGAGGCCTGCGCGGCCTCGTCGAACTCGCCGGCCTCGAAGCGCTTGCGCAGCTGGGTGCGCTGGATCTTGCCGATCTCGGTCTTGGGGATCGTCGCCGCCTCGACCACCATCAGGTGCCTCGGGCTGACCCCGATCTCCCGGGTGACCTTGCCGCGGATCGCGCGCAGCGCCTCGGCGACGTCCTGACCGTCCGCCAGGTGGACGAAGAGCGCGAGTTCGTCGGTGCCCGCGGAGGGGTCGCTGCGCACGGCGCAGGCGGCGGTGAAACTGCGGACCACGAACGGGAGTTCCTCGACGCAGGACTCTATCTCGTGGCTGTAGTGGTTGACGCCGTTGACGATGATGACGTCCTTGGCACGGCCGGTGATGTACAGCTCGCCCGCCTGCAGGAAGGCCAGGTCGCCGGTCTCGAACCAGCCCTCGGCGGTGAACGACTCGGCGTTCGCCTTCGGGTTGTCGTGGTAGCCCGCCGTCACGGTGCTGCCGCGCACCTGGAGGCGCCCGGCGGTGCCCTCGGTCACCAGCTGGTCCTGCTCGTCCACGATCCGCATCGCGAAGCCGGGGTAGGGCAGGCCGCAGCTGACGAAGTGCTGCTCGCCGGGCTGTTCGGTGGCCGCCAGGATCGTGTCGGTGACCACCGAGGAGGTCTCCGACATGCCCCAGCACGGGTGCATCACGTCCTGCGGCAGGCCGAACGGCTTGAGCACCTCCAGGTAGCGCCGGGCGGTCGCGGCGACCACCACCTCGCCGGCGTTCATCACCAGGCGCATCGGGGAGAGGTCCCAGCCACGGTCGGTCATCCGGTGCGCCTGCTCGGCGACCAGGCCGAACGCGAAGTTCGGCGCCCAGGTGACGCTGACCCGGTGCCGGTCGGCCAGGTCGTACCAGCGCAGCGGGTCCTCCAGGATCCAGGAGGTCGGCGCGTGGACTTGGCGGCAGCCGAGGTACACGTCGCGCAGGTGGAACATCACCACGCCGGTGACGTGGTCGAGCGGGATCCAGTTGAGCGAGACGTCCCGCTCGGTCAGCGAGTTGAGCACGGTGGTCGCCGCCGCGCGGGTCAGCACGTTGCGGTGGCTGAGCCGGACCGCCTTCGGCAGGCCGGTGCTGCCGGAGGTCAGCAGCATCAGGATCACGTCGTCCGGCTGCGCCGGGTGCCAGTCGGCATCGGCCGGGCCCTCGCGCAGCCCGTCCACCGTGGTCAGCCGCAGCTCGGGCCAGCCGCGCTCCTCGGCCAGGGCGCGCAGGCCCGGCTCGCCCGGGGTGGAGGTGATGATCCAGGGGCGGTCCAGCATCTGCCAGACCCCCTCCAGCTTCGCCAGCGGCGCGGACGGCGCGCCGTACGAGACCGGGACGGTCAGCGGGACCGCGACGATGCCGCCGAGTACGCAGCCCCAGAGCGCGGCCAGGAAGTCCTCGGTGTCCTCGCACTGGAGGATCACCTGGTCTCCGGCGCGCAGGCCGAGCGCGCGCAGGCCGCCGAGCGTGCGGGAGGCCTCCTCGATCAGCGAGGCGTAGCTGCGCCGGGTCTCGCTGCCGTCGGCGCGGACGTGCACCACCTCGGCGTGCTCGCCGCCGCGCGCGGCCCGGCGCAGCGCGTGCGCCCAGTCGGGCACGGTCGGCTCGGGCAGCGGCGGCCCCTCGCTGAGCGCGGGGACGGCGGCCGGTCGGTCGGTGGGCGTCTGCTCGGTGGCCGTCGGGCCGTCCTGCGTGGACTGCGGGCGGCGGGCCGGGGCCTGCGGCATCGAGCGGCGGCCGAGCGGTTCGGCGACCTCTTCGAGCGTCACGGTCACCGCGTGCACGCCGGGCAGCCCGGCGAGTTCGCGCTGCCAGCGCTCGGCGCTCTCGCCATCGACCACGGCGAGCTCGGCGAGTGCGGCGGCGTCGAGCGTGCCGTCCGGGCGCAGCGGCAGCGCCGTCACGGCGGCCACCCGGGGACCGGACCCCACGGCGTCGGTGCTCCGCAGGTCGCGGGCGGCCTGCTCGGTCGCGCCGGCCCGGGTCGGCACGGCGAGCACGACCGGCCGGCCGGGCCGGGTGGCCGGCGTGAGTACCTGGGCGTCCCGGATGCCGGGGCGGGTGAGCAACTCGCGCTCCAGCGGCTGCGGGTCGAAGGCCGCCGCCGATCCGTCAGCGGTCGAGCCGTCGGTGGTCGAGCCGTCGGTGGTCCGGTTTTCGACGGCCTGCGGACGCGGTGCCGGCAGCGCGCTGATCGGCAGGTCGGCGTCGGCCGCGACGGCGGCCAGCAGGCCGTGCAGCGCCTGGGCCAGCCGCTGCACGGTGTCGTGGTCGAACAGGTCCGCGCTGTACTCCAGGTGGCAGGAGAGGCCGTCCGGGGAGCCGTTGGCGCCCTGGCGCTCCGTCACGTCGAGGAAGAGGTCGAACTTCGCGGTGCCGGTGGCACTGGGCCGCAGCGGGACCTCGTCGGCATCGAGCCGCAGCACCGCCACGGAGGCGTTCTGCAGCGCGAGCATCACCTGGAAGAGCGGGTGCCTGGCCGGGCTGCGGGCCGGGTTGACCTCCTCGACCAGCCGGTCGAACGGCAGGTCCTGGTGGTCGTAGGCGGCCAGGTCGAAGGCCAGCACCCGGGCGAGCAGGCTGCGGAAGTCCGGGTCGCCCGAGGTGTCGGTGCGCAGCACCAGCGAGTTGGCCAGCAGGCCGATCAGCTCGTCGGCGGCCTGGTCGGTGCGGCCGGCCACCGGCGTGCCGATCGCCAGGTCGGTGCCGGCGCCCCACCCGGTGAGCAGCGCGGCGAGCGCGCTCTGCAGCACCATGAACAGGCTCGCGCCGGCCTCGGCGGCGAGCCGCAGCAGCTCGCGGTGCAGCTCGGGTGCGACGTCGATGGTGAGGTGCGCGCCGCGCCCGCCGGGCGCCTGCGGGCGGGCCCGGTCGGTGGGCAGCGCGGTCTCCACCGGCAGGCCGCTCAGCGCCTCCCGCCAGAAATCGAGCTGACGGTGCATCGGGCTCTGGCTCGGGTTATGGCTCCCGCTGGGCTCGGCCGTCTCGAACAGCGAGCGCTGCCAGAGCGCGTAGTCGGCGTACTGGACCGGCAGTTCGGCGAACTCCGGGGCCCGGCCGGCCCGCCGGGCGGCGTACGCGGCGGACAGGTCCTGCGCCAGCGGGCGCAGCGACCAGCCGTCGGCGGCGCTGTGGTGCAGCACCAGCACCAGCGTCTGCGCCGAGGTGCCGGGGCCGTACAGGAAGGCCCGCAGCGGCGCGTCCCGGGTCAGGTCGAAGCGCTGCCGGCGTGCGGCGGCGACGTACGCGGCGACCTCCTGCCCCGGGCAGTCCACGACCTGGAGCAGCGGCGGCAGGGTGCCCGCCGGCCGGATCTCCTGGCGCGGCACGCCCGCCGTCTCCGGCAGCAGCGTGCGCAGGCTCTCGTGACGGTCGGCGAGGTCGGCCAGCGCGGCCCGCAGCGCTTCGACGTCCACCGCGTCGTGCAGTGGCGCGACCAGCGGGATGTTGTACGTCGCGTCCGCCTCGCCCAGCCGGTTCAGGAACCACATGCTCTGCTGGGCGTAGGAGAGCGGCAGCGGGTCGGGCCGGTCGGCGCGGGCCAGCGGGGGCCGGTCGGCGAGCGGGCGGCCGGCGCCGGTGGCCGATGCGGCGGCCGAAGCGGCGGCCGAGCGGGTGAGCTGCTCGGCGAGCGCGGCCGGGGTGGGCCGGGCGAAGAGCTCGGCCATCGGCACGGTGACGCCGGTGGCCGTCCGCATCCGGGCCAGCAGGCGGGTGGCGAGCAGCGAGTGGCCGCCGAGGTCGAAGAAGCCGTCGTCGGCCCCGACGGTGTCGGCGGGCAGGTTCAGCAACTCCTCGAAGAGCCGGCAGACCAGGGCCTCGAACTCGGTGGCCGGGCGGCGGCTGCCGGCCGCGGCGGCGAAGTCGGGGGCCGGCAGCGCCCTGGCGTCCAGCTTGCCGCTGGCGGTCAGCGGCAGCGCGTCCAGCACCACGCAGGCGCTGGGCACCATGTGCTCGGGCAGTAACCGGGCCAGATGGGCGCGGAGTTCGGCGGGGTCCGGCCGTTCGCCGGGGGTGGGGACGGCGTAGCCGACCAGGATCCTCTCCTGCGCACCATCGGGTCGGCGCGCCACCACGGCGGCCTGGGCGACCTGCGGGTGGCTCGCCAGCGCGGCCTCGATCTCGCCGGGCTCGATCCGGAAGCCGCGGATCTTCACCTGCTGGTCCGCGCGCCCGACGTACTCCAGGACGCCGTCGGCGCCGCGCCGGGCGAGGTCGCCGGTGCGGTACATCAGGCCGCCCGCCGCGTCGAACGGGTTCCGCACGAAGCGCTGTGCGGTCAGCCCGGGGTCGCCGAGGTAGCCGCGGGCCAGCCCGGGGCCGGCCACGTACATCTCGCCGACCCAGCCGGGCGGCACCGGCTGCCGGTCGCCGTCCAGCACGTACACCCGCAGGTCCGGCAGCGCGGTGCCGATCCGGCTGCGGGGCCGCGGGTCCTTGATCAGCTCGCGGTCGAGTCGCTGGTGGGTGACGTGCACGGTGGTCTCGGTGATGCCGTACATGTTGACGAGCGCGGGGGAGCGGTCGCCGTGCCGCTCGATCCAGGGGCGCAGCAGCGCGGGTTCCAGCGCCTCGCCGCCGAAGACCACATAGCGGAGCGCAAGTTCGGTGCCGTCGGCCTGCGCCGGGTCATCGGCCAGGTCCGCCGCGATCAGCTGCCGGAACGCCGAGGGCGTCTGGTTGAGCACGGTGACCGCCTCGCGGCGCAGCAGCTGCAGGAACTCCTGCGGCGAGCGGGAGGTGGTGTGCGGGACGACGACCACCCGGCCGCCGTGCAGCAGCGCGCCCCAGAGCTCCCAGACCGAGAAGTCGAAGGAGTACGAGTGGAAGAGCGTCCAGACGTCCTCGGGGCCGAAGGTGAAGTGCGCCGCTGCGGTCTCGAACAGGCGCACGACGTTGGCGTGCGGGATCACCACGCCCTTGGGGCGGCCGGTGGAGCCGGAGGTGTGGATCACGTAGGCAGTGGCGTCCGGGGTGAGTGCTGCGCGGCGGTCACCGTCGGTCAGGTCGCCGCTCGGGCGCGCCGCCAGGTCGGCGTCGACGGCCGGCTCGCCCAGGACGACGGTGGCGGCGCCGGTCTGCGGCAGCAGCGCGGCCGTGGCGGCGTCGGTCAGCAGCAGTACCGGCTCGGCGTCCTGCACGACCGCGCGGGTGCGCTCGGCCGGGTAGGCGGGGTCCAGCGGGAGGTAGCCGGCGCCGGACTTGAGCACGGCGAGCAGGGCGACGACGAGGTCGGTGCCGCGTGGCAGCGCGAGCGCCGTGAGCGTGCCCGGTCCGGCGCCGCGCTCCACCAGCAGGCGGGCCAGCCGGTTCGCGCGGGCGTTCAGCTCGCCGTAGGTCAGCGTGCTGCCCTCGTGGCTGACCGCGAGGGCCTGCGGGGCGCGGGCGGCCTGGGCCTCGAAGCGGGTGCTGAGCACGGCGTCCGGTGCGGTGACCACCGCGTCGGGGCCGGCGTACTGCGGGTCCTCGCCGGGCCGCAGGATCCCCAGGCGGCCGATCGGCAGGCCGGGTTCGGCGTCGGCGAGCCGGTCCAGCACGAGCAGCAGCCGCTCCCGGTGCTCGGTCAGCTCAGCCTCGGTGTACAGCGCCGGGTTGGCGTCGAAGGAGAGCCACAGGCCCTGACCGCCGGCCCCGGGCCGCACGTTGATCTGCAGGTCCTCGACGGCGCCGCCGGACAGGTGGTGCGAGGTGGTGCGGAACCCACCGAAGGTCGGCTCGTCGTCGAACGAGATCAGGTTGACCACCGGGCCGTACAACCGCCGGGCGCCGCCGAGGAGTTTGAGGTCCCGGCGCAGGTCCTCCACCCGGTACTGCTGGTGGCGGCGCAGGTCGCGCAGCTCGGCCGTGGCGGCCGCGACGAGCGCGCCGGCCGTGGTCCGCGGCGTGACGGCCAGCCGCAGCGGCAGGATGTTGGACGCCGTGCCGGGGGTGCGCAGGGCCCGCGAGCCGAGCCGGCTCATGGTGGGCACGCCGAGCACCACCTCGGGGGCGGCGGTGGCGCGGTGGAGGTAGGCGGCGACGGCCGCCAGCAGCAGGTCGTTGCGGGTACCGCCGAGGCGTGCGGCGGCAGTCGAGAGCCGCTCGGCCTGGGCCTGGCTGAGCAGCACGGTGCCGCGGCGGAACCTCGGCGCGGGTGCGGCGGTCGCCTCGGTCAGGCCGAGTGCCTCGGGCGCGTCGCCGAACCGGCCGGTCCAGTACGCGCGGTCGCGCTCGAAGCGCTCGGACGCGCGGTAGGCCGCCTCCTCCTCCTGGAGCAGGCTCACCGGGAGGAACGGGGTGGGTGAGGGTTCCTGGCCGATCGTCAGTGCGGTGTAGAGCTCGGCCAGTCGGCGGGCGACGAGCTTGTAGCTGTAGCCGTCGAGCAGGATGTGGTGGGCGCGCAGGAACCAGAACCAGCGGTCGGGCGCGGCGCGGAAGAGCGCCTGGGTGAAGAGCGGTCCGTCGCCGAGGTCGGCCGGGGTCGCCAGGTCGGTGTCGATCCAGGCCTGCGCCGCCGCGTAGGGGTCGGCCTCGGCGCTGATGTCCACGAACCGCAGCGGCCAGTCGGCACTTTGGCCGGTTTCGGCGGGTGCGTACGCGTCCGCATCGGTGCCGCTGCCGGCGAGCAGGGTGGCGCGGGGGCCGGCGGCCGTGTCCGTGAAGCGCAGCGCGAAGGTCTGCGCCTCGCGCACCGTCCGGCGCAGCGCCTCCTCGAACCGTCCCGGGTCGATCGGTCCGTGGATTTCCACGTACTCGGCGGTGTTGTAGGCGGAGTTCGCCGGGTCGAGCCGCTGGGCGAACCAGAGGCCCTCCTGGGCCCCCGACAGCAGGAGTGCGGCGCCCTCGTGGACAGACATGGAACCAACCCTCAGTAGGCGTCTGCGATTCTCTGGACAAAGAGGAACCTGCGCCGCGGCCGCGCAGGGCGACGGTCGGCCCGACCGGTGTGATCCGGTTGTTGCGCAGGCGCGAGGATGCCCTGGGAAAGGCATCGGCGAGGAAAAGCCGCGGTGTGCGGCACATCCGGAAACCCGGGAGTTCGGTGGCGGGGCGCGGAACCGCCCCGAGTCAGCACCCTGCACGAGTTGTCCACTGATCGTCAAGTGACCCTTTGGTGCAGGAGTGCAGGATTCCGGACACGTGTGTCCTGTTTCGGCCGGGTCCGATCCGGTGGATTCCGGCCACTACCGCAGCAGTTCGGCCAGCGTCCGACCGTGGGCCCGGCGGGGTCCCGCAGGTGGTGGGCAGGGCCTCTGAACTGCCATGTACACCTCCATGTCACCTGAGGGTGTGTGCGTGCGGTGGCGGAATTTCCCATTCCGGCCGCACACTTCGGGTGATCGACCGTGCCCCGACGCCCCTTGCGAACCAGCCGGTAATACCGTTTGAATGAGCAGGGATCGTGAATCAGGCGCCCCTTCGGTGGGCTCCTTCCGTGTATCCGCCCGCTCGTATCCGTCTCGTATCCGTCACTGCCCCGGGAATGGACCGGTTGTCGGCGGATACGCGGCCGCTGTCGTTAACTCGTTCTTCTTTTTCTTCAACGTTTGTCGAGGCCATCACCCGGGTAGCCGTTCCGTCCGGCCCCGGTGATTGCACGGCCCCGGTGATTGCACGCCGGCCCAGCGGGTTTCCGCCCCGACGGGTCACAGAGATGAAAGGCGCCCGAATGCACCGCCCGCTCTGTCCCACCGAGACGATCTACGTCGCGCAGCGCAGCCGTGCCGTGCTCTCCTGCGCGGTCCGCGGTGACATCGACGAGGAGCTCCTCGCGGCGGCCTTCGCCGCCAAGCTCGCCGAGCACCCCTCGCTGCGCTGCCGGATCGCCCGGGAGGGCGAGGCCTTCGTCCTGCAGCCGCTGGCCGAGCACGAGTTGCCGCGGCTGGTGGTCCGGCCGGACGGGCCGGACGCCTACACCGAGGAGTTCAACACCCCGCTGCCGGTGGGCGGTCCGCTGATCCGGGCCGCGCTGCTGCGTGGCGAGGGCGAGCAGACCGTGGTGCTGAGCGTGGACCACACCGTCACCGACGGGCACAGCGGGATCGCGCTCTTCAACGCGCTGTGGCGCGGTTACACGGCACTCGTCGAGGGCCGGCCGCTGCCGGTCGCCGAGCAGGACGACACCTGGCCGGCCCCGGTGAGCGAGTTGCTGCCCGCCGTCACCGAGCAGCAGACCGAGGCGTACCTGGCGGGCCGGATCGAGCGCGCCCAGGGTCGGCAGATCGCCTTCCTGCCCTACCAGGCGGCGAGCTCCGGGCTTGCCGTGGACGGCCCCGAACTGACCGTCCGAAGGCTGCTGTTGACGCACGAGCAGACCAGCGGGCTGCGCCGGACGGCCAAGGCCGAGGCCGTCTCCGTGCACGGACTGGTCGCGGCGGCCGCGCTGCTCGCCGTGCAGCGCCAACTCGGGCCTCAGGATGCCACGCTGGGCTGCCTCTCGCCGGTGGACCTGCGCTCGCGGCTGACCCCGGCGCTGGCGCCGGAGGTCATGGTGCCGGCCGTCTCCTCCTGCCTGGACGTGGTCGAGGTGGGCGAGCGGACCGATCCGCTGGCACTGGCCCGGCAGGTCAACGACAACCTGCACGCGGCCATCGAACGCGGCGACTTCTTCCAGGAGTTGAGGATCCTGCCGCAGCTGGTGGAGCGCCCCGGGCTGCTGGCGACCAGCGTCATCGTGACGAACATGGGGCCGGTCCAGGGTCCGCCGGCCCCCGAGAACGCGGAGATCACGGACGTGCGGCTGGTGCCGGCCCGGGAGAACTACTTCCCGCAGGCCGGGCGGGGGCCGGTGATGGTCTGCTTGGTCTCCTTCGACGGCCGCCTCAGCATCGAACTCCCTTACAGCAGGGCCTGTTTCACGGATCAGCAGATGAGCGCCGTGGCCACGGAGCTGCAGCGCACACTCGATGGCTTCGCGCCGCTGGGCGACCCACTGGGCGACCCGCTGGGCGACCTGTCGGCGGAGCCGGCGGCCACGGCCTGACGGTGGCAACGGCTTGACGGCTTGACGGCCCGTCGGCGGCCGGCCGGTGCGCTGTGCCCCCAGCCCGCAGACCGCCACCGGCCGGCCGTGCGCACCGCCATGCGCCCCCAACCCCGCAGTCGGAGTTTCAGGAGCACTTCCGAGATGACCACGACGTACGACCCGCAGGCTCTGGACGCCAGCGTGCTGTTACCCCGCGCCCAGGCCGGGGACCGCCGGGCCATGAACGATCTGCTGCTGCACATCGCACCGTTCGTCGGCCGGCTCTGCCTGCCGATAGCCCAGCGGCACAGCTCGGACGCCGCGCAGGAGGCGATGCTGGCGATCTTCCGCGGGATCCGCGGACTGCGTGAGCCGACCGCCTTCTACGGCTGGGTCCGCGCGGTGACCGTCCGGGAGGCCGTCCGCACCTCCCGGCGGCTCAGTCAGGGCCCGATCGACGACCTCACCGACCGCGCGGTGGAGGGTGATCCACTGGACGGCGTGCACATCACGGACGCGATGAGCCGGCTGACCGACCAGCACCGTCAAGTCCTCGTGCTGCGCGGGGTGTACGGCCTGAACGAGGACGAGATCGCCCGCACCCTCGGCCTGCCTGTCGGCACCGTCCGCTCCCGGCTGCACCGGGCGCGCCGCAACTTCCAGACCGTCTGGCACCCGCAGCCGCCGCCCGAACACTGCGGCGGCCGGTAACTGGTGGCCGGCGGCTGACGGGGTCGAACGACTGCTGGGTGAGACGGCTGGTGCGGGGCCGGCCCGTGCGTCCCGGCGGGCGCCGGTTGGGAAGACGATCGTCAGTCAGGAAGGGCAGGCGCCCACGTGGGGAGTGCTGTCCGTAGCTGACGGGGGCCGGCCCCGCAGCCAACATGCTGCTGCATTGCTGAGCTATTGCAACTGATACGCAATAGTGTTGCCTCGGCACGATCAGTCCGGCACGATCAGCATCGTCCAGCACCGTCGAAAGGGGCCGTGTCCCGATGGGCACCTACTCACTGCCTGACCTTCCGTACGACTACTCCGCCCTTGAGCGCGCGATGAGCGCCGAGATCCTGGAGCTGCACCACTCCAAGCACCACGCGGCCTACGTGAAGGGCGCGAACGACACGCTGGAGCAACTGGCCGAGGCCCGCGCCAAGCAGGAGTTCGGCAGCCTGGTCGGCCTGCAGAAGACGCACGCCTTCCACCTCTCCGGCCACGTGCTGCACTCGCTCTTCTGGGAGAACCTCTCCCCGGACGGCGGCGACCGCCCCGACGGCGCCCTCGGCACCGCGATCGAGGAGCACTTCGGCAGCTTCGAGGCGTTCCGCAAGCAGCTCACCACCGCCACCGCGGGCGTCCAGGGCTCGGGCTGGGGCATCCTGGCCTGGGAGCCGCTGAGCAAGAGCCTGATCGTCGAGCAGGTCTACGACCACCACGGCAACGTCGGCCAGGGCACCACCCCGCTGCTCGCCTTCGACGCCTGGGAGCACGCCTACTACCTGCAGTACCGCAACGTCCGCCCGGACTACATCGAGAAGCTCTGGGACGTCGTCAACTGGACCGACGTGGCCGCCCGCTTCGCCACCGTCTCCGGCTCCTGACCCCCCCACCGGTGAGGCGCGCACCCGCCGCGCGCCTCACCGGCACACGAAGGCCCACGGCCGGTACCCGCGAACGGGCAGCCGGCCGTGGGCCGTCACGAGCAGGGATCCGACAGACAGGCCGTCAGGCCTCGCGCCCGTCCATCCGGTAGCCGCGGGTGTACTCCGGGATCAGCCGGCCGGTGGCACCGACCGGGTGCAGCAGGTCGGGCGCCTGGGTGTGGATCGGCACCACGATCTTCGGGGCCGCCCGGTGCACCATGGCGTGCAGGTCGTCGGCGGTGGCGTGCCCGAACGAGCCGATCCGGCGCAGCGGGACGGACAGCGCCTCGAGCCACTCGGTGAACAGCTGCCAGCGCGACTCGAAGGGCCCGAGCGGCTCGCCGTTCGCGTGCAGCCACACCGTGCCGGGCCCGATCGGCAGCTCGGCGAACTCGGCGAGGTTGCGCAGGTCGCCGATGTCCGGCTGGTAGACGTAGGCGCCGGGCTCGGCGCGCAGCCCGTCCAGGCCGACCTCGTGCCAGGTCAGCACGCCCTCGATGCCGGCCGCGGTCAGGAAGGCCGCGACCCGGTCCCCCCAGACGATCCGGCGTCCACCGGCGACGGCGATCTCGATGAACTCCGCGACCCGCTCCAGGTCCCGCGGGTACATCCCGAGCAGCACCAGGTCCTGGCCGGCCGCGGCGATCGCGGCGGCGAAGTCGGCCGTCACGTCGTCCTCGGTGCGCGGCGGGCCGGCCGGCAGGCCCAGGCCCAGGGCGGTGCCCTCGGTGACCAGCAGGTCGCAGCCGGCGGCGCGGTCGGCGAAGTGCCAGGAGCGCTCGGGGTTCCGGCCATGGAAGCGGATGTCGCCCGTGAAGGCCAGCACGCCGTCGCTGGTGGTGACCAGGTAGCCGCTGGCGCCCGGGGTGTCGTGGTCGACGAGGATCCGCTCCACCGTCATCGGGCCCACCGCGACCGGGGTCTCGTCCGCGAGCGGGTTCCAGACCGGGTCGCCGCCGGGGAGGCCGTCGCCCGCCTCGGTCAGCGCGGTCAGCATCGCGATCGTCTCCGGCGCGGCGTGCACCGGGACCTCGGGGCGGACGAAGCCGGCCAGCCCGCAGTGGTCGATGTGACCGTGCGACAGGAAGAGCGCGGTCGGCAGCTGCTCGGCGGCCAGCGGGTCACCGGCGTCGAGCAGTGCCGGGTCGTAGACACCACCGAGCCGGGGGGCGGCACCCATCCGCAGGCGCTGGGCCAGGTGGCGCTCGGGCCGCACCGCCACCGGGGCGCGGAACAGGTCGGCGCCCATCGGCACGTCCATGCCGAAGTCGAGCATGACCCGGTGGCCGCCATCGGTGATGACGATCTTGCTGGAGCCGATGATGCCGACGCCGCCCCAGAATTCAACAGTGGTCAAGAGAAGGGTCTCCTAGCTGGATGGTGCGTTGCACAAGGAGTCCGCCCATGCCGCGATGGCGGGCAGGATCTCCTCGGCACGTGCTCCGGTCGCGGTGGCGGGGCCATCGGCGCGGCCGAATCGGTCGATGTAACCGGTGGCGGCGCCGAGCGCCGCAGCCGGTTCGATGTCATTGCGGTAGTGGTCGCCGATCGAGAAGAGCCGTGCGGCCGGGCCGCCGGTGAGCTCGGCCTCGATCCAGCGGCGCAGTCCGACCGGCTTGGCGGCGCCCGGGACGACCTCGTCGAAGGCGTCGGCCAGGCCCATCCGCTGCAGCAGCGGGGCCAGCCCCTCGGCCGGGCTGTTGGTGGCCAGCACGATCCGCACCTCGCCGCGCAGCTGCGCGTAGAGGTCCACCAGCGGCTGGACGATCTCCAACGAGCAGGCCTCGTCGAGCATGTGGATCCGGCTGGCCATGAAGGCCCGCTGGACTTCGTCGGGGTTGATCCGGTACTCGGTGGCGAGCGCCTGGACCACGCCCCAGCCGTCCTCGGCCCCGCTCAGCAGCGCGGCCTCGGCCGGGTCGGCGGCGCTGTCGGCCGCGGTGACACCCTCGGCCAGGTAGCGCTCGAACACGTCCAGGAACCGGGCCGCCTCGGCGGAGGCGAGCGTGCCGGCGATCTGACGCGCGTAGAAACGGATCGGATCGTCGCTGCGGTACACCGTGCCGTCGAAGTCGGAGACGATGACGGGTCGCAGGTCGCGGGTCTGACGGTCAACCACGGACGCCTCCGGCGGCGGACAGGGCGCCCCGGATGAACTGCCGCTGCAGCACCAGGAAGAACACCATGACGGGAAGGGTGGTGAAGGTGACGGCCGCCGCCAGCGCGGGGTAGTCCGTGCCCTCGGCCGAGTTGAAGAGGGCCAGGCCGACCTCGACCGGCTGCACCGTGTTGGACGAGTCCATCGTGCTGCTGGTCATGATGGCGGGCCACAGGTAGGAGTTCCACGAGCCGAGGAAGACGTTGACCGCGATGATCAACAGTGCCGGGCGCACCATCGGCACGCCGATCGACCAGAGCACCCGCATCCGGGAGGCACCGTCCAGTGACGCCGCGTCGAGGATCTCCTGCGGGATCGACAGGAAGAACTGCCGGACCAGGAAGATCCCGAAGACGCTGGCGCCCCAGGGGATGATCTGGATCCAGTAGGTGTTCAGCAGGTGCAGGTCGTTGGCCAGCACGTAGTCCGGGATGATCAGCACGGTGCCCGGCATCATCAGCACCGCCAGCACCACCAGCGTGAGCGCCTTCTTCCCCGGGAACCGAAGCACCCCGAAGGCGAAGCCGGCCAGCACCGAGGTCACCAGGCAGAGCACCACCGTGCAGCAGGCCACCAGCACGGTGTTGCCGAACAGCCGCACCCACGGAGCCGCATCCCAGGCGCGGGACCAGTTGGACCACTGCCAGTGCGGCCAGAGCTGCGGCGGGAAGTTGCTGAACTCGCCGGGCTTCCCGAGGGAGATGACGACGGTCCAGTAGAACGGGAAGACGAACGCGGCACCGATCAGCAGGGCCAGCACGCGCCGGGCGGTCACTCGCCCGGCGCGGCCGGCTCCGCTGGAGGCCGGCCTCCTTCCCTGACGGGAGGCGGTCTTCATCAGATCATCAGCCCTGGGTCTTGGCGGTGCTGCAAGCGTCCTGGGCGGTCTTCAGCGCGTCGGCCGGCTTGGCGCCGTTGTCCAGCACGTCCTGGATCGCGGTCGCCTCGTAGCCCTGGCACTTGAAGATCCAGTTGTACGGGGGCAGCGCGAAGGCGGTGTCGAGCTCGGAGACCGCGGCGGTCTCGTAGGGGTTCTTCGCGATGAAGTCCTGCATCTGCGGCAGCGCCTGCGGGGTGACCGGCAGGTAGCCGGAGGTGGCGGCCCAGCCGGCCTGCTCCTCCGGGCTGGTGATGAACTTCATGAACGCCCAGGCGGCGGCCTTCTGGTCGGCGGTGGCGTTCTTGAAGACCACCATGTTGGTGCCGGTCAGCTCGTTGACCGCGCCGCTGGTGCCGGTCGGCAGGGCCGAGATGTTCATGTTGAACTTGTCGCCGACGGTCTTCTTCTCGAAGCCGTAGCCGGCTGCGGAGGAGATGTCGAAGGCGCCCTTGGCAGCGCCCAGCGCGGTCTCGCCCGGGTAGTTCTTGCCGGTGGCCAGCGCGTTCGCGTCCTTGAGCGACTTCAGGTAGGTCATCGCCTTGACGGCGCCGTCGTCGTTCAGCTTCGGCGTGCCGTCGGCGTCGTACAGCGCACTGCCGTTGGCCTTGGCCAGGATCTCGAACCACTGGGTGCCGAAGGCGGCGCCGGCGGCCGAGCCCGGGTCGATGGTGGAGCCGGTGACGCCGTTGGTGGAGACCGCCTTCATCGCGGTGGCGTAGTCGTCCCAGGTCTTCGGCTCGCTCTGGCCGGCCGCCTTGAGCATGTCGGCGTTGTAGAACAGGATCAGCACGCTCTTGTTGAACGGCCACATCCAGTTCTTGCCGTCGCCCAGCGCCAGGTCCTTCTGGATGCCCTTGTAGAAGGTGCCGACCTGCGGCGGGGTGTCGGTGCCGGCCAGCTCGCTGATCGGGGTGATCGCGCCGCCGGACTGGAAGTAGGAGGCCCAGCTCTCGTAGACCTGTCCCATGGTCGGCGCGTTGCCCGCCTGGACCTCGGCCTTCTCCTTGGTGTACATCGTCGCGTAGTCCGGGTCGCCCTGGAGCTTGACGGTGATGTTCGGGTACTTGGCCTGGAAGTCGGCGACCAGCTTGTCCATCGACGGCTTCAGCGTGCCGATGGTCATCGCCTCCTCGAAGGTGATGGTCACCGGCGTGGTGGGGACGGCCAGCTCGTGACCGGAGGCGGAGGGCGAACCGGAGGCAGCCGGGGTGCCGCCACCGGCGCAGGCGGAGAGGCTGAGGGCCGAGACGACGGCGACGGCGGCAACGGCGGCGATGCGGAGACGCATGGGGAGGGTTGTCCGTTTCTTGTGCTGTGTGGGGACGGTGCAAGGTCGTGCAGGACGTGCAGGTCGTGCAGGACGTGCGGGCGGTGCGGGGTCAGGCTCGCCGTGGGACTCAGACCAGCGAGGACTCGGAACCGGCCGCGGTGCGCCGCCGGACCAGGGTGAACAGGACGGTGATGGCGAACAGCACCACCGCAAGCGCGGCGCCGTAGCCGGTGTCGCTCAGGACGAAGGCCTCCTGGTAGACCAGGTAGCTCAGCGTCGTGGTGGCGTAGACCGGACCACCGCTGGACAGCTCGTAGAACTGGGTGAACGCCTGGAGCGAGGTGATCGCCGTGATCGCCACCACGAAGGTGGTGACCGGCCGCAGCTGGTGCCAGGTGACGTGCCAGAACTCCTGCCAGGGTGAGCACCCGTCCATCCGGGCCGCCTCGCCCAGCTCCTCCGACAGCGTGGCCAGCCCGCCGAGGAACACCACCGTGGTGAACCCGATCTCGTGCCACAGGCTGTAGATGATCACCGCCGGCATCGAGGAGGCCGAGGACTGCAGCCAGTCCGAGGTTGGCAGGTGCAGGCTGTGCAGCACCCAGTCGGCCAGCCCGAAGCGCGGGTTGAAGATCCACACCCAGATCATCGAGGTCGCGATCACCGGCGTCGCGTGCGGCAGGAACAGCGCCACCCGCGACGCGTTCAGCAGTGCGCCCCCGCGCTGCAGCAGCAGTGCCAGCGCCAGCGAGATCGCGGTCCCGCCGATCACCATCGCCCCGCTGAAGTAGAGCGAGTGCCAGACGCTGGACAGGAACGTCGGCTGGGTGGCCGAGACCAGGCGCTGGTAGTTCCCCAGCCCCTTGAACGTAGACATCGCCGGGTTGAGCGCGTTCCACTTCCAGAGTGAGACGTAGAACGTATAACCGGTCGGGATGATGACGAACGCCAAGAAGATGAGCACCGCCGGAGCCGAGTAGGCCCAGCCCCAACGGGTGGTACGGAAGTCGCGGGCCGTAGCCCGACTACTGCTGAGGCGGCCCGGCACAGTGACCGGCCGGGCCGTGGTGGTTGCGGTCACGGGGAGTACTGTCGCGACCCTCGATGTTGAACAGGCCAATCCTCGGTGAACAACCGGCGACAAATGCTCCGACTTTTATGAGCATCAGATATCCTGAAAGGCTGGCCACTCATAGGATCCTTCCGCAGTTGACGCAGCGTCAGCACGCATCCGGAGTGCTGGGTCGCCACCCGACAGCGGGCTCGGTCGGGCACCCGGGCGGTTGCGGCCCGGCGTGTCGCTATCCCGCGTAGTGGGTGCAACAAGCTGCCACGGCCGGAGCGCGGGTCGTCGGCTCGGCCCGGTGCAGTTAGCTGCCAGCCGGACTCCCTTGCCCCGGGGGAGTCGCGGTCGGAGCATGGAGATCACTCCAGGCTCCCGGAGAACCATTGGGAAGCTCTTCTGATGTCACGTCACATCGACGTGATCACAGGCGTGTTCGCTCGGTCGACGCCCGGTCGGGGGTCGGGACGGCCGTTCGCCTGGAGTGATCCGTACCCTCCGCGTGACACTCGACCAAAGGACCGGTGTGCCATGAGCGTTGACTTCGCGAACTTCGACCTGACCGAGCTGGCCGTACTGGACGTCGCCGAGATGGAGGACGTCTCCGCGCTGCGGGCGTCCACCACGGCCCGCTTCGTCGATGACATGGACGAGCTGATCAGCAAGGCGGACATCGTCGGTCCGGCCTGCTGCTCCTGCTCCTCCTCGGTCTCCTGCTGCTGCACGGGCTGATCCCACTGCCCCAGCGCCCGAACCCCTGACGCCCGTGGCCCTGAGGCCGGCGTCGTCCCAGTAGTCCCGCCCCAGCCCGGCAGTGCCGGGTCGGCCCCTGCGTGACCCTGCGCCAGCTCACTGGAGGCGGGGCCACCGCGTTCCACCTGGAGTCACCATGTATCGACTTGGACCAGGTCAGGCCGTGCACGTGAACACCCCCTCCGCGCCCGCGCAGCTCGCGGACACCGTCATGCTGCGGATCAACCCGCTGCCCGGCCGCCGCCTCGCCGGCCCGGAACTGACCACTGCGGTGAGCGCGCTGACCGAGGCGGAGCGGCTCTGCACCGCGCTCGGCGACGCCGCCCGCGCCGAGCTGTACGAGCTGGCCGCGACGGCCACCGGCCGGGACCTCCAGTGCGTCCTGGAGCTGAAACGGGCCGTCTACAACCAGCGCGACCCGAGACCATCGGCCACCGCCCGGACCTGGCCCGCCGCGACCAGCGCCTGGCTGGCGGCCCGGCAGCGCAGCGCCCTCGCGCGCGCCGTGCTGACCGCCGGCTACGAGACCTGCCTGGCACAGGAGCGGGCCGCACTGGCCGAGGCCGTCGGTGCCGAGCCGTTCCAGCTGTCGCTGGCGCTCACCTCGCCGCAGGTCCTTGACGCGGTGCGCCGCTATGCCCGCTCCGCCGGCCGTCCGTCCAAGCAGGACCGCAAGTCCGAACGGGGGATTCTGCAGCACCTGGCCCGTGCCATGGTCCGCACCTCGCCGCTGACCCGGTTCACCGCGGTCGGCTTCGCCACCTGGTCCGAGCAGGGGGTTCCGCTCGACCGGGCCGTCTTCCGGCGCGGCCGGGCGCACGCACTCGCCTCGGTGGACCGGGCGCAGTTCTCGACGCTGGTCGACGGCCTGCTGCCGGAGAGCGCCGGCCCGGACGACGCCACCGGCGCCACTGGGGTATCCGGGGCGGGGAGCACGGTGATGCAGAACCCGTCGATCCGCACCACCCGCGACGCCGTGCGCTTCCGCCGCCGCGACGGCTCGCAGATCCGGGTGCTCTCCACCCCGCTCACCGCCGAACTGCGGACCCTGCTCGACCTCACGGCACTGGGGCCGGTCGCGAACGGCGCCCTGGACCGGGCGCTGGCGGAGCGTCTCGGCGGCACCGCCGAACAGGCCGACCGGCTGGTCCGGGCCGCGTGCGACGCCCGGATCCTGCTGCCCGGCCCGGTGCTGGACGAGCAGGCGGCGGACCCGCTGCGCGCCGCCGGGGACCTGCTGGGCGAGCACGCCCCGGCCGCGGCGGCGGACCTCGCGGAGGCGGCGCAGTCGCTCGGGCGGCTCGCCACGGCCGCGGTGCCGGAGCGGGTCGCCCTGCTGCACCGGCTGGACTCCGCCCAGCAGCGGCTGAACGCGCTCAGCTCGCAACCGGGCCGGTTGCGGGTCAACGAGGACTACCTGCTCGACCCGTTCGAGGTCTCGCCCGCCGGCTATCAGCAGGCGCTGGCCGACCTCGCCGGGGCCGCGGAGTTCGCCGCGCTCTTCGACCGTCATCACGAACTACGGGCGCTGGCCTGCGCGCTGTTCGTGGAACGCTTCGGCCCGGGCGCCAGTGTGCCGCTGCTCGACCACGCCGCCGGGCTGGTCCGCGAGGTGCTCCGCCGCGAAGCCGACCTGGCCGACCTGGCCGACCTGGCCGACGCGGAAGTGTCGGACGCAGCAGCGGAGTTCGGCCCGCGCGACGGTTCGCTGGCCCAGCTGCTGAAGCTGCGCGCGACGGCCGTGCGCACGGTCGCCGAGCAGATCGCCCGCGAGCGCGCCGAGCAGCCGCAGGCCGAGGAACTGGCGCTGGACCCGGCCCTGCCGGCCGAGTTGGCGGCCGCACTGCCGCAGCGGTTCTGGCGCTCGCCCGCGTCGTACGGCCTGGTGGTCCAGCCGGTCGCGGGTCGGCTGGTGCTGAACGGCTGCTACCCCGGCCACGGCCTGCTCGGCATGCGCTTCCTCGGCGCCGACCGCGAACTCGGGGGCCGGGCAGCCGAGTCGATCGCCCGGCGGGCCACCGCGCTGTTCGCCGCGGACGGGGCCGAGCCGTGCGAGGACCGCGGCCTGCACGGCGTCAACATCAACCACCGGATCCCGCTGCTGGACCGGACGATCACCCCCGGGGAGTGGCTCGGCATCCGGCTGGCGCACGACCCGGAGCGGGACGAGCTGGTCCTGCTGGACGCGGACGGCGTCCGGGTGCGCCCGGTCACGCTCGGGATGCGCTGGCCGGACCTGCACCCGGCCCCGCTGCGCCTGGCCACCTGGCTGGCCGACACGAGCCGGGTGATGGTCGAGTCCTTCGGCTGGGAGCAGGCCCCCGCCCCGGACCGTACGACCTGCACGCCCCGTCTGACGCTGGGCCGGGTGGTGCTCCAGCGACGCCGCTGGTACCCCGGCGCCGACTTCCCGGCCGCCCCCGGAGCCGAGGGGCCGGCCGGACACCTGGTCGATCTCACCGCCTGGCGGGCGGTGCACGACGTCCCGGACGAGGTGGTGATCAAGACCGACTTCGACCCCAACGCGATCGCCCGTGCCATGGCGGGCGGTGGCCACCCGGCGAACCGGCGGCCGGAGAAGCCGCAGTACGCCGACCTGGCCAGCGCGCTGACGGTGCGGGTGCTGCCCCGGCTGCTGGACCGCCGGCCGCCCGGCAGCTACCTGGAGGAGGCCCTGCCCGGGGTCCGCCGGGGGCGCCACGCCGTCGAGTGGGTCGTCGAGCTCGACCGCCCCGCCGGGGCCCGATTCCAGCTGAGGATGCCATGAGAGTGAAGCTCCGTCCGGACGCGCACTGTGCTCCGGTGCCGCAAGGGGTCTACTGGGTCCGGGGGGAGCGCTCGTTCGTGCTCTCCGGGCCACCGGCCCTCTACACCGTCGTCGACGACCAGCTCGGCGCGCTGCTCGACGGTACGAGCGTGGACGAGATGGTCGCGGCCGCCGGGGACGAGCGGGCCCGGCCGGTGCTCGAACACGTGGTGCGCGCGCTGGTCGCCCAGGACGTGCTGATCGACCTGGACGCCGTGCAGGGCCCGCTGCCGGACCCGGAGACCGTCAGGGAGCACGCCGAACTGCTCGCCTACCTGGAGACGAACTGCGCGGAGCCGTACCGCGCGTTCGCCGCGGTGCGGGCCGCCCGGGTCGCGGTCGCGGGCGGCGGGCCCGGGGCCGGCGCGGTGCTGCGCGGGCTGGCGGCGAACGGCACGGGCGAGACGACGGAGCTCGACCTCGCCGCCGGTGCGGAGCGCGTTGTGACGGGTGATGCTGCGACGGGCGGCGCCGCGGCGCCTGCGGTGGTGGTGCTGATCGACGACTGTGACGCTCCGCTGGACCTGCTCGCCGCCGCCGCGCGGCTCGCGCCGGGGACAGCGGTGCTGCCGGTGGCCGCCGAGGAGGCCGTCGCGCTGGTCGGGCCGGTCTGCACGACCCCGGCGGAACTGCGCGCCTTCCAGGCCGTCCGGGCGCGAGCCGCCGCCTGGCAGCGGACCGGGGTTGAGTCGGCGGCACCGCGCCCGATCAGTGCGGTCCTGGCCGGATCGCTCGCCGCCCACGCCGTGCTGGCCCGGCTCGCCGGTGTGGCCGGGGCGCAGGACGGTCGGCGCACCGCGTGGGTGGTGCACGGCCACGCGGCGCAGACCAGGGTCGTACCGGTACCGGACGCCGGCCTCGCGGCGGCCTGGCGCACGATGGAGCCCGCTACCGCCGGCGTCGCCAGTACCGATGCCGACACCGACACCGGGGACGCGTCGCAGTTCGAGCTCGACGCCGGGCTCACCGCCCGGTGGACCGGTCTCGCCCGCTGGGGCCGTGACCTCGATCTCCCGCAACTGCCCGTCAGCCTGGTCACCGCCGAGACGGTGGCGGGCCGCACCGCCGAACCGGGCCCGTACCTGCTGGGCTGGGGCCGGGAACGTGCCGCCGCGGGGCTGACGGCCATGCTCGCCGTGCTGCGTCGCTATGCCGACCGGGAGCTGGTGGGCCGGGAGCCGGCGGGGGAGAGCGGCACCGGGCTGATCCCCGCCGCCGGGCTCACCCGGGCGCACTGGCTGGTGGACGGCCTGCTCCGGCAAGCCGGACAGGACGGGCTCGCGCAGTCCGCCGGCACCGCGCTGACCTGGGACGATCTCGGGAGCATCGCGGTCCGCTCGCAGTGGGGCCTGCTGCGCGACTTCTTCGACGTCCCCGCCGAGCTGCAGCTGCGCACGGTGGCCGGACTGGACTGGCAGCTGGTCAGCGTGACGAACCCGGCCACCGGCGAGGTGCTGGCCACCGAGTGGGGCCCGAGCCTGGCGTCCGCCGCATACGCGGCCCTGCTCGCCGCCACCGCCCGCGCGCAGTACCAGGCGGCCGAGCGGACCGCACCGCAGGCCCCGGTCCTGCCTCCCGACCCGGTCGGGACCTGGTCACTGGAGATCGCCGCAGACCACCGGATCCACGACTGCCTGCGCCAACTCCTGGCCCGAGCCGAGGCCATGGGAGCACGCCCGCGGGCCGAGCAACTGGTGCACGACGAGGCCGTCGGCGAGCTGACGCTGGTCTGCGGCCTGGTCGGACTCCCCGGATGAGCGCCCCACCGGCGGGTCCACCCCACCTGCCTGAT
Organism: Kitasatospora sp. NEAU-69; assembly: GCF_057158765.1. Lineage (NCBI taxonomy): Bacteria > Bacillati > Actinomycetota > Actinomycetes > Kitasatosporales > Streptomycetaceae > Kitasatospora > Kitasatospora sp. NEAU-69. The sequence continues at coordinate 189,579 of NZ_JBWXUE010000005.1, forward strand.
GCCCCGGCCGCTCCAGCCACCCCGACCTCGGCCACCCCGGCCACCCCGGCCACCCCGGCCGCCTTGGCCCCGGTTACCTCGGCCGCCTCGACCTCGGCTACCCCGGTCGCCCCGGCTGCCTTGACCCCAGTTGCCTTGGCCACCTTGACCCCGGCCACCTCGGCCACCTCGACCTCGGTCACCCCGGCCAACCTGACCCCGGCCGCCCCGGCTGCCCCGACCCCGGCCACCTCAGCTGCCCCAGCCATGCCATCGGATTTGCCCCACTCTTCGACGGCCCCCGGGCCCCGGATCCTGCCCGCCCCCGGTGCCCCGGCGGAGCTGCTGGAGTTGCCGTGGCAGGAGCAGCCGGCCGGCTGGCTGGTCGCCGTTTCCGGGGGCTGGGACGCCGACTGGGAGCGGCAGGCACTGGACGCCGCCCGCGAGCAGGGCACACCCCTGCTTTCCGTCCGCGCGACCCCGGCGGAGCTCCTGGTCGGCCCGCTCTGGACCACCGACGATCCGTCAGGCTGCGCCGGGTGCGCAGAAATCCGGGATGCCGACCGCCTCCTCCCAGAGCTAGCACACCGCACTGCACACCGCACCGCTCACCGCCCGCCCGCCGCAACCGCGGCCGGCCTCGCGCCGTCGCAGCCTCCCACGCAACCTCCCGCGCAGTCGCCTGCGCAGCCCCCGCCCCAGCCCCCGCGAGCCGCCCCGCCGGTCCTGTCGCCCGCGCTCCGGCAGCTGCTGGCCGAGCTGCTCCGGCAGGGCCAACCACTCCTCACCCCCGGCGAGTTGCTCTTGCTCACCCCCGACGGCCTGCTGCGCCGGCACCGGGTGCCGGCGAGCCGGCGCTGCGCGGTCTGCGGTGACGGCCCTGAGCTGCGAGTCGGCCGGCCGACCGAGCCACCGCACCCCCGCCCACTCGTCCCCCGTCCCACGCCAACCCCCACCCCCACGCCAACCCCCACCGCGCTGCCCGACCGGGGCGAGCCGCCGTTCGGACTCGACCCCGACCGGATGCGCGAGGCGCTCGCCGACCCCCGGTTCGGGCCGGTGCTCGGCACGCAGCGGTCCGGTCTGGTCGGGATGGCGATGACCGAAACCCGGCTGCTCGGCGCGCAGTTCGCGGGCCACGGCCGCAGCTCGACCTTCCGGCAGGCCGAGGCCGTGGGCTGCCTGGAGGCCTTCGAGCGCAGCGGTGGCTACCCGAACGTCGCGCCGCTCGTCTTCGGCGCCACCGCAAGCGAGTTGGGCGACCGTGCCGTCGAACTCGCAGCGCTGGGCCGGTACACCGCGCGGCAGCTGGCCTCGCCGCTGAGCCACCTGCGGCCGTTCGACGACGACACCCCGATGGACTGGGTGTGGGGCCACCAGCTGGACGGCGGGCGGCCGTTGCTCGTCCCGGCCGAGCTCGGCTTCTACCAGTACCGGTACCCCGCCCCCTCCGACGCGCCCGAACAGGCCCGGCGGACGCACTTCTTCCACGAGTCCTCCAGTGGCTGTGCGCTCGGCGGCAGTTACGAGGAGGCCGTCCTGCACTCCCTGCTCGAACTGGCCGAGCGGGACGCCTTCCTGCTCTCCTGGCACCGCCGCCGACCGCTGCCCCGGATCGCGCCCGGCGAGATCACCGATCGCGAGTGCCTGCTGCTGATCCGGCAGATCGAGGACCAGGGCTACCGGGTGCACCTGCTGGTCGCCACAGTGGATCTCGCGATCCCGGTGGTCTGGGTGCTGGCGCTGCGCGAGGGCGACGGGCTTCCGGCCGCCCTCAGCGCCGCCGGCTCCGGCGCCGACCCGGTGCGGGCCGTCCGGGCCGGCCTGTGGGAGCTGTCCCAACTGGTCAGCGCGGGAGCGAACTGGGACGTCGAGGCGGTGCGCCCGATCGTGGCCGATCCCTGGCTGGTCGAGGACATGCCCGACCACCACAAGCGGTACGCGTACCCCGAACTGCGCCCCCGGATCGAGGAGGTGTTGGGCGGACCGGTGGTCGGTCTGGCCGAGGCCTTTCCCGGCTGGCCCGGGGTCTTCACCGACGCCGCCCGGGGGGACGTCACACAGGCGCTGCGCTTCGTCGCCGGGCTGTTCCGGGCGGCCGGCCTGGACCGCATCGTGGTGGTGGACCAGTCCACGCCCGAGCACGGCGCGGCGGGGCTGTCCGTGGTGAAGGCGGTGGTTCCCGGGATCCTGCCGATGTGCTTCGGGCAGGCCCAGCAGCGGCTCGCCGGGCTGCCCCGGCTGGCCGAGGCGATCGCGGACGCGCAGGGCGCACCGCCGCGCGAGGAGGACTACCCGTTCGACCCCCACCCCTTCCCGTGAACCCGACCCCCATCACCTCTCCCATCACATCCCCCATCACCCTCCCGTCCCGTGAAGGAGCGGCGCCACCGATGACGACGACGAGCGACGTCCGGCTGTTCGCCTACCGGCAGGGCGCTTTGCGGGCCGGTCTGGCCGAGCAGCCCCAGGTGGACATCACCGAACCCACCACGGCCACGCTGCCCCCGGCGGCGGCCCGCGGCGCCGACGGGCGGCCGCTGCCGTCCGGCACGCACCGGCTGCTGGCCGGGGCGCGGTACCCGCAGCCGCTCCCGTCCACCGCCGTCGCGGCGGTCCCGGCCGGGGACCTGGTGGGCCACCTGCTGGTCGCCGCCGTCGGCCTCCAGCGGCGCGAGCCGTCCAACCGCTTCAACGACCACCGCTCGATCGCCTCGGTGCGCAGCAAGTTCCCGGTGCACGTCTTCGTGGTGGCCCCGGACGGCTCGGTCGGCTACCTGGACCTCCACCGGCACGCGCTGATCGATCTCCCGGACACCGCCGCCGCCGACGCTGACGTCACCGCACTGCTGCCCGCCCCCGGCGACCTCACCGTGCTGCTCGCCGCCCGCTACACCGACCTGCCGGCCCAGTACGGTCGTCTGCGCTGCGCCCTGGGCCTGCTGGAACTCGGCATCAACCTGCGCTCCGTGCACGTCGCCGCGGACCTGTTCGGCGTCCGGGCCCGGCTGCGGACGGACGCCACGGTCACCGCCGCGGCCGGCCGGCTGCTGGCGGGCACCGGCCCGGCGGCCTGGTCACCGCCGCTGGTGGTGACCCTGCACGGCGTCGGCCCGCTCCCGCCGAGCCGTCCGCTGCCGGGGGCGGCAGCCGGGCCCGTCCCGTCCCAGCAGGAGGCAGAGTCGGAGGCGGAGGCGGAGCGCACGCTGCTACGTCAGCAGGCCGGCCACGCCTTGATCCTGGAGGCCGCCGAGGTGACCGCACCGCTCGCGGACCTCTCCTGCGCCGAGACCGAACCGGCGCGCGGCATCCCCAACCTCCCGCAAGCCGTCACCACCGTCACCGGCACCGTCCGGCCCACCTGGGCCGAGACGCTGTGGAACCGGTCCGCCGGACGGGTCCCCGCAGCGGTCTCGGGGTTCTCCGCCCGGCCCGCCGTGCTCGGCGCGGACTGCCTCGCGGAGCTGCTCGCCTGGCTCGGCCGGCCCGCGCCGGGGCCGCTCGCCGAGGTGGGCCGCCGGGTGCGGACCACCGTCGCGCTCCAGCGCATGGCCGGGCTGCCGACCGGCCGCTACGCGGTGGTGGACGGGCGGGTCGAGCCCGAGCAGCCGGAGCCGGAACTGATGCAGCGGCTCCAGGACGCGTTCGGCTACCCCCTCACACCCACCACGGACTGCGGGCTGCGCCATGCGAACGCGATGTGGGTCTTCTCGGCGGACCTGGACGGGATCCTGGACGCGTTCGGGCCGGCCGGCTGGTCGCTGCTCCAGCTCTGGTGCGGCTGGGCCACGCATGGGCTGGCCACGGCGGCTGCCGCGCACGGCCTGTTCGCCCGCCCGGCCCGCTCCTTCGACGAGTTCTGGCTGCAACGGGCGATGGGCCTGCCCCGGGAGGTGCTGCCGGTGTTCACCGTCGTCTGCGGCCGCTCCCGGTTCGCCGAGCCGATGCTGGACCTCAGGCTGTGACGGACCGACAGCACCGCTGGCAGAGCTGGCACCTGCACCTGGCGTCCTTCGCCCCGGCGGCACTGGACGCCGTGGTCACCGAGGCGCTGGGACCGCTCGCCGACCGCCTCGGCCTGCTGGAACCCGCCGGCTCACCCTGGTTCTTCGTGCGCTACTGGCAGGGCGGTCCGCATCTGCGGCTGCGGATGACCGGACTGACCGAGGCGGAGAGCGACCGGCTCGAAGCCCTGCTGGCCGACCGGCTGTCCGTGCTCGACGCCGCCGTCCCGCCCACCCAGCGGCTCGACCAGACCACCTACGCCGCCGCGGTGCGACGCATCGCGGCGGCGGGCGAGCAGGGAGCGCCGCTGACGGTCGGCGAGCTGCTCGCGCCAGGTCTTCGGCGCGCCGCCTACGAGCCGGAGTACGAGCGCTACGGCGGCCGTCACCTCATGGCGCGCTCCGAGCAGCTCTTCCACCACTCCAGCCGGCTCACCCTGCGCGCCTGCCTGGCCAGAGCCGGCACCCCGCACGCCTTCGCCTCCGGCCTGGAGGCATGCGCCGCCGCCTGCTCAGCCCTCACCACCGAGGGGCCACCCGGCAGCCTGGTCCGCTTCCTGACAGCGCAACGGGACGGCTGGCTGAATTGGGCGACACCCGACGCCCCCGCGCCCGCCCGACCCCAACTCGCCGCCGCCATCACCGCACTCGACCAACTCGCCCCCCGCCTGCGCGCGGCAATGCGCAGCGGCGACCCACGCTGGGCACAGTGGACCGACCCCCTGACCGCCGCCCTCCGTGACTGGACCACAGAACTCGGCTTCGCCCGCGCCGCCGCGATCTTCGGCTCACACGTCCACATGACGGCCAACCGCCTGGGCGTCCCCGCCGGCCACGAAGCCCGGATCGCCGCCCTCCTCCTGGCCCTCCTCGCCCCGCCGGCCACCGAGGACCGCCCCGACTGACTGGCCGTCCCGCTGGTGAGCGGGAGCCTCCCGCGCCCGTCGCGCGCCCCATGCACCTGTGCGCTCTCCCCGCACCTCCCTACACGTCGATACCGTACGCCGCTATGGCTAATAAGAAGAGAACGAACGGCCTTTGGCGCTACTGGGGGCTGATTGCTTTCGTCGTTGCTATGACCGGATGGTTGACCGCTGACTTCGGGCCCCCAGCGATCACAACTCTGTCTGCTCTGAGCTTCCTGTGGTTTCTCTTCCAGGCACCAGTCCCGTGTGCTGCTCTGAATCGTGGTGAGGCGCAGACCTGCCGCAACAACGGCCGTGGCGTTCTTCGTGGTTGCCACATCAAGCAGCATCAATGGCAGAAGCTGAAGGGACTCGTCGTGCGACGCCGGTGGCGAGAGATTTCGGCGGATCTTTTCCCCAACGCCACTACGAGCCTCGCGAGCCTGGGTGCGATCGTTGCTCTCCTCTCCTCGATCATCGGTGTCGCGAAGTCCCTTACCGGAAAAGGCTGATGCGTCTGCGACAAGCTGAGCCGCAGTGCCCGGTCCCACCGCACGAGTGGGCGGAGAAAGTCGTCGCGTCGGATATCCCAAGTGCTACTCGACGCGGTTCCCCCGCCCGGAGGGCCGAGCGCCGGTGATCTCGAACACCCGCCTCCGCAGGGGCTCCTCAAGGTCGAGGTTGTCGCCCCGAATTGTGGTCTGCAGGAGTTCAGTGGTGACCGCTAGCTCGGCGAACCTCCCTGCGGGCGTGTCGAGGATGTGCCCGAGCCGCAGGCGTACCTCGGCAGCGGTGTCCGGCACGAGCAGGCTGTAGCAAGACAGCAGCGCTGCGTCGTAGCCGGCGGGCGCGATGCCCCAGCCTTCCCAGTCGAGCACCGTGAGGGTCGGACCTGTGAGGTTGGCCCAGTGCAGGTCCCCGTGGGCGGTCGTCCAGGCGGGCACCTTGGTGTCGATCGGGATGCCGAGGTACTGCGGCATTGCGCGGTCCAGGTACTCCTGACGGACCGCTACTCGGTTGCTGGGGACGCCGGCGATGGCGTCCAGGGCGGTGCTGAGTCCGTCCCACCAGGCGTCGTCCAGGTCGGGCGCCTTCCGGAGGGTCGGCTCGTGGGTCGCGATGGTGGGAACGGTGACCCTGTCGTACAGCTCTGCCAGGTAACCGTGTTCGCTCTCGGTCCAGGTGTGCCAGCCCGTCAGCCGTGGTCGGGGGACCGCAGCAGGCATGAGTCGCTCCGCCTCCTGCGGCCCCTCCCAGAGCTTGCCGCCGGCCTTCTCGGCCGGTGCGGACACCAGACGTAGCCAGCCCTCGCCGGACGCCGTGGTAACCGGGCGGCTGAGGGTCCGTCCGCGCCAGCCCCACGACTCGGGGGAGCCGTTCGCGGTCGCGCCGAGCGCGGTAGCCGCTGTGGCGTGTGCTTCGCGCATCCGCTCGGCGGTGTTCGGCTCAGGTTCCGAGTACATCAACGACCCTTCGGAGTACGTCCGGTGACAGTGGCGATCGGCCGACGGCTTCGGCCGCCTGAGTCCAGTGTTCCGGGTTGCCGGTCGACAGGAGCACACGCTTCACCCCCGGGGCCGATGCGACGACGGCGAGGGCCACCTCGGCAGGAGCCCAGGTGCCGTGGGCACGGGAGGGTGTTCGTCCGGTCGGGATGAGCCTCCGTGTCGGGGTTCGATTCGGCGGCAATGGTCTTGTTCGCGTATGACGTTCTCTCAAGATCCGGGTGAGGCTGGTGAGGCGGGGGGCGTCGCTGCTGTGTGTCCGCCAGCAGTGGTGCCTCCAATGGCCTCGTTCCCTACTTGTCCGGGTCGGGGTACCACCCTGAGGGCTGCACCCGCGAGTCGATGCCAGTGGGCTCAGCGTGAAGAGTGATTCCGGTGCTTGCAGTGACTCGCTTCGTGAGCAAGCGGACTGCTTCGGTGAAGCCCGCTGCGCTGGCGCCTTGGTCGGCTACGAGTGTGAGGCTCCGGTAGCCCGAGCATCGGACGCCCGCGACGACAGCGTCTCCCGGCCGAAAGCCGGCGTGCTCCAGCAGCCAGCCCGCGCTGGCTCGGAGTTGGCCATCGGTGTCGTGGTGGGCCGGGCAGCCTGCGGCTGACCAGTGGTGGGCCTGGGCAGCAGTGACGCGCGGATTGAGGAAGACCGAGCCGACCTGACGGGCTTCCGAGCCATGGGGGTTGAGCAGGAGCCCGCGGCGGTGGCGGTTGGTCAGCACCGCTGCGGCCACCTCGGGCACGGTCGGTCGGGCGCCGATCGGTGCACCGAGTTCGGCGGAGAGGTGCTGATAGGTCACTGGCGCAGCCTGGTTGGTCCGGGTGAGGTGCAGGGTCACGCTGAGGACGGTCCAGCGGCCGGCCTCGACCTTGAAGCGGCTGTGGCGGTAACCGAGCCGACAGGAGTGGGCGGGCAGGGTGCGCAGTCGGTTGGTCTGCCAGTCCCAGGCCGTGACGTGGTCGAGGGTGTCCGCGAGCTGTTGGCCGTAGGCGCCGGTGTTCTGCACCGGGGCGGCACCGGTGGTGCCGGGTATGCCTGCCAGGCACTCGATCCCGGCCAGGCGCTCTGCAGCGGCCCAGCTGACGAGGTCGGTGAGCGGGTGGCCTGCCTGGACGGTGACGGCCACGGTGTTGTCGTCTGCCCGTTCGGCGGCGATGCCACGGGTGTTCACCACCACGACGGTGCCGGGGTAACCGGCGTCGGAGGCGATGACGTTGCTGCCGTGGCCGAGCACGACGGGCGCCCGCTCGCCCTGTTCGTGGACGGCTCGGACGGTGTCGGGCCAGTCGGTGGGGTCGGAGTGGATCAGGATGCGGTCGGCGGGGCCGCCGAGGCGCAGGGTGGTCAGGGATGCGAGCGCGGTCGGGGCCACGGCTGGTTCCTCCCTAGGGTTCGGCGGTGATCGCCTTGAGCGCGAGGGCGCGCAGGGGCGCGAGGCGGGTGCGGTTGTCCTGGTGGTGGTAGACCGCGTTGGTGCAGATGGCCAGGTACCGGCCGGTGCGCGGGGCGAGGTAGAGGCTGGTACCGGTGAAGCCGTGGTGGTAGGCGACCTGCCCTTCGTCGGCGAGGATCCAGGCCAGTCCGCGGTCCAGCCCGGGCTCGATCGCGACCTGCGGGACCATGCTCTGGGCCAGCCAGCGGCCCAGCCGGGTGCCGTCGCGGTGACAGGTCAGGAGGAAGCCCGCGTAGGTGGCCAGGTCGGTGGCGGTGGTGAAGACACCCGCGTGGCCTGCTACCCCGCCCAGCAGGGCAGCGTTGTCGTCGTGTGCGATCCCCCACAGGCGCGGGGCCCCCGCCAGGCGCTTTTCGGTCGGGGCGACCCGGTTCGAGCGGCCGACGGGCCCGTAGGTCGTGCTGGTCATCCCGAGGGCGGCCCACGCCTCGGCAGCGAGGTCCTCCAAACGGTGGCCGGCGTCCTGCGCGAGCAGGAGGCCGGCGAGGATGAAGCCGCGGTTGATGTAGCGGTGGCCGGCGCCGGGCTCGCCGATCAGCGGCTCGCCGCAGATCAACTGGGCCAGGTCCTCGCGTCGGCCGCGGTACTGGTCCAGGCGGGTGTCGGCCCGCAGTCCGGTGGTGTGGGCAAGGATCTGGCGTACGGTCACCTGCCCGCCGGGAGCCTGGGCGGGCACGCTGGGCAGAAAGGTGTGGACCGGGCGGTCGATGTCGATGCAGCCGAAGAAGATCAGCAGCCAGGTGGCCAGCACCTTGGTCAACGAGGCCGCGTCGTAGAGCGTGTCCGGGCCGGGGCGGGTGCCGTCGCATTCGGGGGCGACGATGCCCGCCGTCAGGAAGCCCGGCTCGCCGTCGAAGGTGCCGCAGGCGATGACGCCACCAGGTACCGTGCCGTCGGCGGTCAGCAGTTCCAGGCACTCCCGCAGGTCGGCGAGCATGGTCGACTTCCATGAAGAGGTGGTCACGACAGCTCCCGATCGATCGTCAGCCTGGCACCCAGCGCGGCCAGTTTGGGCAGCAGGCTGCCGTAGCCACGTCGCAGGTGGTACATGCCTCGGATCGTAGAGGTGCCCTCGGCAGCCAAGGCGGCGATCAGCATCGCGGTGACCGCCCGGATGTCCTCCCCGGCCACGTCGGCGGCGACGAGCGGGGCGGGACCGCGAACGGTGATGACCGAGCCGTCGGTGTTGACGGCGGCGCCGAACGCTCGCAGCGGACCGACGTGGGTGCCGCGTTCGGTATAGATCCGCTCCTCGACCCGGGAGATGCCCGGGGCCTGGGTGAGGAAGGCGGTCAGCTGGGGCTGCACGTCGGTCGGGAAAGCGGGGTGGGGGCCGGTGACCACCTGCACGGCGCGGGGGCCGGCCGGGCAGCGGGCGAGCGTGCCGCCGTTCACCGAGGTCAGCTCGATTCCGGCATCGGCGAAGACGGCCACCAACCCCGTGGGGAACTCGCTGGTCGGGAAGTTGTCCAAGTGGACGGTGCCGCCGGTGATCGTGGCGGCCAGGGCGAGGGTTGCGGCCTCCAGCCGGTCGGGCGGGACCTGGAAGACGCCACCGGTGATGCGGTCGGTGCCGGTGACGTGAAGGGCGCCGGTGCTCTCCCAGGTGATGCCGACCCCGCCGGCCGCGAGCACTGCGGCCGTGACCATCACTTCGGGCTCGACGCTGGGGTTGAGGATGCTGGACGTGCCGTGGATGCGGGCGGCCAGCAGCATCGCGGTGACCGTGGCGCCCAGGCTAGGGCCCCAGGAGCGGGTGGCGGCGTCGGTCGTGAAGGGCGCCGAGTCCCAGCTGGCGATACGGGCCTTCACGTGGGTGCCGGTGACGGCCAGGGTAGCGCCGGCGGCCTCCATCGCGGCGAGGTGCCGGTCGATCAGGCGTCGGCAGAAGGCGTCGCCGCCCGGCAGGGGGAAGGTGACCTGTCCGGTTCGGGCGAGCAGAGCGGCGGCCATGACGGCGGTGGTGCGGATGCGGCGGCCGAGCTGGTCGGGGATGACCGGGTACCAGGCGGCGGCCGGGACGATCTCGAAGCGGTCGTCGATGACCTTGGCCGGAGTGCCGGTGTGGTTGAGGATCTCCGCGCAGACCAGGGTGTCGAGGATCTTTGGCGCGCGAGTCAGAGTCAGGGGCTCGTCGGCCAGCAGAGCGGCGGCGTACAGGTGCAGGGCGATGTTCTTGCTGCCCTGCACCGACACCGTGCCCTCCAGACGGTGGCCGCCGGTGACGCGGATGGCGCGGTCGTCGGTGGTGGGCGGCAGCGGAGCCTGCTGGTTCATGGTCACCTTCCCTGGCTTCCGGCGGGGAAGAAGCCCCCGACCTGGGTCTTGGGGTAGAGCACCGTGCGCGCGCCGATGAGCGTGGCGGGCTGGAATACGGTGCCGGCCGGGACGACGACACCGTCGCCGATGACGGCGCCGAACTTGGTCTGGCCGGTGGCGATGCGGTGGCCGTCGAGGTAGGCGTTGACCTCCTCGGTGGCCGGTTCGGTGACCGGGCCGGAGGTGCACCGCAGGCCGGTGGTGGAGACGAAGGCACCGATGTTGACGCCGAGGCCGAGGACCGAGTCGCCGACGAAGCTGGTGTGCTTCATGAAGGCGCCGCCGATCAGCAGGCTCCGGGTGACCTCGGCACCGAAGCCGATCCGGCAGCCGGGGCCGATGACGGTGTTGTCGCGCACCCGGGCGCCGGCCTCGATCACCGCACCGGGGCAGACCAGCACCGGACCGGTGACGAACGCGCCCTCGGCGATGACTGCGCCGGCCGCGACGATGACCTCACCTCGGACGATGGCGCCGGGCTCGATGACGCCCTCCGAGGTGGGCAGAGCGAAGCCGTCACGGCTGGCGAGCAGGTTGGTCATGGCCTTCTTGAGGCCGAAGACGGTGGGGCAGCAGCTGAGCAGGTGGAGCACGACCGGGTCGGTGACCTGCTCGGTGTCGAAGTAGTACTCCGGGGCGGTTCGGTAGTCGAAGCGCGCCAATTCAGCACTGAGCGTCGGGATTTCGGGGGCATGGTGCATGGCTGTTCTCCTCTCGGGCGAGCGAGTGAAGAGGTGCCTGACCTAGCTCACAGGCAGGTCAGGGGTGGTGGCGGCGATGGCCGCCTGAGGGCGAGTGTCGGCATGGTGGATGGCGAGGCCGAGTAGCAGGAACACGGGGAAGTGCAGCGCGACCCAGGACGCGGTCAGGAAGGTGCCGAGCCGGTCGTGGTCAGGCGTACGGTGGCGCGGACTGGAGACGGCGGGGGAGGAGAAGCTGTTCGTCGGCATATCGGCGCTCTCGTCAGCAGGGACAGGAGTGGCTGTCCCCAGTGAAGGGCTCCGGCGAAGATCAGGTCCGTAGCGCGATTACGGGCCCGTAAGACGCTTACGGGTCAGACGAGTCGGACGCCAGCGCGGGCGGCGAAGTCGCGCACGCCCGGCAGGGTCCCGGCGTGGCTGAGCAGGCCAGTCGCGATCTGGCGTGCGGAGCCACGGCGGATTTCCTGCGGAGCGGCCTGCTCGGCAGCCAGCAGCGCACGGTAGGCCTGCGCTGGCTTGCCCCATTGGTCGTAGGCGCGGGCCACGTCGATGAAGAAGCGCGCCTGCCGCTCGGAGGTGGGCAGCGCGGCCGGATTGATCGTCCGGGCCAGCTCGATCGCCTGGCCGGCATCGCCGAGCTCGTAATGCACCGACAGGTGGTGGAGCGCCACGCTCTGCATGCCGGCGGTGTCGCCGGCGGCGCGAGCCGCGTCAGCTGCTTCGCTGATCAGTGAGTGCGCGTAGCCGCGGTCGCCGAGCTTTGCAGCGGTGTAGGCGGCAGTGGCGTACAGGTCGCCTTGGGCAGCCAGGCGGGCCGGCTCCAGGATGCTGTCGTTGCGCTGCAGTTCATGAGCGGCCCGCACGGCGATGTCGGTGGCTCGACTCAAGTGCCCTTGGCGGCGCCAGGCGCTGGAAACCATCCGCTGGGCCTCGGCGACGGCCAGGCCGTCGCCGCTGACCCGAGCGGCGGTCAGGGCACGGTCCGAGGTAATGGCGACCAGGCCGTTGTCGCCGACCTTGATGCACAGCCGGGCCGCGATGTTGTAGAGCGCAGCCAGCGCGCGGGCGGACTCCTCTGGCGTACCAACGCTCTGAGCGGCGGCGATCCACTCTGGCAGGGCCTGGCCGAGGGCGTCGTAGCGGGCGGCTCGGAACTCCTGACGAGCCGTCGCAATCGACGTGCGGACGCTCTCGGCAGTGGGCTCGCGCTGTCCGGGGATCGCCGCCGTCCCGTTCAGCACCAGCTCCTCCAACGGAGCCAGCGGCGCTACGCTCGCGCCGGCGGGCTGAGCGCCGACGATGACGGGGGTGAAGACGGCGGCAGCCGCAGCGGCCAGGAGTTCACGGCGTCGCACCTCGACGTCAACCTCCTCGGCAGCCGGACTGGCCGTCAGCCTAGCCGAGCTGACCTTGCGTCGAGGCGAAGCGGAGGCGGCTGCGGCGGGTTGCGGATGGGCGAGCAGCTCCTCCAGCGTCGTGCCGAGCACGCGGGCGAGAACGGACAGCATCTCGACATTCCGCACCGGGATGACGTCGCGCTCGACGCCAGACACCCAGTCCTCGGTGCGGCCGACCTCGGCGGCGAGGTCCCGTTGGTACCAGCCCTTGCGCCCGCGCAGCTTGGCGATGGACTCACCGAAGGTGATGCTCGCTCCCCCAACCACGGCATGCTCCCACTGCTCGCATCGAGTTGATTACATTGAGCAACGATACCGGCCAGTGGACAGTAGATGTAGCGAGCAGCCCAAGAACGCGTGCCCCTGGAGGTATCCGCCGTTCGACTCTCCGTGAGTGGTTGACCCGAAGGGCGGGCTCGGTGCCGAAGATTTTGCGAGAACAAAGCGCATCCTGTGCGATGCCACGCACTATAGAGCGTGCGCGCCTGAAATGGCTGCTTCGATTTCGAGGAGGATATCCCGTAGCTCCGCATCCATCTCCTCTGTCCGCATGCTATTGGAGATGGCTCGGACTGAAACTGCCTTGTAGTTCGCATCCGCGAGCTTTCTATTCAGGCTCGCGATGATCTTTTTGGGCGGGGCCATGGCTATGCGTGTCGAATGGCCGTTCCATTGGCGTTCGAAATCTGGCAGGGCGGCTCTCGTGACCTCCATGGCGTGGGCTCGTGCCGTTACTAGGTCGGTCTGGCGACGCAAGATAAACTGGGCCTGCGTGTCAACCTTCTGTTCCTCGACTGCTTGTGCAAGGAGCTGCTCGATCACTGTCAAATCGGCCCCGGAGAGGCGTGAGATCACAGCTGGGTGCAAGAAGTAACTCTCGAGCTCCTTCCGGTTCCAGATGTGAGCCCGGATGCCGGACTTCGAAAGCTCACTGGTCACATCGAAGGCTTGTTGATCTGTGCGGTTGTCCCTATCCAGGATGACGAAGGTCTTGACCGCATCCCCCAGGAGGTTCTTGTTCAGCCAGGAGAATGCCCCGACATGATTCCATCCGTCGAATCCGCCTAGAGGGATCACGGCGACCCCCTTCTCCCCAGCTAGCTTCTTTGCGCCCAGCTTGCGCGCAGAGTTCCTAAGTACTTTCATGTCTTGCCCCTCGACGAAAAGGGCTACCTTTGCGCGCAGGGCCCTTGCCATTCCGAGGTTGAAACCAGAGCCAAGCAATTGACTGGCCTGCTCGAAGCCCTTGGAGCCCCTGAGGGATTTTGCTCGAGTGTGAGCGCGATCCACCCAGATAACGGAATCAGGGCGAGATTCAGTTAGTACTTCTGGGGCGTGTGTGGCCATAATCCACTGTTGTGGCCGCTCCTCCAGGACGTTTACAAGGCGACGCTGGAGATCAGGATGTAGGAAGACATCCGGCTCATCCAGAACCAGTGTCTTCGCGCCTCGGTGTCGGTACAGTGACGCAAGTACCTGAAGCCAAATTTGAAGACCATCTCCGGCCCAGAAGATTTCCTTTTCCGAGCGAGACGATGTCTCCGTAAAGTACAAGTCAAGCTCGGCAACTTTGTCTCCCGGGCGCACCGCGAGAGATAGACTCTGGATCTCTGGAGTGTTCTCGAGAATAAAATCTACTAGTTCCTCGTACGAGTCCCTGTCGCTGGCCCGAAGGTGGAAAAGCTGGTTCCTGAAATGACTGCTTGATAGGCGTGTCGACTGACTTTCCCGAACGTACTTTTCGGTGAGCATGAGCTCGCGATGCTGGACGGGTGTAAGGGTTGGAACGACGCCGATCACGGGGCTGATATTCCGAGCTGCTGTTGCTGTGCTACAGATTGAGCCGTCTGGCTCCACCAGGCAGAAGAACGGGGGCTCATCAACTGGCCAGATGCACTTCAGTGCGGCACCTGACTGGAAACTGACTTCCATGCGAGTCTCTGCCTCGCGAAACTCATGCCGGATGTTCTCGCCGATGAATCCGGAGGGGTTTCCAATGCTGCTTGAAAGTCTATGCCCCAGTGCCCAAAGATTTCCATCGAGGTTGAAGCGGTCAATGCAGTTTCTGCGGCGGGCGAAGGATACCTGCTCTGCTGCTAGGCGTAGTGCGGAGATGATTGTGCTCTTGCCGGCATTGTTCGGCCCCACTAGGACGGCCTGCTGCCCAAACGAGATATCGAACTGGGCAAATCCCTTGAAGTGGGACAGACGGAGTCTCTTCAGCACGAAGGAAGCATAGGGCTCATGTTGCCCTCCGTGCAGGCAAGTTGACGAGATTCGTCCTGCCAGGTACAGGCGTCGGGCTTCCGCGGCATACGGAGGGGCAAGTGCCTTGCGTCAGGCCATGAGTCGCTGATGACTCTTGACAGCTGTGCTTCTGATGCTAGCGGCCATGCCGCGTAGACCAGCCTGGCTGAAGCCACTCCCGGAAGTCCGAGCACGACTCTGGGCGCTCCTGCGTGCGGTGCTGCGTGAGCGATGCGTGAGCGGACGGGGTGGCAGGAGGCGCGCCGAGGTGGATCAAGAAACCTGCCGTGTGGCGCTGACCTGCGGGTTCAGCGCCACGCGGCAGCAGACATCACGCCCTGTCAGGATCCGGGTGGGGCTTGTAAAGCGGGGGGCGTCGGTTCGAACCCGACAAAAGAAACCGGATGAGCTGCAACTTGGGTCTTCTGAGAGCTTCATCGCCGGCTTCGGGAGACTCGTCCGAGGCCGTTTGCGTGAGCGGATGGCTGGGTCGTGGGCGATGGCAGGGTGGGCTCGTTGGTGTCCAGGAGTCACGCGGCGGACGGGCTGCCGGAGGGTCCCAGGTGGAGGCCCACAGGAGCGGCAAGTTGTGGAGGATGGAGTCCTCACCCCACCCCGTCCGTGAGCCGGCACCAGGCCCAGGGGTACCTGCAGTCGAGAACATGGTGATCTGGTGCAGCAACGCGTTTGATCCGGCGGGGGTCTGGCTGGGCGTCGGTCAGGCCTCTTTGGTCAGCCGTTGGGCCCATGCGTCTCCCGCCGGCGTGTTCTCGATCCAGCAGCCTGCGCCCTGTGGATGCCAGTCGAAGTGTGCGCACTGGGCCACGACTCGGCTGGCGACCTGATCGGGGGTGCCCGGCCAGGGAATGAATTGGTCACCGAGGTCGCCGAACTTTGCCAGGCCGCCATCGATGAGGGCCAGGGTGGCGTCGTGGACCAGGCTGGGGTAGTCCAGGTGGTCTTCCGCCGTGGCGCATGCGTGCCAGATCAGCGTGTCCAGGGGACGAAGTCGTTCGTTCCTTCCGTCAGCACGGCGTTCACAACGGGGCGGACCTGTGGCTTCACGGGCGGGCCTTGGTCAGGGCGGCGAGGGCGGCGTTGACTGCGGCGGGATCGAAGGCTGTGGGGTCGAACTGGTCGGCGCTGTCCAGGCCGAGCCATTCCAGGCGCTCTTCGTGTTCGTCGTCTGTCGGGTCCGCGAGGATTCGCAGCAGGTCTTCGTAGCCCCAGACGCCTCCGCAGTCCTCGGGCGGGCAGGCGCGGCGTCCGGTCAGGCACCGGGGGTAGGTGGTGCCGGGTTCGGCGGGGTGGACGGCCTCGACGAGGATGTCGTGCTCCCAGCGGTCGCCGAAGTCGTAGATGTAGTGGACGCGGTCAGTGGCCTCGGGGGCGACGTCACGGAGCTTCTTCGCGGCGGCGCTGCGGTGCCCCAACTCCGGGTCGGGGATGCCGAAGTCACCGGCCGGGGTCTCGAAGACCCACAGGTGGGAGTCCTGCCAGCCGAAGGCTTCCTGCACGATGTGGTGGACCTGCTGCAGCGTGGTGCTGGAGGGAAGCTCCAGCCGGCGCCAGATCGGCGGCCGGGCCCCGTGAAGGGTGACTTTGATCCGGTGGACGCTACTGCTGGGGTTCGCCATGCCGTCATCCTGCCAGCCGCCAGGCAGGCGGAAATCGAGTAAGGGGCAGGTGGGGCGCAGCGTCATGGGCGGTCGGCGGCCAGGATGGTGCCGAGTCTGGCTGCTCTGACGCCCGCCTGGAAGCGGCTTGAGGCGCCCAACTGGTCGAGGATCTCGGCGATGTGGCGGCGGCAGGTGCGCAGGGAGATGCCCAGGCGGCGGGCGACGGTCTCGTCCTTGGCGCCCTCGGCGAGCAACTGGACGATTCGGTGCTTGAGTTCGGTCTCGGTTCCGTCCGGGTGGGATGCCGGCTCGTGCGAATGTGCCGCCGCCTGGCTCCAGGCGGCGCGGAAGAACTGTGCCAACTGCTGGACCACGGCTGCCTGTCTGACCACCGTGACCTCGACGCCCTCCGAGGTGGCGGACGGGATCAGGGCCACGATTTCGTCGATGATCAGGACTTCGTGCAGTCTGTTCCAGGTGGTCCGGACGGCACGCCGGTGTTGCTCAGGGGCGGGGTGTTGCAGGCTTGTTGGGCGGCTGATCAGTTCCTGTATGGAGAGTCGCGGGTCGGGCCAGTCGGCCGCCTGTGCCGTCAGGCAGTCCAGGAGTGGGGAGTCGGACGGGCGGACGTGCGAGATGCGCCGGGCGCCGTGGGCCACTGCGGCGAGCAGGAGTCGGACGGCCTCCTCGCAGGGCAGCGCCGCCGTGCCGTCCCGTGCGGGCAGGGAGAGGGAGACCATCTGTGCCTGTGCGTGGGCGAGTTCGTCCTGCCACCGCGCCAACTGCCCGGAGAGCCCCACCAGCAGGTCGGCCACCTCCGCCGGCGGGGATCCGGCTTCGATGGTGGTCTTCTTCATGAGCGTCCTCCCTGTGGTGCGGTGCGCTGACAGTAGCGCCCCCGGCCGACGGTGCGTCCCCCCGGACGGCCGCTCGCCCGGAGGGGTCGTGCCCACGTCAGGGCGCTTGCACGGGTTCTGTCGGTCGGTCAGGTCAGGTGCTCCCGTGCGCCGGTCTTATCCGCCGGCAAACCGCTTTCAAACCGAAG
Organism: Kitasatospora sp. NEAU-69; assembly: GCF_057158765.1. Taxonomy (NCBI): domain Bacteria; kingdom Bacillati; phylum Actinomycetota; class Actinomycetes; order Kitasatosporales; family Streptomycetaceae; genus Kitasatospora; species Kitasatospora sp. NEAU-69. The sequence goes on from NZ_JBWXUE010000005.1 coordinate 206,745, forward strand.
CAGAACCGCCGTGGTCGAGGATCTGGTCACAGCCGGTCGGGCAGTGCCTCGAAGGGAGCGGTCGCTTGCACCTCACGGAGATCCTGGATCTGCGGCCAGTGCCGCTGTCGGCCATCTACTTCGGGCTGACCCGGCGCTGCCCGCTGCACTGCCGCCACTGCTCCACCGAATCGCTGATGGACAGTGAGCAGTACCCGGCGAGGATGTTCACCCGCTTCGCCGAGACCTTCACCGCCGAGGAGCACCCCGAGCTGGTGCTGATGTCCGGCGGTGAGGCGCTGCTGCGCCCGGCGCTGGTGCGGGACATCGCGGGGCTGGCGCGGGCGGTGGGGGCGCGCAGCCATGTGCTGTCCGGGCTGTTCTTCGCGTGCCGGCCGCGGATCCCGAAGGCCGTCAAGGCGGCGATCGACGCCGTGGACCACTTCGCGGCCAGCACCGACCGCTTCCACGAGGAGGAGGTCCCCCGCTCGGCGGTCTTCCGGGTGCTGCACCAGGTGCTGGACGACGGCAAGGACGTGAGCCTGCAGATCACCGGCACCGGGCCGGACGATCCGTACCTGGCGGACATCACCGCGGCGGTCCGGCGGGAGTTCGACGACCGGGTGCCGATGCTGGTGGTGCCGCTCGCCTCGGTCGGCCGGGCGCGGGAGTGGATGGACCAGGCGCCGCACGCGTCCTACCCCGTGTCGGCCGCGCCCTGCTCGCTCTCCGCCTGGCCGGTGATCGGCTTCAACGGCGCGGTGACCTCCTGCGGCAACCAGGACGTGATGGACGGCAAGGTCCCGCTGCCCCCGCACCTCTACCTCGGGCACATCGCCCGCGACGACTGGTCCGGCATCAAGCGCAAGGCGCTGGAGTCCCCGATGGTCCGCGCGATCAGGACGTACGGCCCGGAGTACCTGGCCGCGCGGCTCGGCGGCGTGAGCGACTGCGAGGGGTACTGCCAGACCTGCTGGAAGCTCTCCGGCGTGCCCGGAGTGAAGGAAGGGGTCCGGGAACTGACGCTGCTGCCGCACAGCTCCATGATCGAGCAGGTGGTGGAGCGCGCGTCGGTGGCGGCCGGCCCGGTCGGCTTCGCCCGCCGGTTCGGCGTCGCCGGCTACGCGGACCTGGTCACACTCGGCAGCGGCACGCCCCGGGACCTGGCGTGCATCGGCTGACGCGGCAGACGCGGCTGACGCACGCGCAGGTCAACCGGATCCGGCAGACGCCCGGCGCCACCGTGCTGCTCTTCATCACCGACCGCTGCCCGGTCGGCTGTGCCCACTGCTCGGTGGACTCGCGTCCGGACAGCCCGAGGATCACCGATTTCGCGCTCTTCGAGCAGATCGTCGAGCTGCTGTGCGCCGACCCCGTGCTGACCACGGTCGGCGTCTCCGGCGGCGAGCCGTTCGTGGAGCGCCGGGCGCTGTCGCTGGCCGCGCGGCGGTTCGCCGAGTCCGGCAAGGACCTGGTCGTCTACACCAGCGGCGTCTGGGGCGGCGCGGACGATCCGCCGCGCTGGATCCACGAGGTGCTGGACCGCTGCCGCTGCGTCTACCTGAGCACGGACGCCTACCACGAGGCCGGCACCGGAGCCGAGCGCTTCACCCGGGCCGCGAAGGTGATCGCCGACCACGACCTGCCGATCGTCGTCCAGGTGGTCGACCAGGACGGCTCGGTGCCACGGGCCGAGGCGCTGCTGCGCGCGGCCTTCGGCGAGGCCTGGCCGCGGTACGCGGAGCTGGTGCCCACCCAGGGCCTGCCGCACGGGCGCGGGGCCGGCCTCTTCGCGCGCGGCCACCGGGTGGCGGGCCGCGAGCTCGGTCGGTGCGAGCTGGTGGTCTCGCCGGTCGTCCGCTACGACGGGCGGGTCACCGCCTGCTGCAACGAATCGGTGCTGATGGGCGGCGGTCCGGCCGAACTGCGCCGGGACTGCGCCGACGGCGCCGAGGTCGGGCAGGCGCTGGCCGGCTTCCGGCAGGCGCCGCTCTACCAGGCGCTGGGGCTGGTCGGCGGCGGGGCGCTCACCGGACACCCCCGGTTCGCGGACCTGGCCGACCGTCAGTTCGGCGACATCTGCGGCATGTGCTGGGCGATGACCCGCCGGGTCCGCGCCCAGGAGGCCGATCCGCTGCTGAAGGCACTCGCTCTGCTCGGCCGGGAGGTCCACGGATGACGGAGATGCTGTCCGGAACGTCTGGGACGTCCACGCCGTCCGCCAGCGAGGTACTGCAGGTGAAGCTCGACCTGCTGATCCCGCGCTTCTGGTCGCTCACCGCCCGGCTGTGGCAGTCGCCTTCGGTCGCCGAGCTCTATCCGCGCTACCTCTGCGCGCTGCACGGCGCGATCCGGGCCACCGTGCCGCTGATGGACCTGGCGCTGGAACGGTCCGAGGCCCTCGCGGGCGGCGACCCGGTCGCCGCCGGGCTGGTCGGCTACCTGCGCCGGCACCGCCGCGAGGAGAGCGGCCACGACGAGTGGGTGCGCGAGGACCTCGCCGCGATCGGGCAGGACCCGGACCGGTTGCTCTCGGCGATGCCGGGGCCGGCCGTCGCGAACCTGGTCGGGGCGCAGTACTACTGGATCCGCCACCACCACCCGATCGCGCTGCTCGGGCACATCGCGGTCCTGGAGGGCTACCCGCCCTCGCCCGACCTGGCCGCAGTGCTGCAGCAGCGGACCGGCTACCCGGCGGAGGGTTTCCGCACGCTGCGCCGGCACACCGTGCTCGACGTCCGGCACCGGGACGAGCTGATGCAGACCATCGACGGGCTGCCACTGACGGCGGAGCACCGGACGGTGATCGGGGTCAGCGCGCTGCACACCCTCCAGGGGGCGTGCGAGCTCTTCGAGGCGCTGCTGGCCGGCGAGCCCGCGCCCACCTCCCCGCCGGCGTCCGCGCCCACCTCCCCGCAGGTGTCGTGACCGATGCCCGGGAACGGATTCTTCGTCGCGCTGAGGCTGCGCCAGTTCCGCCGGCTCTTCGCCGGGCAGGTGCTGTCCGGCTTCGGCGACTGGATCGACTACGTCGCGCTGATCTACCTGGTCGCCTACCGGTGGCACGACGGCGCCGGCGGCCTCGCGGCCGTCTCGATCACCACCGTGCTGCCCTGGATCGTGCTCGCCCCCGTCGCCGGGGTGTGGGCCGACCGGCTGCCGCAGCGATCGGCCATGATCGCCTGTGACCTGACCCGCGCGGCCCTGGTGCTCTGCTACCTGGTGGCGCCCGACCTGCGGGTGCTGCTCGTCCTGCTGCTCGCCAAGACCGCGGCGGGGACGCTGTTCGGCCCTGCCCAGCAGTCGGCGCTCACCCGGATCGTCCCGGCCGACCGGCTGCTCGCGGCGAACTCGCTCAGCGCCTTCGTCACGCAGGCCGGCAAGGTCGCCGGGCCCGCGGTCGGCGGGCTGCTGATCACGCTCGGCGGCCCGCACCTGGCCTTCGTCGCCGACGCCGCCAGCTTCCTCGGCTCGGCGCTGATCCTCTCGCGGCTGCGCGTGCCGGCCGATCCGGCGCAGACCGCGACGGCGGCCGCTCCGCAGACCGCTCCGCCGTCCGGCGGTGACAGCGCGGGACGGCAGCCGACCAGGGGCCGGTTCCGGCGGGAGCTGCGCGAGGGCTTCGCCTTCGTCCTCGGCAACCGGGTGCTGCTGATGGCGATCGGCAGCCTGTCCGCCACCGTCCTGCTGGTGATGGCATTCGACACGCTCTCGCCGCTGGTCCTGCTCGGACTCGGCCTGCACAGCTCGCTGTACGGGCCCGCGCTCGGCGCGATCGCCGCCGGTGCGGTGGCCGGGACCGTGATCGTGGGCAAGTGGGGCCGGAACTGGAACGCCTTCGGCGTGCTGGCCGCCTCACAGGCGGCGACCGGCGCACTGGTCGCGCTGACCGGCGCGGCCGCGCTGACCGGCTTCCGGATGGCCCCACTGCTCTGGGCCCCGGTCGCCGTCGCGATCGGGCTCTGCTCGACCGGGATCATCGTGGTCTTCCAGTACCTCGTCCAACGCGCCACGCCGCAGGCCCTGATGGGGCGGGTGATCGCGGTGGTCGGGGTGGTGCCGACGGTGCTGCAGATCGCCGCGCCGCTGCTCGGCGCCGCGCTGGCGGTGTGGATCGGGCTGGGGTGGGTGCTGGCGGCGGCGGGTGCGGGGCTGACGCTGCTGGGCGGGCTGTTCCTGTGGCTCCGGCCCGCCGACGTCACGCCCGCGACGGAACCGCCCGAGGCCGTGGAACCGCCCGAGGCTTCCGACAAGGACGAGGCAGGTGCAGGGCCCGCGCGGTCCGCTCCCGCCACCCCGCCCGTGCGAACGGGCCCCCCAGACGGCGCCGGGCCACACCGGTCCGCGCGCCAGGAAAACGCAAGAAGGAGGACGGATATGTCGTTCGACGCGATCGAGGCGCTGGCTGCGGCCGGTCACAGTTTCGAGGGCGCCACCGAGGAGCAGCTCGCGGTGATCGCCGGTCTCTCGGCCGAGGAGGTGGCCGTGATGAACTCCATCAAGGAGCGCCTCGACGGCCAGGTCGCCGCCCACGACCACGCGGTCGACACCGTCGGCGGCTTCGTCTGGTAGCGAACTCACCTCCGGGGCCGACTGGTTGACGGCCGGTCGGCCCCGGAATCCCGCCCCGCGCGTCCGCGCGGCGGCGGATCCCTTCCGCATGGAGGAGGACGGATATGTCGTTCGATCCGATCGAGGCGCTGGCTGCGGCCGGTCACAGTTTCGAGGGCGCCACCGAGGAGCAGCTCGCGGTGATCGCCGGTCTCTCGGCCGAGGAGGTGGCCGTGATGAACTCCATCAAGGAGCGCCTCGACGGCCAGGTCGCCGCTCACGAGGTGCCGCCCACATCGACCGTCGGCGGGTTCGTCTGGTAGCACGGGCCCGCCTCGGGGACAGCGGCCGCCGGCCCGCGTGGCCGGCCGGCCGCTGTCCTGGGGCCTGTCGTCAAGCGGGCGAGGAGCGCGCTGATGGAGGAGCAGAACCCGCTCGACGTGCTCAGCGCGTCGGGCATCCCGGTGGACCAGCTGACCGACGGTCAGCGGGAGCTGCTGGCAGAGCTGTCGGCGCAGGAGGTGGCCGTCCTGGTGGAGATCGGCCGGCGACTGGCCGAGGCCGGACCCGAGGTCGTCGCCCATCTGATGGTCGGCGGTCTCTTCTACTGACCCACGCACGGCCGGTGTTGCGAGGAGGTGACCATGGACTGCCCGTCCTGTGCCGGAGCGAACGCGGTCGGCGCCCGGTTCTGCATGTCCTGCGGCAGACCGTTGCCAGGACCGGGCCCCGGTCAGGACCCGTCACCGGAGCCGTCGCCGGAGGCGGTGCAGGCCCGTCGCACGGTCACCGTGGTCTTCGCCGACCTGGCCGGCTCCACGGCCCTGGGCGAGCGGCTCGACCCTGAGGTGCTCCGCGAGGTGATGCTGCGCTACTACACGGTGATGCGCGGCTGCCTGGAGCGCCACGGCGGCACGGTGGAGAAGTTCATCGGTGACGCGGTGATGGCCGTCTTCGGGGTGCCGCAGGTCCGTGAGGACGACGTCGCCAGGGGCGTGCGCGCCGCCTGGGACATGCAGAGCGCGATGGCGGAGCTGAACGAGGTGCTGGCCGCCGGGCTCGGGGTCGCGCTGCGGCTGCGGCTGCGGGTCGGGGTCAACACCGGCGAGGTGCTCTACTCCCGGGAGTTCGGCGACGGCCACGCGATGGTCTCGGGGGACACCGTCAACATCGCCGCCCGGTTGGAGCAGCACGCCCCCGACGGCGGCATCCTGCTCGGCGCGATGACCCGGCGCGCGGTGGCCGGGGCCGCCGAGGTGGTGCGGGTCGAGCCGCTGGTGGTCAAGGGCAAGGCGCACGCGCTCCCGGCCTGGCGGCTGGTCGGAGTCGAACCGGCGGCCGGATCGGGGGAGTCGGGCGAGCCGTCCGCGTTCGTCGGCCGGGCGGACGAGTTACGCGAGCTGCGCTCGACCTGGGCGCGGTCGGTCGCCGATCGCGGCTGCCACCTCTTCACGCTGCTCGGCGACCCGGGGATCGGCAAGTCCCGGCTGGCGGCGGAGTTCCTGGCGGAGCTGCGCGGCCGGGGCGCGGCGGTCGCGGCGACCCGCTGCCAGCCGTACGACGGCGGTGGCGCGCTCTCCGCGCTCGCCGACCTGCTGCGCGGGCTGCTCGGCGAGCCGGTGCCCGGTGGTGTGCCGCCGCAGGCGCGTGAACTTCCGGGCCTGGAGGCGCTGTTGGCGGGTCAGCAGGAGGGACCGGCGGCTGCCGCTCTGCTGCGCGGGGTGCTGGACGGCGGCACGGTCGCGGTCGAGGACACCTTCTGGGCGATGGGCGTGCTGCTGGAGACGCTGGGCGCGGCCCGTCCCGTCCTGCTGCTCTTCGACGACCTCCAGTGGGCCCAGCCGATGCTGTTCGACCTGATCGACCACCTGGCCGACTGGACGGTCGGTGTGCCGGTGCTGCTGCTCTGCCTGGCCCGGGTGGACCTGCTGGACGTCCGTCCGGGCTGGGGCAGTGGCAAGCTGTCCGCGACCTCCCGGGTGCTAGGGCCGCTGTCGGCCGAGGAGTGCGTGCGGCTGGTGGCCGGCTGCGCCGAGGTCTCGCTGCACGACCGTTCGGACACCATGCAGCGGGTCGCGGACGCGGCCGAGGGCAACCCGCTCTTCGCCGAGCAGCTGGTCGCCGCGCTGACGGACGGCGGCTCGGCCGACGAGCTGCCGCCGACGATCCAGGTGCTGCTGGAGGCCCGGCTGGCCCGGCTGCCCCGGGAGGAGCACCGGATGCTCGAACACGCCTCGGTGATCGGGCGCGAGTTCACCGCACCGGGCCTGGCCTCGCTCGGGCCGCTCGCGGCAGCGGCGTCCGGTGCGGCGACGTCCGGTGCGCCGGCGGCCGTGGCGCCGGTGCTGCACGCGCTGGTCCGACGGCGGCTGATCGAGCCGGTGGGACGGCGGCCGGGGGGCGCCCCGGCGTTCCGCTTCGTCCACCTGCTCGCGCGCGACGTCTGCTACGCGGGGCTGCCCAGGCGGCGGCGGGCGGCCCTGCACGAGAGGTACGCCGACTGGCTGGTGTCGCACCGGGCCCCGGCGTCCGTGGACCATGTGATCGGGCGTCATCTCGCCGAGGCCTACGGCAATCTGCGGCAGCTGGCCGCCCTGAACGGCGCCCTGCCGGCCCCGGGGCCGGACTCGGCGGGCGCGCCCGACCCCGGGGTTGTGCCCGACCCCGGGACGGCGCCGGGCGCGGGGCTCGTGCCGGGTGCGGGAAGCGCGCCGGGCGCGCCCCACCGGGCGCCGCACGCCGATCCGGCGACCGCCAGACGGCAGGCCCTCGGCGAGCGTGCCGCGCGCTACCTGCTGGCCGCCGGGCGCTCGGCGCTGATGCGCGGCGAGTGTGCCTGGGCGGTGGAACTCCTCGCCCAGGCGGACGCCCTGCCGGCCGGCGACGCCGCCGCCCGGCTCACCACCAGGCTCGCCCTCGCCGAGGCACTGATCGCGACCGGCGAGGGCGAGCGGGCCCGCACGCTGCTGACCCGGCTCGCGGCCGGCACCCGGGCGGATCCGGTGCTCACCGCGCACGCCCGCCTGCACCTCGCCGGTCTGAGCAGGTCGAAGGACCCGCTGGCGGCGACCGTCCGGGCGGCCCGCGCGGCGATGCCGGTGTTCGCGCGGGCGAACGACGACCTCGGCCTGGCCCGCGCCCGGCTGGCGATCGCGCACCGCAGCCAGGCCCGGTGCGGCTACACCGAGGCCTCGGCCCAGTTCGCGGCCGCGCTGGTCTCGGCGGAGCGCTCGGGCGCCGCGCTGGAGCAGGCCACCGCGCTCGGTGGCCTGGCGGTCACGCTCTGGCTGGGCCCCGAGCCCGCCGACGCGGCGATCGAGCGCTGCCGTGCGCTGCTGGCCGGTCACGGTGGCGGGCGCCGGGCCGGGCGGGCGGCCGTGTGCTGCCCGCTCGCCGTGCTGCTGGCCATGCGCGGCACCGAGCTGGACCAGGCCCGCGCGCTGGTGGCCGAGGCCGGCCGGATCGTCCGGGAGCTGGGGCTGGCCGGACCGCGCGCGGCGATCGAGACCTTCGGCGGACTGGTCGAAGTGCTCGCCGACGCGCCGCAGGCGGCGGAGGAGCAGCTGCGCCGGGCCTGCGAGTCGAGCCGGGCCATCGGCGACCCGGACGCGCACGCGACGGCCGTCAGCGCGCTGGCGGCGCTGCTGCTGGACGAGGGCCGCGCCGAGCAGGCCGTCGAGCTGCTCGACGGCGCGCACGACGAAGCGGGCCTGGACTCCCCGCTCCAGCGGGCGGAGCGCGAGGCGGTCACGGCCCGGCTGCTGGCGCACCGGGGACGCCACGCCGAGGCGGTCGAGCGCGCGGCTGCGGCCGTCCGGCTCGCGGCGCTCGGCGACTCGCCGGTCGGCCGGGCGCAGGCGCTGCTCAGCCAGGCGCGGGTCGCGCTCGCCACCGGCGGCACGAGCCGGCGCACACCCGCGCGCTCCACCGATTCACTACGGGCCGATTCGCTGCCGGCCGACTCGCTGCCCGCCGACCCGATGAACGCCAGCCCGTCGGACGCCGACCCGACGGACGCCGACCCGATGGACGCGGGCCGGCTCGCCGCTGCCGCCGCCCGGCTCTTCGCGGCGAAGGGGCACCTGGTCGGGGAGCGCCGGGCGGCGGCGCTGCTGAGCGAGGTCGAGCCGGGATGACCGCCGCGCAGTGGAGCCCGTTCGGCACCGGACCGCTGACCTGGCGCATCACCGATCTCGCCGCGAACGCACTGGAGTTGCGCTCCGCCTGGCCAGGCAGCTTCCCGCCCGGCGGGCCGGCCGCGCTGGGCACGGGCGCCGGCGTGCGCGTCTGCGTGGTCGACAGCGGCGTCGCCGGTGACCACCCGTTGGTCGGACGGCTGGCGGGGGCGTACGCGGTGACCTCGGCACCCGCCGGACCGCCCGGCCCACTGCGGGTCGAGCCCGACACCCTCGGCGATGCCTGCGGCCACGGCACGGCCTGCGCCGGGATCATCCGGGCGATGGCGCCGGACTGCGAGCTGACCAGCCTGCGGGTCCTCGGCTCCAGCCTCTCGGGGACCGGTGAGGCGCTGATCGCCGGGTTGCGCTGGGCGGTCGAGCAGCGCTTCGACGTGATCAACATGAGCCTGTCCACGCCCAAACGGGACTTCGCCCTGCGTCTGCACGACCTCGCCGACCGCGCCTACTTCGCCGGGTCGCTGCTGGTCGCCTCCGCGCACAACATGCGGATCGAGAGCTACCCGTGGCGCTTCTCCTCGGTGCTCTCGGTCGGCAGCCACGGCCTGGACGACCCCTGGCACCTGGTCTGCAACCCGGAGCCGCCGGTCGAGTTCTTCGCCCGCGGTGTGAACGTTCCGGTCGCCTGGCCGGACGGCGGGACCAGGACGTGCACGGGCAACAGCTTCGCGACGCCGCACGTCACCGGCATGTGCGCGCGGATCCTGAGCGGCCACCCCGGGCTCGCCCCGTTCCAGGTCAAGAACCTGCTGCACCTCGCCGCGGCGAACGTCACGACGGCGAACGTCACCACCCCGGCCAACCCTCAGGAGTGACCGATGAACAGGCGGGACATGCTCGCTGCCGCTCTCGTCGCCGCGGACGACGCCCGGCAGCAGGACCTGGTCCACTCGGTCGTGACGGCCGCCCGGGGCGTCTTCGGCGCCCAGGCCTGCTCGGTCATGGCACACGATCCGGACACCGACGAGCTGGTGTTCGAAGCGGTCTCCGGGGCCGGTGAGGAGCACCTGGTCGGTGTCCGGTTCCCCGCCGCACGGGGGATCGCCGGCTGGGTGTTGCTCTCCGGCGAACCGGTGATCGTCGACGACCTCGCGCAGAACCCGGTGTTCGACCGCGCGATCGCCGAATCCACCCGCTACGTGCCGCGCGCGCTGATGGCCGCCCCGCTGCTCGACGGCGACCGGGTGCTCGGCGTGCTGGAGGTGCTGGACCGCGAGGAGCGCGGCGGCGACCACCGGGATTCGCTGCGTGACCTGGACTGGCTCGGGTTGTTCGCCGCCCAGGCGACCCACGCCCTGGTCCTGGTGCAGCACACCAGGCGGGCCCGCCGGGCCCTGCGCGGCGAGGGCGCGGCCGAGCTCGCCGAAGTGGTCATGCTGGCCGAGGCGTTCACCGCCCTGCCCGAGGAACGGCGGGCCGCCGGGCGGAGATTGCTGCGTGCACTCACCGATTCGTTGACCGTGGACGGGTGAGAAAGGGGCGCCGGCCGCACGCCCCGAATAGGCCGGTCGGCGCTGTTGACGGCGATAACCCAAAGGCTCAGCATTACAGGTCAGTTGGTGCCGGGCCGGGGTCTCTGGCCCGGCGGAATTCCCAATCCGGGGAGTGGGACGTGGAGTTCAGCGTTCTGGGACCACTGGAAGTGCAGGCCGGCGGAGAACCCGTTCCGCTCGGATCAGGAAAGCTCGGATTCCTGCTCGCCACGCTGCTCTGCCGGGCCAACACCGTGGTGTCGACCGGGCGGCTGACCCAGGCCCTGTGGTGGGGCGACCCGCCACGCACCGCCGTCAAGAACCTCCAGGTCAACGTCCACCACCTGCGCCGGGCGTTGCGGCACACCGAGAGCGGCCCCCGGATCCTCAGCCGCCCCGGCGGCTATCTGCTCACCACGGCCCCCGAGGAGGTCGACCTCGACCGTTTCGAAACCCTCGCGGGCGCGGCCGGCACCGCCGTCCGGCAGGGCCGGCTGGAGCAGGCCGACCTGCTCTTCCGGCAGGCGCTGGCGCTGTGGCGGGGGCGGCCGTTCGCCGGGCTCGAACGCTCCGACCTGATCCAGCAGGAGAGCCTGCGGCTCGCCGAACGGCGGCTCACCGTGGCCGAGGCCGCCGTGGACGTCCGGCTCGGGCTCGGGCGGCACGCCGAGGCGCTGGCCGACCTGGAGCCGCTGGTCGCCGAACACCCCTACCGCGAGCGGCTGCGGGCCCAGCAGATGACCGCGCTCTACCGCACCGGCCGCCAGGTCGAGGCGCTCGCCGTCTTCGACGACGTCCGCCGGTTGCTCGCCGAGGAGCTCGGACTGCGTCCGGGCAGCACGTTGCGCCAGCTGCAGCGGATCGTGCTGGACGGCAGCAGGGACGAGACGGTCCCCGGCCTCGGCCTCGCCCGCCCGGAGATCCGGTTACGCGGCAACGCCAGCCAACTGCCGCCCGGCATCGGCGATCTGGTGCCCCGGCCAGGGCCGTGGACGCTGCTGCACTCGCTGCTCCAGCCGGGTCCGGCCGGCGCCGCCGCCCCCGCCCCGCCGGCGGAGTGGACGCTGCTGGTGGTCTCCGGACCGCCGGGCAGCGGAAAGTCCACGCTGCTCAGCAGCGTCGCCCGGTCGGTCGCCGGGCACTTCGCCGACGGGCTGCTCTATCTCGACCTGCGCGGCCCGGACGGCCAGCCGTACGGGCCCGGCGAGGCGGTGGCCGAACTGCTGCGCGCCACCGGGATCCCCAGCGAGGCCGTCCCGCGGCTCCAGGCCGACCGGCTCCGGCTCTACCGGGAGCGGTTGCACGACAGACAGGTGCTGATCCTGATGGACAACGCCTGTGACGAGGCGCAGATCCGCAGCCTGCTGCCGACCACCGGGTCGTGCACCACCGTCGTCACCAGCTGCTCCCGGCTCTCCGGGCTGGCCGGGGCCAGGCTGCTGGAGATCGCGGAGTTCCTGCCCGGCGAGGCGATGGAACTGCTCGCCCGGCTCGCCGGCCGGGAGAGGGTGGCCGCCGAGCCGGAGGCCGCCGAGCGGATCGTCCGCTGCTGCGGCTGCCTGCCGCTGGCGGTCCGGATCGCGGGCGCCCGGCTCGCCGCCCGGCCGTACTGGCCGCTGGCCAAACTCGTGGACCTGCTGGAGGGTCCGGGCGGGCTCGACGAGCTGGCGGTCGGCGACCTGGACCTGCGCAACGCGCTGCGCCGCGGCCACCTGGGGGTGCCCCCGGCCGACCTCCAGGCCGTGGCCCGGCTCGGCGCGCTGTCGGCGGCGGACTTCGACGCCCAGGAGTCCGCCGCACTGCTGCAACTGAGCGTGGAGCAGACCGAGGAGCTGCTGGAGCACCTCTGCGACCTGCACCTGATCCGCCGCAAGGAGCGCGACCCGCGCACCCTGGCCCGCTACCAGGTCCCCCCGCTGCTCCAGCACGTCGCCGGCTGATCACCCGCCGATCACCCGCCGACCGGCCATCGACCGGACCGTCCAGCGCGGCGCGGCTCACAGCGCCCGGCCCAGCGCGGTGAGCGTGCCGCCGGCGACCAGGATGAGCACACCGACCGTGATGAAGACGACGGGTATCAGCCGGTGGCCGGCCCGGCCGAGCGCGGCCACCACCGCGCCGTGCGTTCCCAGCAGCGCTCCGGCGCCGCACCACAGGCCGATCAGGGCCAGGAACAGCGCGGTGGCCAGCAGCGCGCCGGCCGGGTGCAGGGTGCGGAACAGCGGCGTGAAGACGCTGATGTTGTCGGCGCCGCCGGCGAACACCACGAGCGCGATCCGCGGCGCGGTGAAGGCCGGTGCCGCCGGTGCCTGTTGAGGATCGCCGTGCGAGCGCCACAGCCCGGCCACGCCGAAGCCGATCGGGACCAGCCCGAGCAACCCGACCCACCGGTCGGGCAGCACCTGCAGGCCGGCCGCCGCGAGCAGCGCGAGGGCCAGGACGGCGGCGAAGCCGGCGTACTGGCCGGCGACGATCGCGGCGGCGCGCGGGCTGCCGCCGGTGCGGCGGGCCATGAAGAGCGCGGTCAGGATGACGAGGTCGTCGATGGTGGTGCCGAGGAAGGCGAGCACGGCGGTCACGAGCAGGGACGCCGTCACGGACACCCCCTGCTCACTGCTGGCCCGCTCACTGCTGGCGCGCTCACTGCTGGCCCGCTCACCGCTGTCCCGGTCATTGCTCGGGCGGCTCCGTCCCGTCCAGTGCCGTCGCCCTGCGGACGGCCGTCATGGCGGTGGCCTCGTTGCCGTAGCGGCGCTGGGCGCCCAGGCCGAAGAAGCCGCCCTCCAGGTTCGCGTCCGCGACGGTGGCGGCGATCTCGTCCAACAGCTGGCGGAAGTCGGCGAGTTGCTCCGGCGCCTTGCGGGCGACTATCACGGTGGCCGAGCGGATCACCTCCAGTGCCGGGCCCTGGTAGTCGGCGTACCGGACGTCGGCCGGAACGCCCGTGTTGAAGGTGGATGCCGCCGTCAGCTCGCGGATAAACCGCTGCGGATGCGCGATGCTGGTCTCCCGCAGCTTCTTGATCAGCGCGAAGATCTCCTCGGCGTCGATGACGCCCTCCGCGAGCGCCACCAGGACGCCCGCGGCCATCAGGGCCCGCTGCAGGGTGTCCCACTCGTCGGTGCTGAAGTCCGCCTCCCTGGGGCCGTCCTGGGCTCCCCGGGTGTCCCGCAGCACCTGGAACCCCGCGCCGGCCAGCATGCCCGGGATCCGCCGGACGGCCGCCAGGTACCTCGCCCGGGTCCCGTCGGCGAGCTGCTCCCAGGGCACCGGACCGGACGGCTGCGAGGCCGCCCCGCACTCGTACTCCAGCCGGGCCAGCAGCTGCACCTCGTCGTCCTCGAAGGCGAAGTCGAGGGCGGCGTTGAAGGTCGGCACCATGAGGCAGCCGATCACGGCCAGTTGCTCGCCGATCTGGCGCGCCTGGACGCGGTTGGACTCCTTGGCCTCCTCGGGCAGTTCGTCCCAGGGAACGGCCGGCGCGTTGTCGTTCGCAGTGCTGTCGTTCGCAGTGCTGTCGTACGGGATCTGCGCGCCCGGTTCGCCGAGGTCGCCGGCGTAGGTGTCGTGGATGGCCCGCGCCAGGTGCTCGGTGACCTGGGCGGTGGTGTAGCCGGTGAGGCTGTCGATCACCCGGTCCTGGGCCGTGAGCCGGGCCTTCATCCGCCGGCACTCGTGCAGGATCGCCTCGGCGTCCAGGTACGTCTGTTCGGAGCGGCGGTCGCCGGCCCGGCTCAGCACGTCCTGACCGACCATGATCACGATCATGAAGATGAGCTGGGCCAGCGTCGACAGGAACGACATGAAGGCGAACGGGTACGGGTCGAAGCGCTGAACGCCCAGCTGTGACAGGGCGATCCAGATCACCTGCGTCGCGGCGGCGAGGTAGAACGCCCAGACGTTGCCCAGCCGCTGGGTCAGCCAGGCCGCGATCCGGCCGTTCAGGGTCACCGCCTGGTCGAAGGCCTGCGGTGGCGGCTGCACCCGGTGCCGCTCGATCCACGGATGCGGGCTCGATTCCAGCAGGCTGACCCCGCGGCTGAGCGCCCGGTCCTGCCGGTCGAGGTGCGCCTGCAGGTCGGCCACCTGCGCGAAGATCGCCTCCGCGTTCTCGTAGGTCTGCACCGCCCTGCTGTCGGCGGCCGCGCCGAGCACCCGCTGGCCGACCAGGATCACCAGGCAGAGGATCAGCTGCACCACGTTGTCGAGGAAGAGCAGGAACGGAAACGGATAGGGATCGTCCCGGTGCAGCGGCCCCCAGGTCGCCAGCGCCATCCAGCCGCCGACCAGGACGAGTGCCGTGTACAGCGCGCGCATCGAGCCGACCCACCGGGTCAGTGCGGCCGCGATGGCACCGTTCAGGCCGATCCGCTCGTCCTCGACCATCACCGGCCGGGGCAGCTCGGTCGTTTGGTTGAAGCTGCTCATATTCCCCCCTCGGGCAGATCCTCGCCGCAGGCCGACGGCCCGTCAGAGCAGCGAGGATCGCATTCGTCAGCGCCGGAAAACCTACACCGGCCGGTGAATCCGCCCCAGTGCGCCGAACGGCGGCGAGCGGTTCCGCCGCGGGCGGCCCGCACCTGGTTGCCCGCACCGGGCTTCCCGTGCCGGGTAGTTCGCACCAAGCGCTGGTCAACGAGCCGCAGGCCCGCCGGAGCTGAACTCCGATCAGGCCTGCGGGTGGTGGGAGGTAGCGGTCGAACTACCGCGATGACCAGGACTACTGGGCGTACAGACGGCCGGCGAAACGGCGGGCGAAGCCGTCGCCGCTGTTGGCGGTGACCGTGAAGTCGTAGCGGCCCGCGCCGGTGGCGTGCAGGGTGGCGGTCGCGGTGCCGCCCGCGGCGACGGTCAGCTGGGTGGCCGAGCCGCCGGTGGCGAGGTAGGCCGCGTTGGGGTTGATGGTGAAGACCGCGGCGACCGAGCCCGCGTTGCTCAGCGTCAGGGTCAGCGTGGCGCCGTCCTTCGCGTCCACCACGGCGGCCTCGGGGTGCGCCTTGGTGCTGCTGGACCAGGTGAGCACGTTGCCCTGGAAACCGCGCAGGTAGCCGTCGGGGCCGTGCAGGTCGATGTCGTAGGCGCCGCCGCCGTACGTCTTGGCGGAGAAGTAGTCGGAGATCGAGCCGCCGGCCGCGCAGGTGTACGGCCAGGCGGCGTAGGTGCGGTCGTTGACCGTGTAGGCCGTGAACGCACCGGCGAGGGTGCCCGCCGACACGGTCTTGAACCAGATCCGGCCGGTGGAGGTGTCGGTCCAGGAGGTGGTGTCGAAGACGTAGCCGAGCGACTGTGCGCCGCGGTCGCCGGACTCCTGGGCGGGCAGCGCGCCCGCGCTGGGGATCTTCGGCGCGGGCAGCGACTCCTCCTTGTTCGCGGCGGCGACCAGCGCGGCGGTGTTCGGCAGGTTGGTCGGGAACGCGACCGGGCTGACGCCGAAGTTGAACGCGCTGGTCAGGTCGCCGCTGACGGCCCGGCGCCAGCCGGAGATGTTGCTGCACTGCACGCCCGTGACCAGCTCGGCGAAGCGCAGCGGCGAGGTGTGGTCGAAGGTCTGCGAGCAGACCCGGCCGCCGGTGGACCAGGGCGAGATGACGGTCATCGGCACCCGCGGGCCCATGCCGATCGGCAGGCCGCTGACGAACTCGTCGGCGGTGCCGGACGGCGCGGTGGGCGGTGCGACGTGGTCGAAGAAGCCGTCGTTCTCGTCGAAGTTGTAGAAGACCACGGTCGAGTCCCAGGTGGCCTGGTCGCTCGCGATGGCCGCCAGCACGCCGCTGACGAAGTTCGCGCCGTCGGCCGGGCGGTTGGCCGGGTGCTCGCACTGCGCGGTCGGGGCGACCACCCAGGAGACGGTCGGGAAGGTGCCGGCCGCGATGTCCGAGGTGATCGCACCGGCGATGTCGGCGACCCGGGCCATGCCGCGGGTGTACAGCGGGTCGCCGGCCGAGGCGTTCTTGAACTGGGTGAACCAGGCCAAGGGATTGTCGTCGAAGTTGTCCGCCTCCTGGTAGACCCGCCAGGAGACGCCCGCGTCCTGCAGCATCTCGGGGTAGGTGGTCCAGGAGTAGCCGGCCTCGCTGTTGTCGGTGACCGGGCCGCCGGCGGTGCCGTTCGGGTCGATCATGCCGGTCCACTGGTAGAGCCGGTTCGGGTTGGTCGGGCCCTGGACGGAGCAGAAGTACTGGTCGCAGATGGTGAACGCGTCGGCCAGCGCGTAGTGGAACGGCAGGTCGTTGCGGTTGTAGTAGCCCATCGTGTACCCGGTCTTCTCCGGGATCCAGTTGTTGTTCAGGCCGCCGTTCCAGGCGCCGTGGGTGCCGCTCCACGAGTGGTCGAGGTCCTCGACCTGCTGGGCGTCGGTCAGCGCGGTGTTCAGGTGCCAGGGCAGCAGGACGCTGCCGCCGCCGGCCGAGCCCTTGGTGTTCTGGTTCCAGACGTTGGAGCCCTTCGGGAAGCGCAGCAGCGAGGTGTCGCCGTAGCCGCGGACGCCCGACAGGGTGCCGTAGTAGTGGTCGAAGGAGCGGTTCTCCTGCATGAGGATCACAACGTGCTTGACCGAGGAGAGCGAACCGCCCCCGGTGCTCGCGGCCATCGCTCGGCGGACCGAACCCGGGAGCACGCCGAGCGCACTGCCGGTACCGAGGGCGACGGCCGAGCCGAGCAGTGCCCGGCGGGAGATCGGGGACATGCGAGGACCTTTCTTCGGGCCGCGCGGGCGCTGGCGGCGCGCGGCACTCGTGGGCCAGGACTACCGAGAAAGGTGGGCCAGGGGCAGGGAACTTGTCTGGACAACTTGGCTGTACGGCACATGAATCGGAGGCAACGAAACCCGGCGCCGCACCGCTTCGGCCCGACCTGGCGCCAGCCCTGCGGAGCCCCGCCCGTTCGAAAACAATGCGCCGTCAGAGGTATTTGTGCGACAAGCGACATCGGCTGCGAAAGGGCGTTTGACTGCGCCGTCACGGCGTGCGAATTGTGAGGAAAAACCGAGGAACTGGGGGGATTGTCGGACCGGCGCGCGCCACCGGCGCGCGCCTATGCGCTGGGTGGATAACGATTGTTGTCCCCGTCCGCGGACCAGTTATCTGGAAGAGTCGGCAGCTCTGGACCTAAGGAGTCGTCAATGCCCGGTACGGGATTCTTCGGTAAACGACGGTCACGCGGCGAGCCCGCGGTGGTGCGGTCGTGAATTCCAGCGCCCTGGAGCGGATTCTGCGCGGCCCCAGCGGTATCGGCACGGCGAGCCTGGACCCGCTCCGGTGGTCCGAGTTGCCGGACGGCGCGGCCGTGGCCGAGGGCGCGGCACCGCCCGTGCTGGACGGTGCGCCCATCGCGGGGCAGCCGGTCCCGGGCCTCTACTACCACCCGATCGCCGAGCCCGACCCCGAGCGGGTGGCCGAGCTGAGCCGGCGGATCAAGGCCTGGGCGCTGGACGAGGTCGAGCTGTATCCGCCGGAGTGGGAGGACCAGTTCGATGGGTTCTCGGTTGGTCGTTACATGGTCGGCTGCCACCCGGACGCCCCCACCGTCGACCACCTGATGCTCGCCACCCGGCTGATGGTGGCCGAGAACGTGGTTGACGACGTCTACTGCGAGGACCACGGCGGCTCGCCGGTCGGCCTCGGCGGGCGGCTGCTGCTCGCGCACACCGCGCTCGACCCGCTGCACACCACCGAGGAGTACCGGCCGGCCTGGGAGGAGTCGCTGCAGTCGGACGCCCCGCGGCGCGCCTACCGGTCCGCCATGGACTACTTCGTCCAGGCCGCCACGCCGTCCCAGTCCGACCGGTTCCGCCACGACATGGCGCGCCTGCACCTGGGGTACCTCGCCGAGGCGGCCTGGGCCGAGACCGACTACAGCCCGCAGACGTGGGAGTACCTGGCGATGCGCCAGTTCAACAACTTCCGCCCCTGCCCGACCATCACCGACACCGTCGGCGGCTACGAACTCCCCGCGGAGCTGCACGCCCTGCCCGCCATGCAGCGCGTCATCTCGCTCGCGTCGAACGCCACCACGATCGTCAACGACCTGTACTCGTACACCAAGGAACTCGCCGCCCGCGGCAAGCACCTGAACCTGCCGGTGGTGATCGCGGACAACGAAGGCCGCACCGACCGCGAGGGCTACCTCAAGGCGGTGGAGGTGCACAACGAGCTGATGCACGCCTTCGAGGCCGCCGCAGCGACGCTGGCCGCCACCTGCCCCGACCCGGCGGTGCTCCGCTTCCTACGCGGCGTGGCCGCCTGGGTCGACGGAAACCACCACTGGCACTGCACCAACACCTATCGCTACAGCCTGCCTGATTTCTGGTAACCAAGGAGCTGACCGAAGTGACCACGATGGACCTCGCACCCGGCACCGGCACCACGGCCGCAATCCCCGGCCCGGCCACGCCCTACCAGGACGACATCGCCCGCTATTGGGACCAGGAGGCGCGCCCCGTCAACCTGCGGCTCGGCGACGTCGACGGTCTCTACCACCACCACTACGGCATCGGGGACGTGGACGTCGCCGCGCTCGGCGCGCCCGACGACATCGAGCGCGAGAAGAAGGTGATCGCCGAGCTGCACCGGCTGGAGTCCGCGCAGGCCGACGTGCTGCTCGACCACCTGGGCCGGATCCCGAGCGACGGCACGCTGGTGGACGCCGGCTGCGGCCGGGGCGGCTCGATGGTCATGGCGCACCAGCGCTTCGGCTGCCGGGTCGAGGGCCTCACCCTCTCGGCCAAGCAGGCCGACTTCGCCAACCAGCGGGTCCGCGAGCTCGGCATCGACGGGTACGTCCGCTCCCAGGTCGGCAACATGCTCGACATGCCGTTCGAGACCGGCACGGCGGCCGGCTCGTGGAACAACGAGTCCAGCATGTACGTGGACCTGCAGGACCTGTTCGCCGAGCACTCCCGGGTGCTGCGGGTCGGCGGCCGCTACGTGACCATCACCGGCTGCTGGAACCCGGTCTACGGGCAGCCCTCGAAGTGGGTCTCGCAGATCAACGCCCATTTCGAGTGCAACATCCACTCCCGCCGGGAGTACCTGCGCGCGATGGCTGACAACCGCCTCGTCCCGCAGGCCGTCATCGACCTCACCCCGGCCACGCTGCCGTACTGGGAGCTGCGGGCGACCTCCTCGCTGGTCACCGGCATCGAGGAGGCGTTCCTCTCCTCGTACAAGGACGGGTCGTTCCAGTACCTGCTGATCGCCGCCGACCGCGTCTGACCGCTGCCGACCGCGTCCGCCCGGCTTCTCCCGCCCGTGGGCCGCTGCCTCTCCCGGCGGCGGCCCACGGCCGTCAGCCCGGCGGCAGCGTCAGGCGGAAGAGCGCGCCGCCGCCGGGGGCGGCCTCGGCGGCGAGGGCGGCGCCGTGGGCCTGGGCGATCTGGCGGGCCATGGCGAGGCCGAGGCCGGAGCCTGGCAGGGCCCGCGCGGCGGACGCTCGGTAGAAGCGGTCGAAGACGTACGGCAGGTCCTCCGGGGTGATCCCCGGGCCGTGGTCGCGCACGGTGAGCTGCCGGTCGGTCAGCACCACCTCGACCGGCCCGCCCGGCGGGCTGAACTTGGCGGCGTTGTCCAGCAGGTTGCCGACCAGCCGGGCCAGCCGCGCGGGCACGCCGGGCAGCGTCGGGTCGCCCTGGTGCGAGTACTCGACGGCGACGGCGGGCCAGTGCGCCCGCGCGCTCTCCACGCAGTGCGCCACCAGCGGCTCCAGCCGCACCAGTTCGACGAGCGCCTGCGGCTCCTCGTCCCGGGCGAGTTCGATCAGGTCGTTCACCAGCCCGGTCACCTCGCGCAGCTGCCGCTGCAGACCGGCGGTCGCGCGGGCCCGCTGCTCGGGCGTCAACCGGTCTGCCTTGGCGAGCAGTTCGGCATTGGTGCGCAGCGCGGTGAGCGGGGTGCGCAGTTCGTGCGAGGCGTCCGCGACCAGCCGCCGCCGGGCGGTCACCGACTGTTCCAGCTCGGCCAGCATCGCGTTGAACGCCCCTGCCAGCCGGGTCACTTCGTCCGCTTCGGGGCCGCCCTCGCCGTCCGCGCCGTCGGTGCCGGCCGGCAGGTCGATCCGCACGGTGGCGTCCCGGGTGGCCGCGATCCGCTCGGCGGTGGCCGTCAGCCGGGCGACCGGCGCCAGGCCGGTCCGCGCGACCGCGGAGCCGAGCACACCGGCCAGCAGCACCCCCGCGCCGGCCACCAGGGCCATCAACTCGCCTGCCTGCCGCACCCCTTGCTGGACGGCGTCCGAGCGCAGCGCGACCTGGAGGGCCTGCCCGGAGCCGTTGCCGAACGGGGTGGTGAGCATCTCGGCCGGGTGCCCGTCCACGGTGACGGCGCTGTAGTAGCCGTCGTGGCGCCCGGCCGCGACCTCCCGGGTGCCGGCGGTGACCGGGAGCAGGTACGGCCTGGCCGGATCCTTCGCGGGGTCGGCGGGCACGATCTGGGTGCAGGCGGGCGCGGCCAGGTAGCCGCACTCGCCGAACAGCACCTGGGGGCCGGCGGTCCGGTTCTGCTGCTGGACCAGCGTCGCGTGCTGGGTCAGCTGGAGGTCGAGCTGGTGCTCCAACTCGTAGCGCATGATGGTGAATCCGGCCCCGGCGACGCCGAGGCCGACCAGCGCGACCGCGCTCGAGGTGGCCAGCGCCAGCCGGGTGCGCAGCGGCCTGCGGCGGCGCCAGCGGGCGTGCCGGGAGCGCGGCTCGGCGCTCATGCGGCCGCCACCCATGCGGCGCTCACGCGGCGCCGAGCCGGTAGCCGATGCCGTGCACGGTGTGCACCAGCCGGGGCTCGCCGGCCGCCTCCAGCTTGCGGCGCAGGTAGCCGATGTAGACGGCCAGCGAGTTGGAGTCCGGCCCGAAGTCGGTGCCCCAGACCCGCTCCATGATCAGTTCGCGCGGCAGGACCTGCCCCGGGTTCTGCAGCAGCACTTCGAGCAGGGCGAACTCGGTCCGGGAGAACTCCAGGGCCCGGCCCGCCCGGCTGCCGGTGCGGCTGACCGGATCGACCGTGAGGTCACCCAGCAGGTAGCCCTGGTCGGGCGCCGCGGCCGCGGACCGGCGCAGCAGGGCGCGCAGCCGGGCGGTCAGCTCGTCCAGCGCGAACGGTTTCACCAGGTAGTCGTCAGCGCCGGCGTCCAGCCCGTCCACCCGGTCGCTGACCGAGTCCCGGGCGGTGAGCACCAGGATCGGCGTGCGGTCGCCGAGCGCCCGCAGCCGGCGGCAGACCGCCAGACCGTCGAGCACCGGCATCATCAGGTCGAGCACCAGCGCGTCCGCCTGCCAGGCCGCCAGCTCGCTCAGCGCGGCCAGGCCGTCACCCACACCCCGGACGGCGTACCCCGCGACCGCGAGGCCGTCCTCGACGGCCGCCCGCACCTCGGGGTCGTCGTCCACCACCAGGACCTTGGGCGTCCTACCGCTCTCGGGCACGCTGTTCATGCGGACAAGCTTCTCAAACGCGGCTATTAGAACTCTCTTATCCCGGCTCGTGATCGTCGGGGCATGCAGACATCACAGTTGTCCGTGGTCATCGGCGCCGGCGGTACCGGCGGTCACATCTACCCAGGGCTCGCGCTCGCCGAGGCGCTGCGCCGGGTCGATCCGGCGGCGGAGATCTCCTTCGTGGGGACCGAGCGCGGCCTGGAGGGCCGGCTGATCCCAGCCGCCGGCTACCGGCTGCACACGGTGGACATGATCCCGTTCGACGCCTCGCTCGGCCTCAAGCGCTACCTGCTGCCCGCGGCGCTGCTGAAGTCCGGCGCGCAGTGCCGGGAGATCCTGCGAGAGCAGCGGGCGCAGATCGCGGTGGGGATGGGCGGCTACCCGAGCGCGCCGGTGATCGTCGGCGCCCGGCTGGCGGGGCTGCCCAGCGTGGTGCACGAGTCGAACGCCGTGCCGGGCCGGGCGAACCGGTTCGCGGCCCGGCTCACGCCGCACGTCGCGCTCGCCTTCGACCGGACCAGGGCGCACCTGCCGGCCGGCACGGTGGCCGAGACGGTCGGCATGCCGTTGGTCGGCGCGGTCGCCGGGCTCGACCGGGCCGCGCTGCGGGACGAGGCGCGGGCCTGGTTCGGGGTGCCGCCGGGGGTGCGGCTGGTGCTGTTCAACGGCGGCAGTCTGGGGGCGGCCCGGCTCACCGAGGCGGCGCTCGGCCTGGCCGCGCGCTGGCACGGCCGCCCGGACGTCCGGCTGCTGATCAAGACCGGGCCCGCCGCGCTGGACGAGGTCCGGGCCCGGCTGGGGGCCTCGCCGATCGCCCAGGCCGTGCCCTACCTGGACCGGATGGACCTCGCCTACGCCGCCAGCGACCTGGTGGTCTGCCGGGCGGGCTCGGCGACCGTCGCGGAGCTGGCGAGCGTCGGCCTGCCGGCCGTCCTGGTCCCGTACCCGCATGCGCCGCACGACCACCAGACGCACAACGCCCGAGTGCTCTCCGACGCGGGCGCGGGCGTCCTGCTGGCCGACGGCGAGTGCACCGCCGAGCGGCTCGCCGCCATCGCCGAACCCCTGCTGGCCGACCCGGCCCGGCTGGCCGCGATGGGCCGCGCCGCCGACCCCGGCAACCATGCCCGGGCGGCGGACCTGCTCGCCGCCAAGGTGCTGCGCGCCATCGGGCGCAGCGCCCCGGTCGGCCCCCAGCCCAGCGCCTACGTCCCCTCTTACTGCAACTGACACCCCAACCCACACCGCAAGGGAGCTTCAACATGAACGACTGGAACGGCAAGCGCGTCCTCGTCACCGGCGCCGAGGGCTTCATCGGCAGCACCCTGGTCGACCAGCTGGTGCAGCGCGGCGCCCGGGTGCGGGCCCTGGTGCACTACAAGCCGTACGCCGAGCGCGGTTACCTCGCCCGCTACCTGGCCACCGGCGAGGTGGAGATGCTCGCCGGCGACGTCCGGGACGCCGGCCGGGTGCTGGACGCGGTGGCCGGCTGCGACACCGTCTTCCACCTGGCCGCGCTGATCGGCATCCCGTACAGCTACCAGTCGCCCGAGGCGTACGTGCAGACCAACGTGGTCGGCACCCAGAACGTCGCCGCCGCCTGCCTGCGGCACGGCGCCCGCCTCGTGCACACCTCCACCAGCGAGGTCTACGGCACCGCGATCACCGTGCCGATCAGCGAGCGGCACCCGCTCCAGCCGCAGTCGCCGTACTCCGCCTCCAAGATCGGCGCCGACATGACGGCGCTCTCGTACTGGCACTCCTTCGAGCTGCCGGTGACCGTGGTGCGGCCGTTCAACACGTACGGCCCGCGGCAGTCCGCGCGCGCCGTCATCCCCGCGATCCTGGCCCAACTCCACTCCGGTTCGCGGGAGATCAGGCTCGGTACGCTCACCCCGACCCGGGACTTCACCTACGCCACCGACACCGCCGCGGGCTTCCTGGCCGCCGCCACCGCCGACCGCGCGCTCGGCGAGGTGCTCAACCTCGGCACCGGCACCGAGATCTCCATCGGTGACCTGGCCCGCTCGCTGATCGCCGCCTCCGGCAAGGAGGCCGAGATCGTGGTCGACCCCGACCGGCTGCGCCCCGGCGGCAGTGAGGTGGAGCGCCTGCTCTCGGACAACACCAAGGCCCGCGAGCTCACCGGCTGGCGCCCCCGGGTCACGCTGGAGGAGGGCCTCACCGCGACGTCCCGCTGGATCGGCGAGAACCTCGCACTCTTCGCGCCCGACCGCTACCAGGTGTGACGCGCGGCTGTGACTGTGATGACAGTCACAGCAGGACAGAGTGGCCATGTCCAGACCTCCGGGGCCGCCGGATCCGCGCCGCCAACCGGATCTTTCGGTACCCCGGGGGAGTAAAGACATCAATCAGGTCACATCTGGAACAAAGTACGATGGCTTAACTCGCGTGCTACGCGCGAAGAGTTCCGCATATGTTCCACATGTCCGAATTATCTCCCGCTTCACACGCACGGAGCCACCCTCATGGACAAGCTGTCCACCGCCGACACCGACGGCGCGATAGAGACCCGCGGTATCGAACCCGTCCCGGACCATGAGCGCCGGGGCAGAGTGCGCGAGCTCTTCCCGACCTGGGTCGCGGCGAACATCAGCGTCCTGCTGCTCACCATGGGTGCGGCCCTGGTGGTGCTCAACCAGCTGAACTTCTGGCAGGTGCTGATCGTCGCGGCCTGCGCCGCGGCCGTCTCGTTCGGCCTGGTCGGCGTGCTGTCGGTCTCCGGCAAGTGGGGCGGAGCGCCGGGGGCGACGCTGTCCCGGGCCACCTTCGGTGTGCGCGGCAACCTCTTCCCCGGCGCGATCCTCTGGGTCGCCCGGTTCGGCTGGGAGACGATCAACGCCGTCACCGGCGCGTACGCGGTGCTGACCGTGCTCGACCTGCTCTTCGGGGTCAAGAGCAACACGGTGCTGATCGTCGTGACGCTCTTCGTCTTCGTCGCCTGCACGTTCCTGGTCTCCGGCATGGGCCGGAAGGCGCTGAACGTCTGCAACAAGTGGTCGACGTACCTCTTCGGCGTCTTCAGCGTCCTGGTGCTGGGCTACCTGATCGCGCACATCCACTGGAGCGAGGTCTTCTCCAAGCCCGCCGGCACCACCGCGATGATGATCGCCGGCATCGGCACCATCGCCGCCGGTGGCATCAGCTGGGTCCCCACCGGCCCGGACTTCGCGCGCTACCTGCCGCACGCCGTCTCCGGCAAGAAGATCGTCGGCGTGACGGTCTCCGGCGCCGGTCTGGTCGTGGTGCCGATGGTGCTGATGGGCGCCGTGATGGCGGTGGCCTCGCCCGGTCTGGCGCAGGCCTCGGACCCGGTCTCCTTCCTCGGCGACCTGCTGCCGACCTGGCTGGCCGTGCCGTACCTGCTGACCGCGATCGTCGGCATGCTGCTGATCAACAGCCTCTCGATGTACTCGGCCGGTTTCACCGCCCAGACCATGGGCGTCAAGCTGCCGCGTGCGATGGCCGTCAGCATCAACGCCGTGATCTCGCTGGTCGGCGGCCTGATGCTGATGCTGGTCGCGAAGAGCTTCCTGGGCTCCTTCATCACCTTCCTGATCCTGCTCGCCGTCTCCTTCTCGGCTTGGATCGGCGTCTACGCGGTGGACATGTTCCGCCGCCGCTCGCGCGCGGTGCGCTACGACGCCGCCGCGCTGATGGACACTGGCCGGACCAGCCGCTACTGGTACGTGGGCGGGTTCTGCTGGCAGGCGATGGTGTCCTGGGTGCTCGCGCTGCTGATCGGCCTCGCGTTCACCAAGTGCGAATGGTTCGCCGGGCCGTTCTCCGGCACCCCGATCGGCAAGTACGGCCTGGCCTGGGCGGCGACCATCGTGATCTCCGCCGCGATCATGGCCGTGCTCCCGACTCCCCGGGAGAACGTCCCCGCTGACGAGCGTGCCGCTGAGGCTGCCGCTGAGCCCGCCGTCATCGAGGCCGGCGAGCCCGAGCGCGTCACCGTCTGACCCACGGCGGCGCCGGTCGACGGCTGCGGGGGCGGGCCCGATGGGCCCGCCCCCGCAGCTTTCAGGGCGTCAGAGCGTCATCCGATCAGGAGATCAGGAGATCAGGAGATCCGGAGATCAGGAGGCGTTGAGCGCGGTGTCGTCGATCACGAAGCTGGTCTGGGCGGAGGAGGAGTTCTCCACGCCGTTGAACTTCAGCGTGACGCTCTTGCCGGCGTACGAGGAGAGGTTGAAGGTCTTCTGCACGTAGCCGCTGTTGGCGTTCAGGTTGCTGTAGGTGGCCAGCGTGGTGCCGTTGGCCGAGACGGTGAGCTTGTCGGCCGCGGTGGTGCCGGTCTTCGCGGTGTCGATGTGCAGCCAGAAGCTGAAGGTCGCGGAGCAGCCGGCCGGGATGGTCACCGTCTGCGTGATGCTGTCGGTGTGGGCAGCGCCATAGCCGTCCAGCCAGGCGTCCCAGCTGCCGGAGTGGGCGGGCTCGCTGATGGTGTCGTTGTTGATGACGCCGGCGGTGGCGGTCCACGGGGAGGCGCTACCGCTCTCGAAGCCGGGGTTGCCGAGCAGCTGGCCGCTGCCGGTGCAGCCACCGCCGCCGGAGCCGGCGATGGTCCAGCCGAAGGAGGCGCTACCGGTGGAGCCGGTGCCGTCCTTGGCCGTCACGTTCACCGTGTAGCTGCCCGCGGTGGTCGGGGTGCCGGAGATCAGGCCCGAGGAGCTGATCGACAGGCCGGCCGGCAGGCCGGTGGCCGAGTAGGTCAGGGTCTGGCCGGAGCCCGAGTCGGTGCCGCTGATCTGCAGGCTGGCCGCGGTGCCGACGGTGCCGCTCTGGGCGCCCGGGTTGGTCACCGTGACGGTGTTCTGGCCGGAGCCGCCGCCGACGATCGGGTGCGAGAGGGCACAGGCGTTGGTGTCGTTCGACCAGCTGGCCTGCTCGGCGTAGGTGCCGAAGCTGCCGAAGCTGACGTTGCCGCCGCCGCCGGTGGTGCCGGGGGCCAGCCACGCGCACTCGTCGGAGTTCTCCTGGCCGTTGAACGAGCTGCCGCTGACCTGGTTGGTCCAGCCGCCGGCCGGGTTCATGTCGGACATCATCTCGTGCCACTCGTGGCCGAGCGTGATGGTCCAACCGTCAAGGGTTCCGGGCGAGTTGATGAAGCCGACGCCGCAGCCCGAGCCCGAGTCCATGTTGTACGGCTGGTTGCTGAACGCGATGTCGCCGTACGGCGAGGTGACCGGGCCGCCGGTCAGCGAGCTGTCACCGTTGTAGTCGTGCCAGGCGCAGTACTGGCCCTGGTAGTTGTCCGGGTTGGTCCCGGTCGGCGACATGATCACGTAGTAGCTGTTGCGGTTGGACGCCGCGGTGGTGTTGCCGAAGTGGGCCGCGGCGTTGATCGCCTCCTGGCCCAGCTGGTGGCCGGTCGCCGCGCTCGGCGAGGCGGCCGAGGTGTCTTCCCAGACGCCGGACAGCACACCGCCGGCCTGGTACGGCACGAAGTTCGCGTTCGACGGGCAACTCGTCGCGCCGGCAGTCACGTTGGGGCCGTCGCACCACTGGGTCAGGTCGGCCGACCAGAGCTCGTTGTTGGTGCCGATGCCCTTGAACATCTGCTGCGCGGCACCTGCCGCGCCGTCGGCGTCGCCCGAGAACTTCGCGTTGCCGTTGCTGTCGGTGCTCTGGGAGCCCCACTGGCTGCCGTAGAAGACCAGGTAGACCTTGGCGTGGCCGCTGTTGACGCCGGTGCCGTCGATGCCGCCGCCGTAGGAGAGCGTCTCCTGCCCGGTCGCGACGTTCGGCGTGGGGTGTGCCGCCGTCCAGGCCTTCATCTTGTTGTTCTGCTGGATGGTCGGAATCACGCCGTGCCGGTACGAGTGACCGGTCGAGGGGTTGTAAGGGTTGGCGGCCGACTGGCCGGCGGTGGCGGCCGGTGTGGCGGCGATCGCCTGGGGTGCGGCGGTGGCCAGCATGGCGCCGGTTGCGAGGGACAGCGACGCGATGCCCGTCAGGGCGATGCGAGCTGCGCCACGCATGTGGGGGATGCCCATGTCTGAGCGTTTCCTCTCTGCTGTTCGACCGCCTGATGCGCCGATGGGCGTGGGCGGTCGGATCTACTGCACGGATGAGCCGGCGGGGCGCACGGGCATGGCGATGACTCGGCGAGCCGTGCCGAGCCGAGTCGAGCCGACTGCCCAAGGAGCCACGCCACGGGAGCGAAGGCGGGGAGGGGAGAGCGGAGGCGGGGGAGAGCGGGGGCGGAGGTTCACGCGGTGACTGCACGGGCACGGGGCACGGCAGTCGGGATGCACTGGTACACGGGAGGCACTGGTACACGGCGTGCTGATCCGCGCCGGGCTTCTCGTCCGGCTCCGGTGGGGGTGGAACCAACTGTGTGAAGTCGCACGGAGTTTGGCGGTATCTCAGGTGGTGCGCCGTTCGCTGCGGTGAAGCAAAGCAGAGTTGGCGCGAGTCGGTCAACGGAGCGGACGGGGATTCTCGTCACCGACCGATCGATCGGTCGTGTCGGTCCGGGGCGGGGCCCGTCCTGCTCCGGCAGTTGCTGTGGCACCGCGGCGGGCGGGGCCAGGCACTTGACCAGCGGGTCGCGCTCCGGCGCCGCCCCGGCCCGTGGCCGTTCGACCGGAGACCGGGGGACGGGAGCCGCCGGGTGATCGGCGAGAAGTCTCAGAGGGTATTCAGAAGATTTTCAGAGGAACTTGGCCATGGGCAGTCAAGCGGGCGGTCGGCATGCTTGTCTCTGCCGGCGCACGGCGCGGATCAGGACGCCGACTCCGCCTCGCAGGGAGGGCCTCATGCTCGGAGCAGCCCGCGCGACCGTGGACGGCCGTGACCGGGTTGGCACCGGGGAGCCCCGATGCGGCAAGCTCGTGGACGTGCGCACCGCAACCGACCACGTCATGGGCACCGTCATCTCGCTCGCGGCCCCGGCCGACACCGATCCGGACCGCTTCGAGACGGCGGCCGCAGCCGCGTTCGGGCACCTGCGCCACATCGACGAGGTCTTCTCGCCGTTCCGTCCCGACAGCCCGATCAGCCGCATCCGCGACGGACGGCTGCCGTTGGCCGCCCTGGCCGAGCACCCCGACGGGCCCGAGATCGACGAGCTGCTCGCGCTCTGCGCGCGGCTGAAGCGGGAGAGCGCCGGCGCGTTCGACGCCTGGGCGGTCGGCGACCCGCCGCACTTCGACCCGTGCGGCGCGGTGAAGGGCTGGGCCGCCGAGCGCGCCGCCGCCCTCGCCCGCGCGCACGGGCTGGACCGGCATCTGCTCAACGCCGGTGGTGACGTACGGCTGCACGCCGGCTCGGACCCGACGCCCTGGCGGGTCGGGATCACCGACCCGCACCGACCCGGCACCGTGCTGGCCGTGCTGCGGGTCGGCGACGGGGCGGTGGCCACCTCGGGCACCGCCGAGCGCGGTGCCCACGTCTACGATCCGCACACCGGCCGCCCGGCCACCGGCCTGGCCCAGGTCACCGTCACCGGGCCCGACCTGGCGCTCGCCGACGGCTACGCCACCGCCGCCTTCGCGATGGCCGGCAGCCGGGGTGGTGCTGCCACGGCACACGGCTGGCTGGCGGAGCTGGCCGAGCGCGACGGCTACCAGGCGCTGACCATCGACCCGGACGGCCGCCCCTGGTACACCCCGGGCCTGCCCGCGCTGCTCGCCACCGCCGACGGCTGACCGCCGCCCGGCCGTCCGGGGTCCGGTTTACGGCAGGGTGACGGTGACCGTGGTGCCGCCGGTGGGCGGGCTGGTGAGGGTGACCAGCCCGCCGTGGGCGCTGACCACGGCGTGCACGATGGCCAGCCCGAGACCGGTGCCGCCGGTGCTGCGGGTCCGGGACTGGTCGCCGCGGACGAAGCGCTCGAACACCAGCGGGACCAGTTCGCGCGGCACGCCCGGACCGTCGTCACTGACGGTCAGCGTGCGTCCGGCCAGCCGCAGCGTGACCGTGCTGCCCTCGGGGGTGTGCCGGTGGGCGTTGCCGAGCAGGTTGGAGACCACCTGACGCAGCCGGTCCTCGTCGCCGGTGACCAGCACCGGCTGCTGCGGAAGGTCCAGCCGCCACTGGTGCCCCGGCGCGGCGGCGCGGGCGTCCGCGGTGCCGTCCAGGGCGAGCCGGGTGAGGTCGACCTCGACCGCGGCGAGCGGGCGGCCGGCGTCGAGCCGGGCGAGCAGCAGCAGGTCCTCGACGATGGTGCCCATCCGGCCGGCCTCGGCCTCGATCCGCTCCAGCGAGCGGCGGACCGGCTCGGCCACCGGTCCCGGGTGGCGCAGCGCGAGTTCGGCGTGGCCGCGGACGGCGGCCAGCGGGGTGCGCAGCTCGTGGCCGGCGTCGGCGGCGAAGGCGCGCAGGCGGTCCTCCACCGTGTCCCGCTGGGCGAGCGCGCCGGCCACGTGGCCGAGCATCCGGTTGAGCGCGAGACCGACCCGGCCGGTCTCGGTGGCCGGATCGTCGTCCGGCACCCGTTCGGAGAGCACCACGTGGCCGTCGGCCAGCGGCAGCGCGGCGACCTGCTCGGCGGTGGCGGCGATCCGGTTCAGCGGGCGCAGCGAGAAGCCGACCCAGAGCGCCGCGGCCAGGCCCGCGGCGGTGCCGGCCACCGCGAAGACGGTGAGTTCGAGCATCAGCATCTGGTGCTCGGTCCCGGTGACCTGGCTCATCGGCAGGCCGGTGACCAGCACGTCGCCGTCCGCGCCGGCGACCGCCTGGACCCGGTAGTCGCCGAGGGCCGCCAGGTGGACGGTGCCGGCCGCGCCGCCGACCGGCAGTGCGGCGAGCCGCTGCTGCTCGGCCGGGGTGAGCTGGACCAGGTCGTCGGTGTCCGGCAGCTTGGTGCCGGCCGCGACCGCGTCGTCGTCGGCGTCGCCGTCCACCACGCCGGCCTGGGTGACCGCGCCGTGCAGCAGCCGGGCGCCGAAGGTGCCCGGCGCCTGGGCGCGGGTGTCGCGGTGCGAACCGCCGGCCCGGCCGGCGTGCTCCAGGCTGGCGGCGTAGCGGCCGCCGGTGGCGGTGAGCTGCTGGTCGAGCCGGGTCACCAGGAAGGAGTGCAGCGAGCTGCTGACCACCGCGCCGACCCCGGTGAAGGTGAGCAGCAGCAGCGCGAGCAGGCCCGCGATCAGCCGGCCGCGCAGGGTCCGCGGCGCCAGGCGCCGGACAGGTCGCAGGCGCGGTCGCGGCGGGCGGACCGTCACGCGGCCGGATTCTTGAGCATGTAGCCCACACCGCGGACGGTGTGGATCATCGGGGTCCGGCCGGCGTCGATCTTCTTGCGCAGGTAGCTGATGTACAGCTCCACCACGTGCGCCTGGCCGCCGAAGTCGTAGGACCAGACCGCGTCCAGGATCTGCGCCTTGCTGAGCACCCGGTGCGGGTGGCTCATCAGGTAGCGCAGCAGCGCGAACTCGGTGGGGCTCAGCTCGATCGGGTCGCCGTCCCTGCTGACCTCCCGGGACTGCTCGACCAGCACCAGCCCGCCCAGCACCAGCGCGCCCTCGGGCGGCGACAGCGGGTCCCGCCTGGTGGCCGCGTCCGCCCGGCGCAGCAGCGCGCGCAGCCGGACCACCACCTCGGCCAGGCTGAACGGCTTGGTCACGTAGTCGTCGCCGCCGGCCGCGATCCCGGCGATGCGGTCCTCCAGCGCGTCCTTGGCGGTCAGGAAGAGCACCCGGACCTCCGGGCGCTCGGCGTGGATGCGGCCCAGCACCGCCATCCCGTCCAGGTCGGGGAGCATCACGTCGAGCACCACCGCGTCCGGTGCCCAGGCCGAGGCGGTGCTGACCGCCTCGCCGCCGGTGGCCACGCCGCGGGCCTCCCAGCCCTCGTAGCGCAGCGCGCCGCAGAGCACCTCGACCAGATCGGGCTCGTCGTCGACGACCAGGATGCGGCGGGCGGTCATGGAGTCCCTTCGGGCCGTCGGCGGCTGGGCGGGCGCGGGTCGGCCCGTCCGTTCGGCAGGCCGGCCCGCTCGTGGAGCGGGTCGGTCCGTCCATTCTGCCCGGTGGCGATGAGAAAGCAGTGAGATCTGCGGACCCCGGTAGCGGGCTCCGGCCCCGGAATTCCGGGCTCAGGGGCTGTCCAGAGGCCCTGCGCTCATAGGGAACTGAGAGCTTGCGGTGACAAGGTGACAGCACTTCCACCGTCCGCGCACCACCCGGCCGTACCCGTCGCCGCCCATGAGGAGGTCACCCTGAGCACCACCGCCCGGCGTCCGGCGCCGTCCCCCGGTGAGCTGCGGCGCGAGCCCGGCGGCCACCGCCGACCGCCGCAGAACGTGATGCGCGGCCGGGGCGTGAGCCCGGCCGGTCAGCTGCCCGAGCTCGTCCCGCTGCTGGTCCTGCTCGCGATCGGCGCGGGCGGGCTCGGGGTGCTGGCCCTCTGGTGGCGGGACACCTTCGCGGTGAACGGCGCCGACGAGTGGCTGACCAACGCGGGCCGGATCACCGGCCTGCTGGCGGGGTACGCGGCGCCGGTGCTGCTCCTGCTGATGGCCCGGATCCCGCTGCTGGAGCGCGAGGTCGGCGCGGACCGGCTGGCCCGCTGGCACGCCGTCGGCGGCCGCTACCTGGTCGGCCTGGTCACCACGCACGTGCTGACGATCATCTGGGGCTACGCGCTCACCGCGCACCAGAGCGTGGTCGGCGAGGGCGTCCAGATGGTCTTCCACTTCCCCGACATGATCAAGGCGTCGCTGGCCACCCTGGCGATGTTCGCCACCGGTGCGTTCTCGGCCCGGGCGGCCCGCCGCAAGCTGAGCTACGAGGCCTGGTACTACCTGCACCTGGGCACCTACCTGGCGATCGCGCTGGGCTTCGGGCACCAGCTGAGCAACGGCGCCGACCTCGGCGAGAGCCCCGGCAAGCTCGGCTGGTACGCGCTGTACGGCGGGTCGTTCGCGCTGCTCGGCTGGTACCGGCTGGCGGTGCCGTTCCTGCGCGACCGGCGCCACCGGCTGCGGGTCGCCGAGGTCCGTCCCGAGGGGCCCGGCGTGGTGTCGGTGTTCCTGACCGGTGAGCGGCTGGACGAACTGCGTTGCGAGCCGGGCCAGTTCTTCCGGCTCCAGTTCATGGCGCCCGGACTGCGCTGGGCGGAGAACCCGTACTCGCTCTCCGCGCCGCCGCACCCTCGGTTCCTGCGCTTCACCGTCAAGGACCTCGGCGGGCACAGTGCGGCGGTGGCCAGCCTGCAGCCGGGCGTGCGGGTGCGGGCGGAGGGTCCGTACGGTGCCTTCACGGCGCGCCGGCGCAAGGCCCGGCGGGTGCTGCTGATCGCGGCGGGGGTCGGGATCACGCCGATCCGCGCGCTCTTCGAGACGCTGCCGGCCGGGCCCGGCGAGCTCACCCTGCTGTACCGGGCGAGCAGTGAGCGGGACCTGCTCTTCCGGACCGAGCTGGAGCAGGTGGCGGCCAAGCGCCGGGCCCACCTGCGGTTCCTGGTAGGGCCGCGCGCCGAGATCGGCGATCCGCTCACGGCCGGGGCGCTGGCGCGGCTGGTGCCGGGGCTGGCCGCGCACGAGGTGTTCCTCTGCGGGCCGGAGGGGATGGCCACGGCCACCGTCGCCGAGCTGCGCGCGGCGGGGGTGCCGCCGCGGCGGATCCACCACGAGTCGTTCGTCTTCTGAGCCCGTTCCGCCTGGCCCGCGCCGCGCCCGTGCCGCCGCGCCCGTGCCGCTGCGCCCGTTCCACCGAAACCGAGGGAGTGCCCACCCGATGCGTCGAGTTGTCGTCACCTGTACCGCCACCGCGGCGGGCATCATCCTGCTGCTCTCGCTCAAGCCGCACGGCTCGGCGTCGGCGACCAGCCTGCCGGCGATCTCCTCGAACACGGCGGGGGCCGCCGGCGCGGCGTCGCCGGGCACGGCCCCTGGGACTTCGGGCTCCGGATCGCCGTCCGGATCGCCCTCGGGATCGCCGTCGGGCGGCGCCGCGGCCGCGACCAGGGTGGTGACCGGCAGCGCGGTCGACACCCGGTACGGCCCGGTCCAGGTCCGGGTCACCCTCGCCGGCAGCCGGCTGACCCAGGTGGACGTGATCCAGTACCCCTCGGAGAGCGACCGCGACTCCGAGATCAACAACTACGCGCTGCCGCAGCTCAACCAGGAGGCGATCGCCGCCCAGAGCTCGCAGGTGGACGTCATCTCGGGCGCCACCTACACCAGCGAGGGCTACCAGCGTTCGCTGCAGAGCGCCCTGGACCAGGCCGGGCACTGACGGGACCTCGAACCCACCCGTCAATCCGCGCACGACCACACACGACAGATGGGGACAAAAGCCGACGAGACGATAGATAGGCGTACGAGCGCCTTTTGGTACCAATTGGCCTGACGTTCGGTCAGAAAAAAGGAGGATCGAAACATCACAATTTCGTGATCTTCATAAAAACCTCACGCACCGTCGGATTGCGACAGGGCCTCTCACCTGCGGTTGTCCGGCTATCGGACGTGGAGGTCCGCTCTGCCATGCCCTTTGTGCGTGTAAACCCCTTGTCGTGGCGGGTGTCGACACGATGAAATGCGGGTGCTTGTCGGGACGGGCGTTCCAGAGGCACACGTACATCCGACCCCGGTATGCGCGGTCTGGCCGCGCCCCCTGACGTCTCACCAGACGAAGGGATGTTCATGATCGGCTGGCGCAAGTCGCAGCTCGCAGCCGTCACGCTCACCGCCGCATCCGTGGTCCTCGCTTTCGGGACCAATGCCTCCGGCGCCCCGGCCGTTCCGACCCCGAACGCCCAGGCGGCTTCGGAGACCGGTGCACCGGCTCCCGTGATCGTGATCCTGAAGGACCAGCTCACCAGCACCCCGGCCGACGCCGGTCACCTGGATGCGCGCAAGAAGCAGGCGGGCGCCGACCAGGCCCCGCTGCTGGCCAAGGTGAAGGCCGCGGGCGGCACCGACGTCAAGAGCTTCGTGGTCGGCAACGCCTTCTCGGCGACCGTCAGCCCCGCCCTGCGGGCGCAGCTTGTCGCCGACCCGTCGGTCGCCTCGGTCGTCGATGACCTGAGCGTCAAGACCACCCCGGCCACCGCGCCGGCCGCGACGGGCACCGACTCGGGCGCCAAGGCGGACAGCAAGGTCGCCGCCGCGCCCGCCACGGGCAACACGTACGACCCGAACGCGATCTGCCCCAAGGACCCGAGCCAGCCGCTGCTGGAGCCCGAGGCCCTCTACTCGACGCACGCCGAGAGCACCCCCGGGCAGCCCGGTGCGCACGAGATCGCCGACGGCAAGGGCGTGAAGGTCGCCTACATCGCCGGTGGCCTGGACCCGAACAACCCGGACTTCATCCGCCCCGACGGCTCGCACGCCGTGGTGGACTACAAGGACTTCTCCGGCCAGGGCTTCTTCACCCAGTCCGGCGGCGGCGAGGCCTTCGGTGACGCCTCGGCGATGATCGCCCAGGGCCGGCAGAGCTACGACCTGTCGAAGTTCGTCAACCCGAGCCACCCGCTCCCGGCCGGCTGCAACATCCGGATCGAGGGCATCTCCCCGGGTGCCTCGCTGGTCGCGCTCCAGGCCGGCGGCGAGCTGATGTCGAACTCGGCGATCCTGCAGTCGATCGACTACGCGGTCTCGGTCGCGCACGTGGACGTGCTCAACGAGTCGTTCGGCAGCAACATCACGCCGGACAGCGGCGCGCACGACACCATCTCGCTCTTCAACGACATGGCGACCGCCGCAGGCGTCACCGTGGCCGTCTCCAGCGGTGACGCCGGTATCAACGGCACCGTCGGCACCCCGGCGACCGACCCGAACGTCATCGCGGCCGGTGCCTCGACGGACAACCAGAACTACGCGCAGACCGGTTACGCGGCCTTCCGGTTCTCCAACGGCACCTGGGCGGACAACCGGATCTCGGCGCTCTCCTCGGGTGGTGTCACCCAGGCCGGGCGCACCGTCGACCTGGTCGCCCCGGGTGAGTCGGACTGGGCGCTCTGCTCGCCCGACCTCACGCTCTACAGCGACTGCACCGACTTCAACGGCAAGCCCACCGGGATCGAGTCCTTCGGTGGCACCAGCCAGGCCGCCCCGATGACCGCCGGCGCCGCCGCCGACGTGATCCAGGCCTACCGGGACAGCCACAACGGCGCCTCCCCGAAGCCCGCGCTGGTCAAGCAGTTCCTCGCCGGCACCGCCGCGGACCTCGGCCTGCCGGCCGAGGAGCAGGGCGCCGGTCTGCTGAACGTGCGTGCCGCCGTCGAGGCCGCCCGTGGCTACCAGAGCCCGGCCGGTTCGAAGGACAGCAGCACCGTCGCGGTCACCAGCGGCCAGGTCACCGTGACCGGCCAGGCCGGCTCGGACCACACCACCGACGTCACCGTGGTGAACACCAGCGCCAAGACGCAGACCGTCACCGCCTCGACCCGCGTCTACGCGGCGCAGAGCGACGCGAAGCAGACGGTCGCGGTGAACTCCTCGACCGACCCGCAGTTCCCGTACGCCACCAACGGCGCTCCCTGGGTCGCGCACAAGGTCACGTTCAACGTGCCCGTCGGCGCCGACCGCCTGGGTGCCTCGATAGCCTGGCAGGGCGCTCCGCAGAAGTCCGGCAACAACACCGTGACCCCCGTGGTCCGGCTGACGCTGCTCGACCCGTCCGGCCGCTTCGAGACCAACACCCGTCCGCAGGGTGGCGCCACCTCGGCCAACTACGGCTTCGTGGACGTCCCGAACCCGACCGCGGGCACCTGGACCGGCATCCTCTACACGCCGGCCGGTGACAAGGGCTTCACCGGCCCGGTCCAGCTGGACACCTTCACCCAGCGCGCCATCCCGGCCGGTGCGGTCAGCCCGCAGTACACCGACCTCAAGCCCGGTGAGACCAAGAAGCTGCACGTGCAGGTCACCACCCCGGCCGCCGGTGGCGACACCACCGAGTCCGTCGTGGTCGCCAGCTCCAACGGCACCACCACCAGCGTCCCGGTCGTGCTGCGCAGCCTCGTTCCGCTGAACGGCAACACCGGCACCTTCACCGGCACCATCACCGGTGGCAACGCCCGTGGTTCCTCCCCGGCGCAGTCCAACTCCTGGGCCTTCGACGTGCCGAAGGGCAAGAAGGACCTGCGGGTCGGCGTGACCGTCGCCAAGGACCCGAACCTGGTCATGCAGGGCGTCCTGATCAGCCCCAACGGCACCCCGATCGACGCCGAGAGCAACGCGGCCTTCGACGCCTCGGGCAACCTCACCGCCACCGCGGCCGGCGTCTCGGCCACCACCGTCAACCCGGTCGCCGGGCGCTGGCGCTTCGTGCTCAACGTGCTCAACCCGGTGAGCGGTGCCGAGCTCGGCCAGGCCTTCACCGGTGTGGTCGGCTTCGACCAGGACCAGGCCACCGCGCCCGGCCTGCCGAACAACACCCGCACCAAGCTCGCGGCCGGCAAGCCGGTCACGGTCAACGTGCAGTTCACCAACAACACCGCCGCCGTGCAGAGCCTGCAGGCCGACGGCCGGCTGAACAACCGGGTCGACCTGCCGCTGCTGCCGATCGGTGCCTCGGCCAACATCGCGCTGCCGCAGACCACCAGCACCGTGACGCCCAGCTTCATGGTTCCCCCGGGCACCGACAAGGTGACCGCGGTGGCGGCCTCCAGCACCCCGGTGCAGCTCGAGTTCAGCGGCCCGACCGCCTCGCCCGACCTGTTCGGCGACCTCAAGAAGGCCCAGAACGGCTCGACCGTCTCGGTCGTCCAGGACAACGGCAGCGCCTCGCAGCCGGTCGTCCCGGGTCTCTGGGGCACCTACGCCCAGCAGATCGGCCCGTTCCCGGACAGCGGCGCTCCGGCCGGCACCTCCACGGTGACCGCCTCGGCGCACACCCTGGCGTTCGACCCGGCGCTGACCTCCAGCACCGGTGACCCGTTCGCCGCCGCCTACAACGCCGCCGCCCCGGCCGTCACCCCGGTGATCGTCCAGCCCGGTGCGACCGGCAGCCTGCAGGTCACCCTGACGCCCAAGGGCGCCAAGGGCAGCCAGGTGCACGGCGTGCTCTACCTGGTCTCCGGTCCGGCCGGCACGCAGGTCGCGAACAGCGCGATGAGCGTCACCGGTTCGGTCCTGGCCCAGATCCCGTACAGCTACACCGTCAACTGACGCGCGGCGTCGGCGTCGGCTTCCGCTGACGCCCGCTCCGTGACACGTGGCACCGAGGCCGCCCCCGCGCACGCGGGGGCGGCCTTGCCGTTGGCTGCCCGGCTGTCGGGAAAGCCCGCAGGCGGTGGCCACTGCTCTTCAGTCGCGACCATGGGCGCAACTAGGATGGCCCGATGACGTTCTGCCACCGTGTGCACGGCCCGCGGGCCCGCGCATGAGCTCCTGGATCCTGTTCCTCACCGTCTTCCTGGCCTGCGCGGTGGAGGCCGTCGAGGCGTTGACCATCGTGCTGGCCGCCGGCACCAGCCGGCACTGGGGCTCCGCCGTGCAGGGAACGCTGGCGGCGCTGGTGGTGCTCGCGGCCACCGTCGCGATCCTGGGGCCGGCCGTCGGTGCGATCCCGCTGGGTGCGCTGCGCCTGGTCGTCGGCGCGCTGCTGCTGATCTTCGGCCTCCAGTGGCTGCGCAAGGCGATCCTGCGTGCCTCCGGCCACAAGGCGCTGCACGACGAATCCGCGGCCTACGCCAAGGAGGTCGCCGCCGCCTCTGCCGCTGCCGCCGGCGGGCGCGGCGTGGTCCGCGACTGGTACGCCTTCACCCTCGCGTTCAAGGGCGTCTTCCTCGAAGGGCTCGAAGTCGCCTTCATCGTGGTCACCTTCGGCAACAACCAGCACGACGTCCCGCTCGCCGCACTCGGCGCGCTGACCGCCGTGCTGAGCGTCACCGCGCTCGGTTTCGCGGTGCGCGCACCGCTGGCCAAGGTCCCGGAGAACACCATGAAGTTCGCGGTGGGCATCATGCTCACCTCCTTCGGCATCTTCTGGTCCACCGAAGGAGCCGGCGCGCACTGGCCCGGCTCGGACGCCGCGCTGCTGGTCCTGGTGCCCGCGGTGGCCCTGCTGGCCGCCGGCTACACCGCGCTCCTTCGCCGCCCCACCGCACCCGCCGCCCCGACGGCGGACCCGTCCGCGCAGGGAGCCCCCCGATGAGCTGGATCCGATCCTTCGCCGCCTTCTGGTACGACTTCGTGGTCGGCGACGACTGGCGCGTCGCCCTGGGGGTGGTGCTCGCCCTCGGGGCCACGGCCGGACTGGTCCACGGCGGCGGCGTCAACGCCTGGTGGCTGCTCCCGATCGTGGTCGCGGCGCTGCTGGGCCTCTCGCTGCGCCGAGTCGTGGCCCCGAAGGGGAGGAAGTAACCCAGGCCGAGGCCACGCTCCCGACGCGCGCGGGGGCCGTTACGCGAGCCCCTCGGCCTCCGCCGCGGCGACCGCGATGGTGATGCCCAGCGCCTCGGCGATGTGGCCCGCCGCCGACATCACGCGGGCGGTTCCCACGATCGGTGCGATGGCGACCAGGACGTCCTGGAGCTGCTCGGCGGTCAGACCCGACCTCATGGCGGGGTCGATGTGGGCGAGGTAGGAGATCGTCGGTGCGTCCGTGGCGGCGAGCGCGGCGATCCGGGTGAGAATCAGCATGTCCGGGGCCATGCCGCACCGCTCGATCGAGTCGATCGTCATGGCGGCCAGGGTGTCGAGGACCGGGGTTTCGGACGTCATTGTCATGGTCGGCTGTCCTCCGATGAGGTGCGAACGTACGACCGGCCGGGCGAGGCGAAGACAGCCGGACGCCCGGGCCGCTTGAGTCCGACACTAGAGGCCCGGTCCGGCTCCCGCACCGCGTGGCGCCACCGGCCGGACCCGCCGGTCGGACCCATCGGCCGGACCCGCCGTACGGCCCGGCCGGTGCACCGCCGGGCTCAGGGGCGGATGCTGAGCACGGTCTTCCCGCGGGCCCCGCCGTTCTCGACCGCGAGCAGGGCCGCCGCCGCCTCGTCGAGCGGGAAGCTCCGCTGCACCCAGGGCTTGAGCTCTCCCGACTCCACCAGGCCTGCGAGCTTGGCCAGTTGCGCCCCGTCCGGGTGCATGAGGAACGCACTCACCTGGACTCCCCAGCGCTCCCGCTGGGCCTCGATGTCGGGGACGAGGACGATCGACACGAGCGCGCCGCCCGGCTTCAGCACGCCGAAGGAGCGCGCCTGGGTCTCCCCGCCGATGGTGTCGAGGACCACGTCCACCGCGCCGACGACCTCGTCGAACCTCTCCTTGCGGTACTCGATGACCTGGTCGGCCCCGAGTGCGCGGGCCCGCTCCACACCGTCCGCGCCCACGGTGGTGACCACCTCGGCGCCCAGGTGCTTGGCGATCTGGATGGCGACGGACCCCACGCCGCCCGTGCCGCCGTGGATCAGCACCCGCTGGCCCGCCCGCAGCTGCGTCTGCTCGGTCAGCGCCTGCCAGGCGGTGAGCCCGACGAGCGGCAGCGAAGCCGCCTCCTCGAAGGAGAGCTGCGCCGGCTTCGCGGCCACCAGGCTCTCGTGCACCGCGACGAACTCGGCGAACCCGCCGCCCACGTACGGATCGACCCGGCTGAAGACCTCGTCGCCCACCGCGAACGCCGTCACACCGTCGCCGACCGCCACGACCACACCCGCGACCTCGTTGCCCAGGATCCGGGTCTGCGAGAGCTCGCCGGGCTGCATGAACCCCTTGACGATCAGGTGATCGACCGGGTTGACGCCCGCCGCCCTGACCTCGATCAGGACGTCCTGGCCGCCGACCTCGGGGGTTGGCACGTCGGCGACCGTCACCACGTCGCCCACCTGGCCGTACTTGTTGATCACTGCTGCCTTCACGGTCTGCTCCTCTGGTGCTCCTGCGGCCCGGTGATGGCCCGGGCAGTACTTGACCTCTCGTTCCAGAACTTACAGATTCTGGAACGAGAGGTCAAATAAGTGCGGCGCCGGCCGCTGGGCTTGGGTACCGTAGGGCCATGGGAAGACCGCGGACGTTCGACGAAGAGGCGATCCTGGACCGGGCGATGCTCCTGTTCTGGCGCAAGGGCTACGAGGCCACGAGCATGAACGACCTGGTGGAGGAGCTGGGGCTGGGGCGCGGCTCGATATACGCGGCGTTCGGTGACAAGCACCAGCTGTTCGTCCGGGCGCTCGGCCGCTACCTCGGCCGGCAGGCCGAGCTGCTCGCTGCCACGCTCGACGACCAGGAGCCCGCGCTGCCGCAGCTGCGGCGCCTCTTCGAGACGCTGCTCCGGTCCGACTCCGCCTGCAGCGGCGCGGGCTGCTTCAGCGTCAACAGCATCGCCGAGCTGCTGCCGGGCGACGCCGACGTCGCCGGGCTCGCCCGGTCAGGCCTGCGCAGCGCGGAGGACGCCTTCGCCGCCCAGCTCGAACGGGCCCGCGCGACCGGGGAGCTCACCGCCGCCGTGAGCCCGCGCGACGCCGCCCGCCTGCTGCTGGCCCAGGCCCAGGGCCTGCAGATCCTGCGCAAGGCGGACCCGGATCCCGAGCGTCTGGCGGCCTCGCTGGACTCGGTCTTCGAGCTGCTCCGCAGCCCGTCGGCACCCGCGGTCACGACGCACACGGCTACTGCCATCACCGGCATCACCGCCGCCGAGCCCGCACCGGTGTCCTGATCCGGTGACCTGATCCGGTGACGTGGTGGCCTTTCTGGGGGCCGGGTCAGCCCGCCGAGCCGGCCGCCACCAGGCCGGACTCGTAGGCGGCGATCACCGCCTGGGCGCGGTCGCGCACCTGCAGCTTGCCGAAGATGCTGGTGATGTGGTTCTTGACCGTGGAGGCGCTGATCTCCATGGCCCGCGCGATCTCGGCGTTGTCCAGACCGCCGGCGATCAGGCGCCACACCTCGACCTCGCGGGCCGTCAGCTCGGCCAGGCCCGCCGCCGGGGCCGCCGGCCGCGAAGGGCGCGGCGCCGTGACGTAGGTGGAGAGCAGCCGGGTGAGCAGCCGGGGCGCCACGGCGGCCTCACCGGTGTGCGCGGTGCGGATCGCGGCGAGCAGCTCCTCCGGGGAGACGTCCTTGGGCAGGAACCCGCTGGCCCCGGCACGCAGCGCGGCCACCACGTACTCGTCCATGTCGAAGGTGCTCAGCGCCAGCACCCGGCACTCGGGCAGTTCGCGGGCGAGGCGCTCGGTGGCCTGGACGCCGTCGAGGACCGGCATCCGGATGTCCATCACCACCACCGAGGGCCGGTGTCGGTGGGCGAGTTCGACGGCCTGCTCGCCGTGCTCGGCCTCGGCCACCACCTCGATGCCCGGGGCGGGGGAGAGGATCAGCGCCAGGCCGCGCCGGACCAGCGGCTGATCGTCGGCGATCAGCACCCTGATCGGTTCCTCGGTCGGTGTCATCAGAACTGTCCCTCCCTGTCGATGTTTTCGGCGCGTTCGGCGCGTTCGGCGCGGTCGGCGCTTTCGGCCGGGGCCAGCGGCAGGCTGGCCGCGACGCGGAACCCGCCCTCCGCCAGCGGTCCGGCCACCAGGCCGCCGCCGTGCAGGGCGGCCCGCTCCCGCATGCCGATCAGACCGTATCCGCCGCGCTCCCGGCCCGATCCCGGCGCGGCGCCCCCGCCGCCGTGACCCGCACCGCCGCTGTGACCCGCACCGTTGTGACTCCCACCGCTCTGTCCGTGTGCCCCGCCGCCGGTGCGCCCCGGCCGGCCGGAGCCGTTGTCGGTGACCTCCACGGTGACCGAGCGCGGCCCGTAGGTCAGCCGGACCCGGGCCTCGGCCGGGCCGGCGTGTTTGCGGGCGTTGGTGAGCGACTCCTGGACGATCCGGAAGACCGCCAGGTCGGTGGTCGGCGGCAGCGGCCGCGCGGTGCCGTGGACGGTGAGCTCGGTGGGCAGGCCGGCCAGCCGCGACTCGTTGACGATCCGTTCGAGATCGGCGGTGCCGGGCTGGGGCGGGGCCGGGGTCTCCTCGCGCTCGTCGTCGGCCCGCAGGACGTCCAGCAGCTGGCGCATCTCGCGCAGCGCCAGGCGCCCGGCGCTCTCCAGGGTCACCAGGGCCTCGCGCACCACCTCCGTGTCGCCGCCCAGGTTGGCCCTGGCACCGCCGGCCATCAGCTGCATGGTGGTGATCTGGTGCGCCACGATGTCGTGCAACTCCCGGGCGATCCGCCGCCGTTCCTCCGCCACCGCACGCTCCTCCAGCAGCCGGCGGCTGGTCTCCACCCCGTGCTGCCAGCGGGTGATCACCGCGCCCGTGCCGACCACCCCTACGGACGCGAGCACGCTGGCCAGCAGGTCCTCCCCGGCCAGGCTCAGGTGCGGCCCGCGGTAGGTCAGCGCGACGAGGGCGGCGGCCAGCCCCGCCGGTAGGGCGACCACGAGCGGGCAGTACCTGGCGACGGCGAACAGCGCCACCGCGGTGGTGCAGGGGATGTGGTGCGACAGCGGCGCGCTCAGGTTGAGCACCAGGTTGCCGGTCAGCACCGCGGCCATGACCGCGAGTGGGCGACGGCGCCGGGCCAGCAGCGGCAGCGCCGTCAGCACGCTGAGCACCAGGCCGAGGAGGCTCAGCGGACGGTTGGCGTCCAGGCTGTTCATCGTGTAGCCGAACACGTCCAGGATGGCCGAACCGGCGGTCACCAGCGCGTCGTTGCGGGTCCAGGGCGCGTCGCCATCCGGTTCGTCGTCGGGAATCGGTGGACCGCCCATCGGCGGCGGACCGTCCGGCGGCAGCGGTCGGTGCGTCGCCATGCTGGTGGTTCTCCTCTGCGGATGGTGCGGCGGCCCGCGCGCCCGGCCCCGGCCGACGGGCCCTGCTCGGTGGGCCCTGGTCGAACGGCCCTGCCGGGTGGACCCTGCCAGGCGCGCCGCAACCGGCGTGCCCGAACCATTCTTCCACCGCTCCGCCGTCGACCCTTGGCACTTGAGACGGAGCCGGCGGTAGGACCAGGGTCCTGGTCGCGCCGCCCGGTGGACCTCGGTCCCCCGTGCGTTCTCGTCCCGCGTTCGGACGAGAACGCACCGGCCGGGTGATGAGCTGGAGTCATGCCGGGATTCCCCGGCTGCTCCGCCACCACCCCGACCCCCAGGAGGAGATCGTGATCCGTGCCCTGACCGGCTTCACGACCGGCAACCGGAGGAACGCGGTC
Organism: Kitasatospora sp. NEAU-69; assembly: GCF_057158765.1. Lineage (NCBI taxonomy): Bacteria > Bacillati > Actinomycetota > Actinomycetes > Kitasatosporales > Streptomycetaceae > Kitasatospora > Kitasatospora sp. NEAU-69. The sequence continues at coordinate 250,425 of NZ_JBWXUE010000005.1, forward strand.
GCCTCTACCGAGGCCGATGCGACTCCGTACGAAGCAGCTTCGTACCATGCGGTCCCCCACCAAGTGGACCCGTACCAAGCGGTGCCGTCCGCCGCGGACCGGCCGGCGCAGCCCGCGATCGAGCTGCGCGGGGTGCGCCGCAGCTACGGCCGTGGCGGCAGGGCGGTGCAGGCCCTGCGCGGGATCGACCTGGCGCTCGGCCACGGCAGCTTCACCGCCGTGATGGGCCCGTCCGGGTCCGGCAAGTCCACGTTCCTGCAGTGCTCGGCGGGCCTGGACCGGCCGGACGCGGGCGAGATCCGGCTCGGCGGCGAGGAGATCACCCGGCTGAGCGAGAACCAGCTCACCAAGCTGCGCCGCAGCCGGATCGGTTTCGTCTTCCAGTCCTTCAACCTGCTGCCCTCGCTGACGGTCGAGCAGAACGTGCTGTTGCCGCAGCGGCTCGCCGGGGTGCGCCAGGACCGCGCGCGGGCGCGGGAGTTGCTGGCCCGGGTGGGCCTCGGCGAGCACGCCGGGCGGCGGCCGGGCCAGCTCTCCGGCGGGCAGCAGCAACGGGTGGCGATCGCCCGGGCGCTGATCACCCGCCCGGACGTGGTCTTCGCCGACGAGCCCACCGGCGCGCTGGACACCCGCACCGCGCACGAGGTGCTGGGCCTGTTGCGGCACGCGGTGGACGCCCTGGGCGCGACGGTCGTCATGGTGACCCACGACCCGGTGGCGGCCTCGGCGGCCGACCGGGTGCTGTTCCTCGTCGACGGCGCCATCACCGACCAGCTGCACCACCCGGACCCGCAGTCCGTCGCCGACCGGATGGCCGCGCTGACCGCCCGCCGCGTGGGGGCCGCAGCATGACGAACGGACTGGCCCGCGCCGCCGTGCGCTTTCGGCCCGCCTCCTTTGCCGGCACCCTGATCGCCCTGCTGCTGGCCGCCGCCGTCGTGGTGGCCTGCGGCGTCCTGCTGCAGACCGGCCTGACCGCGGAGCTGCCGCCCGTCCGGTACGCCGGCGCGCCGGTGGTCGTCGCCGCCGACCCGGACGTCCGGATGAGCGTGAAGTCCGGCAAGGAGACCGAGACCGTCACCCAGGCGGCGCCCGAACGGGCCCGGGTGGACGCCTCGCTCGCGGGCCGCATCGCCGCCCTGCCGGGCGTGGCCGCGGCCCGGCCGGACAGCGCCTTCCCGCTGCCGGCCGGCGGCGACCACCCCGCGCTGACCGGCCGGGGCTTCGCCGCGCTCGGCATCGCCGGCCCCGCCGCCGACCCCGCCGAGCGGCTCGTCGAGGGCCGCCCGCCCGGCGCGAACGAGGTGGTGCTGGACGCCGACACGGCGCGCGCGGCCCACCTCGCGCTGGGCGCGAGCCTCAGCCTCACCGCGCCCGGTGGCACCGGCAGTTTCCGCGTCAGCGGCCTGGTCACCGGAGAGCCCGCCGCCTCTGCTGCTGGCGCCACCGCCGCCCCGACCGTCTGGTTCGCCGACGCCACCGCCGACCGTCTGTCCGGCCACCCGGGCCGCATCGACGCGATCGCCGTCCAACCGCGCGACGGCGTCGCCGTCCCGGCACTCGCCGCCCAGATCCGGCAGGCGGTCGGCAGCGCCGCCAAGGTCTTCACCGGGGACGGTCGCGGCGCGGTCGAGCAGCCCGCGATCGGCGACGCCCGCGTCCTGCTGGTGGGCATCGGCGGCTCCTTCGGCGGTTACGCGGCCATCACCGCGATCTTCGTCGTGATGAGCACCGTCGCCCTGGCCACCGGTCAGCGCGCCCGTGAGTTCGCCCTGCTGCGCGCCATCGGTGCCACCCCCCGGCAGATCCGCCGCACCATCGCCACCGAGGCGATGCTGCTCGCCCCCTTGGCCGGGGCGCTCGGCATCCTGCCCGGGATCGCCCTGGCCCGCTGGTGGTTCGACCAGCTGGTGTCGCGCGGCGCGATCCCGTCCGGCGTGCGGCTCGACGTCGGCCCGCTGCCGCTCCTCGCCGCCGTCCTCATCTGCACCCTGGCCGCGCTCACCGCCGGCTTCCTGGCCGCCCGCCGCCCCTCCCGGCTGCGCCCGGGGCAGGCGCTGAGCGAGGCCGCCATCGGGCCGGGCCGGCCCGGCCCGGTGCGGATCGGTCTCGGCCTGCTCTTCGCCGGCGGCGGCGTGGCTGCCGCCGTCCTCGCCGCCGGCCTGGACGGGGCGAAGGCCGCGAACACCGCGCTCGGCGTGGTCATGTGCTTCATGACGGCCGTCGCCCTGCTGGGCCCCTGGGTGGCCCGGCTGGCCGCCGCCGTGCTCGGCACCCTGCTGCGGGCCGGCGGCGCACCCGGCTCGCTGGCCGCCGACAACACCCGCGCCAACGCCCGCCGGCTGGCCTCCGCGATCACCCCGATCGTCCTGGTCACCGCGTTCTGCGGCACCCTGCTGACCATCCAGAGCACCATCGCCCATGCCACGAGTGGCAACGTGCGCACCGGCATCACCGCCGAGCAGGTGCTCGGCTCCACCGGCCCCGGCCTGCCCGCGGACACCACCGGGCGCGCGGCCCGGGTGCCCGGCGTGGCCGCCGCCGTGGGCGTGCTGCGCACCTCCGTCCTCTTCGCGAGCGATCGGGAGATCGACTCCGCCACCGCGCTCGGCATCGACGGAGACCCGGCCGGACTGCCCAGGGTGCTCGACCTCGCGGTACGGACGGGTTCGCTCGCCGACCTCGGCCAATCCGCCGACACCGTCGCCCTGGACGCGAACCTGGCCGACACGCTGGGCGTGCGGGTCGGCGGCCGGGTGCCGCTCTGGCTCGGGGACGGCACTGCGGTGACGCCCACCGTGGTGGCCACCTATGCCCGCGGGCTCGGCTTCGGCCAGGTGGTGCTGCCACGGGCAGCCGTCGCCGCGCACGTCACGGTCGGATTCGACAGCCAGGTCCTGGTCGCCGAGGCACCGGGCGCGGATCGCGCGGCCGTGGCGGCTGTAGCGGCCGGGCTGAGCGGGCTGGGCGAGGGTGTGACCGTCACCGACCGCGCCGGATTCGTCGCCGGTTCGAACAGGGCGGCGGACCTCGGCGCCTGGGCCAACGCCGTGATGGCGGGCGTCCTGGGCGGCTTCGCCGCCGTCAATGCCGCCAACACGCTGGTCATGACGGTGCTCGACCGGCGTCGTGAGGTCGCGCTGCTGCGCCTGGCCGGCACCACCCGGCGTCAGGTGCGCTGCATGATGCGCTGGGAGGCACTGCTGGTCGCCGTGGCCGGTCTGACCATCGGCGGGGCGATCGCCTGGATCACCCTCGTCCCGATCGCCCGCGGCGTGGCGGACACCCGACCGTACGTCCCGCCGGGCCTGGCGCTGCCACTGGCCGCCGGAGCCGTTCTGCTCTGCCTCGCCGCAACCGGCCTGCCCACCCGGGCACTACTGCGAAGCCGGCCGGCGACGGTCGGCCAGTGACGGCAGGCGCTAAGCCACCACCACCGGGTCGTTCTCCGGGCTGCCGCCCTCGCCGCCGCCTGCGCTGTCGCCCTTGGTTCCACTCTCGGGCCTCTCCCGCAGCTCGCGCCGGAAGAGGATCACCCACCCCGCCGGGACCAGCGCCGCGAAGAGCCACCACTGGATGGCGTACGGCAGGTGCACGCCCTTGCCCACGACGGCGTCGTCGCCGGACTGGCCGTTGTTGTTGCTGCTCGGGCTGGGCACCAGCTCGGCCTGGTCGGCCGCCGGCGGGGCGGGGCTGGTCGTCGTCAGCTCCAGGTAGCCCGCGACCACCGGCTCGGACAGCTGGGCGGCCTGCTGGCCACTGTTGATCAGCATGAACTGCCGCGGCGGCAGCACCCCGCGCCGGGCCGGGATGCCGGTGGAGGCGTTGGTCTCGTCCGGTCGCAGCCGCCCGGTCACGGTCAGCTGCCCGGGGGGAGCAGGCGGCACCGGCGGGTAGTCGGCCGCGGAGCCGCCGCTGGGCAGCTGGATCCACCCGCGGTTCACCAGCACCGCCTCGCCCTCCGCGGTGACCAGCGGCGTCACCACGTAGTAGCCCTCGTTGGTGCCCGAGGCATCGGTGCGCTGGCGCACCACGAACTCGTGCGCGCTGTCGTAGTGCCCGGTGGCGGTGACCGTGCGGTACGTCTCCGCCACCGGCACGGTGCCGCCGGGCTTGGAGAGCACGTCCATCGCGACCGGCGGCGCGGCCAGGCTGGCGCTGATGCTCAGGTTCTGCCGGTTGGTCTGCTGGTAGCGATGGAACTGCCAGAGCCCCAACCAGATCAAGGCGGGAATGAGCGCGAGGAAGACGAGGGTGAGGATCACCCACCGCCTCGTAAGCAGGATGCGGAACACTACGAGAAGGTACCTCCGTCCCCAAACCGCTCCGCCGCCGCCCCCGCCGGTCGGCCGCCCCGGGGTCCGCTTGCGGGCTGCGGGGGCGCTGCCCTCGCGCCGCTGCCGAGGCCAGTCAGGCCGGCCCGACATCCCCCAGGGTTGCTCCGGGGGATGTCGGGCCGGCCATGGCTGCGTTGGCTCAGTCAGCAGTGCATGTCCGAGCCCTGGCTCTGAACCCCTGCCCCCGAGAAGTTCCAGGTCGGGGTGTAGCCCTCTGTGCAGTTTAGACCGCTGTTGGTGAACAGGACGTCACCGAGATAGTTGCGGTCGCTGCTCGGGTAGGAGTAGATCGACAGGAATCCCGACTCCCACCATGCGGTCCCGTCGGAGGCGATCGTCGGCGAGGACGGGCCTAGCGCATAGGAGTCACCGGTGGAGTTGTAGACGTTGATGTAGCCGTGCGAACCAGTCCAGTTCGTATTGGTGATGTGGGCCTCGGTGTAGGCGGTGTCATCGCACGAATTCCACGCGAGGTAGAAAATTCCGATTGTGTGGTTCCCGCTCCAGATATAGCGGGTCGGACCGAGTGTGGATTTCCCGCATGCGTGGGCGGCGGTCGCGGGACCCGCGATCGCCATGGTCAGGCCGCTCGCGGCGATCGCGAGTGCGGTGATGCCGGCACGGACACGAGTGTGAAGCCTCATGCAGATCCCCCTGTGCGTTGACTGCTCCTCGGTCGGGCTGCCAGCAGCCTTGCACGGATATCCCGCCTGGGTCCAGACCCCAGCATTGTCTATCTCTCATGCTGCGGTTGATCATTTCTCGCGGGCGCCCGGAAGCGGCGATGATTGCCCCCGGAGGTCGGAGCGGTAGTGCCTGTGGGAAATGGGTGTCGACTATTCCGGATGGCGTCCTTTATATTCCCCCGCCCTGTTGATGCTCACCGGCCGATCGCACCGGTCCGCTGTGCGAACTCCCGCACCCGGGGACCGGCGACGGGCCGTACAGCAGCCCCGCGGTCACCGCCCGCAACGCCGACCTGCGCACCTCCTCCGGCGCCGCCGCCTCGACCCGGCGCAGCGCCGCGAACGTGCGTCGCGGGTCGCCGAGTTGCTGCCAAATCCCGCGTGTTCCGCAGTCGGCCATGAACAAGCCTGGCAGGTAGCGGTCTCCGAGAAGTCGCGGATGGCGCTGCGATACTCGGCGCATGACTGAGAGCAGCGCGCCGTTCCAGGCGCACAAGTGGCTGGAGCACCACGCCCTCGCGATGCAGGCGATGGAGACTGGGCAGATTGCGCTCGGCGATCTGGTGAAAGTGAAGGTGCCGATCACGATCACCCAGGCAGGTCAGGGGTTCCCCAGCAAGGCCGGCGTTCTCATGACCACGTTCTACCGGCTGCCGGACGGCTGGCAGGGCTGAAGCACGCAGAGGTGCCCGTCGTGATCTGCGGCGGGCACCTTCCGTCTCAGTGGTGCATGGCAGGGGAGAGCCAGCTGACGTACTCGATCGACGTACCGACCAGAAGTCCGCAGCTGTGCAGGGCGAACAGCGCGGTGCGGTCCAGGCGGCGCACTGTTGGCGAGAGCAGGGTCAGGGCCGGAACTCCCAGGCCGAGCACCGGCCCAGAGGCCAGGAGCAGAGCCAGTAGCAGCGCGCCGGCCCAGGCGCCGTTCCCGCCGTCGGCGAGTCCCATCACTTCCGTGAACAGGCCGCCGGCCAGGATCAGCAAGAGCATCGGGGCGGCTGCCAGCAGCATCACGATTCCCAGCGGCAGCCAGAGCCATGGCCGTTCACTGCCCGCACCGGCGCGGCGCGGCCCGGTGGGCGGGGTCTCTGTCATGTCGTTCCTCTTCCCGGCCAACCGGTGCCGCCGCGTCAGCGGCTCCTGCTCTCGCGATTCCACACTCTCGCGATCACGCGCTGCCACGCCAATCCGCCCGGGGGTACAGTCGGATGAACGTGCGTCACCGAGCGGTCCGGGTCGCCGACGATGGCGAGGAACCGGTCCCGTCGCCCGCGGACTCCTGCGGACTCCCGCGAGCCCGTCGAAGGAGATCGATGGCAACCCCGTTCCAGGTCACGCTGACGCTCGTCGAGGGCCGGCTCGAGCCCGGCGAGTACGTGTTCGACGAACGCACCACCTGCGTGCTCGGGCGTTCCCCCGACTGCTCGCCCCGGCTGCCGAGCGACGAGCACCACCGCACCGTCTCCCGCCACCACTGCCTGCTCGACATCAACCCGCCGGACATCCGGATCCGTGACTTCGGCAGCCTCAACGGCACGTACGTCAACGGGAAGATGATCGGGAAGCGGCCCGCGGGCCTCGAACCCGGGGAAGCCGCCGCCGAGTCGTACCCGGAACACGATCTGGCGGACGGCGACGAGATCCGGCTGGGCGACACGGTCTTCCGGGTCGGGATCACCCATCAGGCCACGATGGTGCTCGTGCACTGCGCGAAGTGCGGGCGGGACCTCGGCGAAGCGGAGGCCGGGCGGGACGGTCCGGTGCTCTGTGCGTCCTGCCAGTCCGAGCCCGCGGCCGTGTTGGAGCTGCTGCTCGAACGCGCCGCCGGTGGGCGGGCCGACCTCGGTGCGATCTCCGGCTACGAGGTGATCCGCGAACTCGGCCGTGGCGGGATGGGCGCGGTCTACCTGGCCCGGCACAAGCTCACCGGCCAGGAGGTGGCGCTGAAGGTCATGTTGCCGAAGGTGGCCGCGAGTTCGACGGCGCGGACCCGGTTCCTGCGCGAGGTGGGGGTCACCCGGGCGCTGCGGCACCCGCACATCGCCGCACTGCTCGACGCCGGCTTCGCCGATGGCAGCTTCTTCCTGACCACCGAGTTCTGCACCGGCGGCAGCCTGGACCGGGTGCTGGAGCAGTCCGCCGGCCGTCGGCTGCCGGTGGACGAGGCGGTGCGGATCACCCTGGAGGCGCTCGACGGCCTGGCGCACGCGCACGGTCAGGGCGTGGTGCACCGGGATCTCAGCCCGTCCAACATCCTGCTGCACCGGACGCCGGGGGGAGCGACTACGGCGAAGATCGCCGACTTCGGCCTGGCCAAGGCCTTCGACCAGGCGGGGCTGAGCGGGCTGACCCGCACCGGCGCGTCGGCGGGCAAGCCCGCGTTCATCCCCCGGCAGCAGGTGATCGACTTCCGCAGGGCGACGCCCGGTGTGGATCTCTGGGCGCTCGCCGCCTGCCTCTACACGATGCTGACCGGGGCGGTGCCGCGCGCGTTCCCCCGTGGGAAGGACCCCTGGGTGGTGGTGCTGCAGGAGCCCGCGGTGCCGATCCGCAAGCGGGAGCCGGGCATACCCGAGGCCCTCGCCGCCGTCATCGACGCGGCACTCGACGAGCGGCCCGGGAGCGGCTTCCAGAGCGCGGCGGACCTGCGCGAGGCCCTGGTCCAGGCCGGCCCGGTGCAGGCCGCCCCGATGTAGCCGACACCGGGGCGGTGAGCGGTTCGGCGGTGAGTGGCCGGGTCACTCCGGGCGGGCCCGGAGGTCCCAGTCGAGCTCCCACAGGCGCAGGGTCTGGTCACCGTCCCCGCTGAGCAGGAAGGCCGCGTCGGAGGTCAGCCGGAGGTCCTTGACCGAGCGCATGTGTCCGCCCAGGGTCCGCAGGCAGCGGCCGGTGGTGAGGTCCCAGATCCGGATCTCCGGGTCGGTGCCCGCGGAGACGGCGAAGCGTCCGTCGGTGGTGAAGGCGAGCGTCGAGGTGTACCTGACCTGCGTGTCGAAGGCGCGCAGGCAGGCTCCGGTCGCGGCGTCCCAGAGCCGCAGCCGGCCCAGCACGCCTTCGGATCCGCGGGTGTGGGGCGAGTCGGGGTCGCGGTAGGCCTCGGTGGCCAGCACGAAGGCGCCGTCGGGGCTGAGCGTCGCGGTCGTCCAGGTGATCGACTCCACGGGGAGCGTGTGCAGGCAGCGGCCGGTGGTGAGGTCCCAGACGCGGACCAGCTGCTCGTCGCCCGCGGTGACGGCCCGGCGGCCGTCCGCGCTGACCGACAGGGAGGTGACCTTCCGTTCGGGCAGCGCGAGGCGCTGCAGCTCCCGGCGCTCGGCCAGGTCCCAGAGCTCCATCGTCATGGCCACGTCGTTCGTGACGAAGGCGAACCGGCAGTCCGGGCTGAGGTCGACCCGGGAGTGGCGTCCGAGGTGCAGGGTGTCCAGGCAGTCGCCCGTCCCGACCGACCAGGTCCGGATCGTGCCGGAGCGGTCCACGGACACGATCCTGTCGCCGTCCGGGCTGAACCGGAGCAGTGAGGCGGACCAGTCCGTGAGGTCGATGACGCGTTCGCGCCGGCCCTCGGCGAGGTTCCAGATCTGGATCTGCCCGTCGAAGCCGGTGCGGGCGCCCAGGCGGGCGTCGTGGCTCAGGTCCACGCTGCGGATACCGCCCCGGTCCGGGTCCTCGCCGATCAGGCTCGGGAGCGCCCTGGCGGTCCAGGCACCGCGCAGTCCGCTGCGGACGGTCTGCCCGCCCATCCGGCGCAGGGTCCGCAGGATCTCGGGCGCGCGCTCGTAGCCGGGCAGCGCCCGGCCCTGATCGAGCAGTTCGAGCGCCTGCGTCACCCGGCCCGCCGCCGCGGCCGCCTCGGCTGCGGCGATGAAGGACTTCACCGCATCGTCCGCCCGGCTCAGTTCGCGGTGGCGGCGGGGTCGGCTCGGCTGGGTCGGAGCGGTGAAACCGCCCGGCAGTCGCCACAGGCGCACCGCGCTGTCGAAGCCGACCGAGAAGGCGAGCCCGTCGGCCGTGAAGCCGACCTCGCGCACGCGGTCCCGGTGCCCCCGGAAGGTGCGCAGAACCCGCCCGGTCGCCAGATCCCAGTGCTGGACCGCCCCGTGGAAGCCGCCGACGAGCATGGACCGCGCGTCGGCGCTCAGCGCGACCGAGGTGGGGTGGAAGTCGGAGGCCGGCTGCAGCACTCGCAGGCAGCGGCCGTTCTGCACGCTCCAGATCCGGATGGCCTTGTCGCCGCCCAGCACCACGGCCAGGTCCCCGTCCAGACCGAACCAGAGGTCCTCGACCCCGCCCGGGTAGTCGGCCACGCGCCAGAGGCAGGCACCGCTCGCCACCTGCCACAGCTGCAGGGCCGCCGGCTGCACCTTGGAGCCGGACAGGGCCAGCCGGCCGTCCGCAGTGAGCGCGACCGCCCTGGTGTTCGGCTCGGCGTCGAGCGTGGCGAGATGCCGGTCGGCCGGCAGGTCCCAGACCTGGACCCGGCCGTCGGTCTCGGCCCACGCCGTTTCGCCGCCGTCGGCGGTCAGCCGCACGGGGGAGGACGCGGTGTCGAGGACGGGGTTGTCCGGGTTGACCCGGTGACTGATCGCGGTGAACTCGCCCGCGGCCTCCTTCGCCGCCCTCTCGGCGCGCTCGCGCCGCTCCCGCTCGGGGCCCTTGCCGTCGCGCCAGCGGGTGACGCCGACGGTCCGGACCGGACGGCCCTCGGCCAGGTCCCACAGCCGCACCGTCCCGTCCCGGCCGTCCGAGACGGCGTAGCGCCCGTCCGCACCGAGATCGGCCGACTGGACGCGGTCGGTGTGACCGGCGAGCGCCTGGAGCTCCCGGCCGGTGCGGACGTCCCACAGGCGGAGCAGGTTGTCGTTGCCGCCGGCCGTGAGGGCGAAGCGCAGGTCGGCGCTCACCCGGATCGTGCAGTCCGGCGTGATCCAGCTCGGAAAGTGCGCCCGCCACGGCACCTGCCACAGGGCGACGCACCGGGCGTCGGTGGCCTCACCGGAGCCCAGGGCGGCGAGCGTCCGCAGGGTCTCGGTGGAGCGGTCGGGCCCGCCAGCGGAGGCGTCGGGCCGGCTGTCGGTGGCAGCCGGCTCACCGTTGGTGCCGCCTTGCAGCAGCGCACCGGCCGCGGTGAGGTCGCCGCGCTCCAGGTGGACCAGGGCGGCGAGCCGGTCGGCCTCGGCAGGGTCGGGCAGGTCCTGACGGAGCGTTTCCAGCTCGGCCAGCAGGCCCTCGTCGGTCAGGGCGCCGGCCCGCCAGCGCAGCAGGCCGGCGTTGTAGGTGGCCTGCGGATGCCGGGGGTCGGCGGTCAGGGCCTCGGCGAAGGCCTGCTCCGCCTCCTGCCGCCGCCCGAGGTCGAGCAGGGACAAGGCGCGGTTGTTGAGCTCGTCGGCCAACAGATCGGCCTTGACGGGTGCCCGGAGCGGGTACGGCACGCCGGTCAGCTCTTCGTGGATCGCGATCAGCCGGGCCGCGATCTCGGCCATCGAGCCGGGCCGGGCGGCCGGGTCGTCATCGAGGCAGCGTTCGAGCAGGTCGGCGACCTGACGCGGCATCGGCGGGTGCTCGGGCGCGGCCGGTCCGGCCGCCCGGTAGGCCTGCAGGGCCGGCCCCGCGGCGACGCCGGCCAGCCAGGTGACGCCGCCGTTGAACATCTCCAGCACCGACACGGCGAAGCTGAAGACGTCGCTGCGCCGGCCCACGCGCTTCCCGGTCGCCTGCTCCGGCGACGCGTAGGCCGGAGTCATCCCGCCGCTGGTGACCAGGAGGGACCGCTGCCCGCCGGCCACGGCCGTCGTCGGGGCCGACGATGCCGCCGCTCCGGCGCGTGCCAGGCCGAAGTCGGTGACCTTCGCGATGAGCCGCGCACCGTCGGCGGCGCCGTCCGCGGGGAGGTCCAGCAGGACGTTGCCCGGCTTCACGTCCTGGTGCACCAGGCCCTGCTCGTGGGCGTGCTCCAGCCCCCATGCGACCTGGACGGCCACATCGAGTATTCGGCTGACCGCCTGCTCCGCGCCGCCCCGGTACAGCCGGCCGTCGTGGATCCACTCGGCCAGACTGCCGCCGGTGACGTACTCGGCGAAGACCCGGGGGACGCCGTCGATCGTCCGGACGTAGTGGCAGCCGCAGACGTGCGGGTGGAGCCCCAGCGACACCCAGTTCTCCGCCTCGGCGACGAACCGCTCCCGCGCGCGATCGTCGCGGAGCAGTTCCGGCCGCGGGCTCTTGACCGCCAGGTCGATGCCCCAGCCGAGGTGCCGCACCCGGTGGACGAGTCCCATCCCGCCCTGCTCGTGCACGCGGAGCACGCGGTAGCGGCCCTCGATCACGTCGCCGACCCGCCATGGCGTCGCCGAATCCGCCAAGTCGCCAGGCCCAGCCATCAGCGCCTCCCCCGGTAGCCCTGTGCTTACGGCGAATCTAACAGCTCCCGATTCGACGCGGCCGGGTATCCGCGGGCGGGCTTGCCGTTCCGTCAATGGTCTGTCGATCGGGTCCTGAGAGTGTCGCCCCGACCAAGGACCGCAGAGGGAAGGTGGGGCGGGATGCCGCCGGCAACGAGCACTGGATTGGCCTGGCGACCGGGGGAGGGCAGCGCGTTTCCCCGGGAGGGGGAGTGGCCGGGCCCCTCCGCCCGGGGTCCGGCCGCGGCCGGGCTCCGGTGGTGCTTCGCGCTGCTCGGCGTACCGGAGGTGATGACGGATCGGCAGCGCCTGCCGGCGATGTCGCCGACCCAGACCGCGCTGCTCGCCGCGCTGGCATTGCAGGCGGGGCGGGCGGTCGGGGTGGACGAACTCATCGACGGCCTGTACGGGGACAGCCCGGCGCGCAGCGCGGGATCCGTGATCACCACCTATGTGCTGCGGCTGCGGAAGGCCCTCGGTCCGGAGCTGATCGTCCGGGTCGGCGGGGGGTACGCGCTGAACGTGCCCCGGAGCGCCGTGGACGCCCTGGAGTTCGAGCGGCTCGCCGGTGCGCCGCTGCTCGGCGACGCCTCGGCCGACGCGGCGCGGCTGCAGACGGCGCTCGGCCTGTGGCACGGCGCCACCGCGCTGGTCGGCGCGATCGGCCCGCTCTGCGAGCGCCAGCGCGAGGTGCTGGCGCAGCGCCGGGAGCGGGCCCGGCTCCAGTGGTTCGAGTGCCAGCTGGCGCTCGGTCGCCACGCGGAGATCCTGGCGGATCTGGCGGCGGCCTGTGAGCTCACCCCGTTCACCGAGCGCCTCCAGGCGCTGCGGATGACGGCGCTGTTCCGGTGCGGCCGGCAGGCCGATGCGCTGGACGTGTTCCACCGGGTGCGCGGGCTGCTGGCGGAGGAGCTGGCGATCGATCCGGGCGCCGAGCTCGCCGCTGTCCAGCAGGCCATCCTGCGTGGCTGCGATCCGCACCCGTCCGGCGATCCGCACCCGCGCAGCGCACCGGTGGGCACCGAGGTGTTCGGCGGGGCCGGGGCCGGGGCCGCTGCGGCGCCGCCGCGCCAACTGACCTCCCTGTCACGCCGACCGCCCGGCCCGCTGCGCCGACTGCCGCTTCCCGGCCACATGCCCACGCCGCGCCAACTGCCCTCGCCGCCCGCGGACCTGGTCGGACGGGAGGAGGAGATCGCGCGGCTGAGCACCGCGGTGCGGGCCGGCGGCCATGCCGTGGGGCTGGTCACGGGCATGGGCGGGGTCGGCAAGAGCACCGTGGTCGTCTCGGTCGCGCACGCGATCGCCGCCGACTTCCCCGACGGGCAGCTGTGGGCCTGCCTGCGCGGCTCCACCGCGGCGCCGGTGAGTGCCGGCGAGGTCCTCGCGGGGTTCCTGACGGCGCTCGGCGTGCCCGCCGACCGGGTCCCCGTGGGTGTCGCCGAGCGCGCGGCCCTGTACCGGTCCACCCTGGCCGGCCGGTCCGTCCTGGTGGTGCTCGACGACGTGGGCGACGCGGGCAGTGCGGGCGGTACGGGCGGTGCCACGGAGCTCAGCCGGCTGCTGCCGGGCACGGCGGGCTGCGCGGTGCTGATCAGTTCGCGCTCGCGTCCGGCGATCGGGGTGACCGCGGCCGTGCGGCTGGACGGCCTTCGGCCGGCCGAATCCGCCCGGCTGGTCGGTGCGATCCTCGGCGCCGAGCGGGCCGGCGCGGAGCCGGCGGCCGTCGCCGCACTGACCGCCGCCGGTGGCGAACTGCCGCTCGCCGTCCGCGCGCTGGCCACCCGGCTGGCCCGACGGCCGGGCTGGACCGTGGCCGCGATCGCGGCACGGGTGTCGGACGAAGCGCTTCTGCTGCGCGAGTTGGCGGCGGGCGGCGCGGGCTTGGCGGAGGCGTTCGACCAGGCCTTCGGCCGGCTCCCAGGTTCGCAGGCTCGGGCGTTGTGCGCGCTGGCGGCAACGCCGTCGCAGGGCTGGAGCCTGCCGGCCGCCGCGACGGCGCTGGGTCTGCCCGAGGCGGAGGCCGAGCGGATCCTGGAGGCGCTGGTCGATGCCGCACTGCTGACCTCCCCCCGGCCCGGCCACTACGCCGGCCACCAACTGGTGCTCGCCTACGCGCGTGCCTGGACCCGGACCGGGCGGGGACCGGCCCGGATCGGGCCGGTCCGGAGCGGACCTCGCCCGGTCCGGGAGCCGGCGCGCGAGGAGAGCCGTCTGCTGGTGCATCAGTCAACGGCTCACCAATCAACGGTGCATCAGTCAACGGTGCGTCAGCCGGGGACGCATCAGCCGGCGGTGCGTCAGCCGAAGTGCGCCCCGGCCAGGAGCGCCCGGGTGTCCGCCGCCTCCGAGGCCACGCCGAGCGTCTGGTAGATGTCCACGGCCTCGTCCAGGCAGGCGCGCCCCCGGGCCGGGTGCCCGAGCCGGGCGAGGCCGACGCCGAGCGAGCGGAGCAGGCCCGCCTCCAGCATGCCGCTGGTCTGGTGTGCCAGCGGCAGGATCGCCTCGGCGACCTCGACCACCCGCCGGTCGTCGCCGGCCTCCAGGTGGATCTGCGCGATCAGGTTGCCCGTGGCGGCTTCGAAGGCCGCCAGGTCGAGGCTGCGCAGCACCGGGAGCAGCTCTTCGGCGCAGGCCAGCGCTGCGGCCGCCGAGCCGCACAGGCGCAGCACCCGGGCGAGCGAGTAGCGGCTCATCGCCTGGGCGATCGAGGTGGCGGACCCGGTCAGCGCCACGCCGCGCTCGGCGGCCGCCAGTGCCTCGGCGGAGCGGCCGAGCTTGGCGTAGTTGAAGGCGAGTTCCCCGAGGGCGCCGCCGGCCGAGTGGTGGTCGCCCAGGCTCTCGAAGAGGGCGATCGACTCCTCGCAGAAGCCGACGGCCTCCTCGAACCGCCCGTAGACCCGTGCGTTGGAGCCGAGCGAGAGCAGGGCGCAGGCGCGCACCCGCCGGCTGACGTCATCGACGCAGAGTTCCAGCACCCGGGTGAGTTCCCGCTCGGCCTGCTCGAAGTCGTTGACGTGCCAGAGCATGTTGCCGCGCACGTACCGCGCCAGCGCCTCGCACCGGCTGTCGCCCCGGGTGGCGGCGACCGCGGCCGTGCGGGCCGCCAGCTCCGCCACCGACCAGGAGTGCGCCCTGCTGAACAGCACCGAGCCCAACTTGTCGATCAGGTCGGCGGCCTGGACCAGCGGCAGGCTCGGGTCGGCCAGTGCCCGGGTGACCATGGCCTGCTGGAGTTGCGCCTCGGTCCGCATCCAGCCGACCGCCCGCTCGGCGGAGTCGAACTCCAGGCCGGGCGCGCTGGTCGGCGTGCCGGTCAGGTCACGCTGGCCGACCGGGACGGAGTGGGCGGCGGCCTCGGCCTGGCGGGCGCTGGCGAGGCAGAAGTCCAGCAACCGGGCGAGGGCCTGCCGGCGGTCCGTCGGCGTCTCCTCGCGGGCGCAGCACTCGGCGGCGTAGAGCCGGATCAGGTCGTGGCTGCCGTACCGGCCTACGGCCCGTGGCTCCAGCAGGTTGAGGTCGGTGAGCTGTTCGAGCAGGGTGTCGGCATCGGTGCTGCCGAGGCCGAGCAGGGCCGCCGCACTGGCCAGGCCGATCTCGGGGACGTTCGGCAGCGAGAGCAGCCGGAACGCACCGGCCTGCTCCGGCGTCAGCCCGGCGTAGGAGAGCGCGAAGGTGGCCGCCACGGCCGTGTCCCCGGTCGCCAGCTCGGCAAGCCGCCGGTGCTCGTCGGCGAGGCGGCCGGCGAGCTCGGCGACCGTCCAGTCCGGCCGGGCAGCGAGCCTCGCCGCGGCGATCCGGATCGCCAGCGGCAGGCGGTCGCACGCGGCCACCACGGTCGCGCACTGCTCGGGTTCGGCGGCGGCGCGCTCGGGGCCGAGGACCCGGCCGAAGAGTTCGACGGCCTCCGGGCCGGTCAGCGCGCTCACCGTGAGGTGCCGGGCACCGGCGAGCCCGGTCAGCCGGGCCCGGCTGGTGACCATGACCGCGCACCCGGCCGCCCCCGGCAGCAGGGCGCTCACCTGGGCCGCGTCGGCGGCGTTGTCCAGCAGCACGAGCACGCGGCGGGCGGCGAGGTGGGAGCGGTAGAGGGTGATGCGCTCGTCGAGAGCCAGCGGGATCGCGCTGTCCTCGGCGCCGAGCGCCTGCAGGAACCGGACCAGCACGGCTGCGGGATCGGCGCCCTCCTGGTCGGCGCCGCGCAGGTCGGCGTAGAGGCGGCCGTCGGGGAACTGCTCGCGCAGCCGCTCGGCGGCGTGCACGGCCAGCGCCGTCTTGCCGACGCCGCCGATCCCGTCCAGGGCGGTGATCGCGACGCCCGGCCCGGACGGGCTCGCCAGCAGCTCGGTGAGCTGTTCCAGCAGCGCCGAGCGGCCGGTGAAGTCATGCGCGGCCTGCGGGAGTTGCTCCGGCACCGGGCGGTCCGCCGGCGGACCGGCGGGCGGCTGCCGCAGCAGGGTCGGGTCGGCGCGCAGGATCCGGGCCTGGAGGTCGGTCAGCCGCCGGTCCGGCACCGGCTTGCCCCGGGCCGGCCCGCCGGCGTGCAGGCCGTTCTGCCCGCCGGAGTGCCCGCCGTTCTGCTCGGTGGAGTGCCCGGCGAGGTAGCGGCGGGTGTCCTCGTAGACCGCGAGCGCCTCCCCGGTGCGCCCCGCGCGGTGCAGCGCGAGCATCTGCAGCTCGCGCAGCCGCACCCGCCCGGGGTGCGCCATCACCAGCGCACCGAGCCCGGCCGCGACGTCGGCCCGGTCGCCGAGCTCCAGGTCGAGCTCCAGCTTCGTCTCCAGCAGCTGCGCGTGGACTTCGGTGAGCCGGACCCGTACCGCCTCGGCGTGCGGACCGGTCATCCCGGTCAGCGGTTCGCCGGCCCACAGTTCCAGGGCCGCGGTGAGCAGGGCGCGGGTCGCGGCGGCCGGTCGGCCGGCTGCCCGGTCGGCCGCGGCTTGCGCCGCCGCCTGCTCGAACCGGTCGGTGTCCAGGGCGCTCGCCCGGATCCGCAGCGCGTAGCCGTCCCCGACGGTGGCGAGCAGGCCCTGTGCGCCGTGTTTCCGCAGCTCGGTGCGCAGGCGGTAGACATGGGTGCGCACCGCCCGCAGGGGCTCGGCCGGCCGGTCCCCCTGGTCCCAGAGGCCGTCGATCAGCAGGTCGGTGGAGACGGTCCGCCCGGCGGCGGTCAGTAGGACGGCCAGGAGCTCCCGCTGTTGTGGCCTGCCCAGGTCGAGCTCGGTGGTGCCCGCCCAGCCGCGCAACGGCCCGAGCAGGCTGAACCGCAGCTCGGGCGCGAGCCGCGCGTCGGCCGGGCCGGACCTGGGAGCGGGCACGCGAGTAGTGGCGGTGGCAGTGGTCGTGCTGGCGGTGGCAGTGCTGCTGATGGTGGCCATGTGGCCGGATTGTGTCGTCGGCATGGCCGGTTCCCTCCCGAGGTTCAGGAAGGTATCAGTCTCACCAGCACCGATAATCAGGGGATTGTCGGCGAATAGGCAGGTGGGGGTGCGCGGTGCTGGAGTTCAGCCTGCTGGGGCCGTTGCGGGGCCGGTACGACCGGCTGCCGCTGGATCTCGGGCGACCCCAGCAACAGGCTGTCCTGGCGGCACTGTTGCTGAGCCCGCAGCAGGCCGTCTCCGACCGGCGGCTGATCGAGGCGGTCTGGGGTGAGGACGAGGAGCGCTGGCCCCGGAGCGCCACCGGCGTCCTGCGCACCCACGTCAGCAGGCTGCGCAGTGGGCTGGGCGAGGCGTCGGCGGCGGCTGCACAGGCCGTCACCTCGGTCACCGGCGGTTACCGCCTCGACTTGCCGAGGGAGTCGATCGACGCCCACCGCTTCGACGACGCGGTCGCCGCCGCCGCCGTCCTGCGGCACGACGACCCGTCAGCCGCCAGGGAGCGCCTGACCCAGGCGCTCGATCTGTGGGCGGGGCCGGCTCTGGACCGGATACCGGGCCCGCTCGCGGCGCGAGCCCGCGGTGAGCTCGCCGAGCGCCGGCTCGCCGCCGTCGAACTGCGGATGGAGCTCGACCTCGGGCTCGGCAACTGGGCGGAGGTCGCGGCGCAGGCCGACGCGCTGGTCGCGGAGCATCCGCTGCGCGAACGCTTCCACTACCTGCTGACGCTCGCTCACCACCAGGGCGGGCGGACGGCCGAGGCGCTCGCCTGTTTCGCACGGGTGAGCGACCTGCTGGCCGAGGAACTCGGCCTCAACCCCGGACCCCAGCTGATGGCACTCCACCGGGAGCTGCTCAGCGGACGGCCGGCGCAGCCGATCGGTCACCTGGGTGGGCACCTGGACGGGCGCCAGGACGGACGCCAGGACGGGCGGAGCCGGCTGCGGCCGCGTCAGCTCCCGCACGCGAACGGCGACTTCGTCGGGCGCGCGGACGCCCTCGCGGAACTGGAGCGCCGGCTGCGCACCCCCCAACGCCACGAGCCGCCGATCGTGGTGATCGACGGCTCGGCCGGTACCGGGAAGACGGCGCTCGCGGTCCAGCTCGGACACCAGGTGCAGGACGCCTACCCCGACGGCCAGCTGTTCGCGGACCTGAAAGCCGCGCAGGGGGCGGCGGGGGCTGATGTGGTGACCGTGCTGTCGGGCTTCCTGCGGGCGCTGGGCGCCGGCGTGGGACCGGCCACCGACCAGGACGCCCTGGCGGCGGAGTACCGCCGGGCCCTGGCCGGCCGGCGGGTCCTGGTTCTGCTCGACGACGTGCCGGGCCTGGAGGGCCTGGAGGGCCTGGCGCCGATCGCGGCACTGCTGCCGGACGTGCCGGGCTGCGCCGCGATCGTGACCGGCCGCCGGCTCACCGTGGCGGGCCGGCTCTCGCTCGGCCCGCTGGCCGACGGCGCGGCGCGGGAGCTGGTGGCACGGCTGATCGGGGCGCACCGCGCCGAGGCGGAGCCGGCCGCCGTCACGGCGCTGATCGCCGCCTGCGGCGGGCTCCCCTCAGCCCTGCGGGAGGCCGCGAGCCGCCTCGCCGCCCGCCCGCTCTGGCCGGTGGCGCACATGGTCGAGCGGCTGACCGCCCGGCCATGTGCGGCGCAGCGGGATTCGTGACGGCACGCCAGGTGACGTCAGGTGACGTCAGACCAGTGTCGCCACGATCGTGTGCGGGTCGATCTGGATCCCGTACGCGCCGATGCCGTTCTGTCCGACGCGACCGTTGGTGCCCCAGATGACCAGGTGGGGGTCGTTCTCGACGGTCAGGCACCAGAACTGCCCGGGCGGCTGCACGGTGTTGCTGGCCCAGCACACCCCGTTCCCGGCCGAGTAGACGACGAGGTTGCCGTCGCTCTGCATCACCGCCCGCGAGCCGCAGCCCACCGTGTTGGTGGACCACACCGCGCTGGCACTCGCCCACCCGTCAGTGGTGTGGTACGTGACCAGGTTGCCGTCGCTCTGCATGATCAGCTTGGTGTTGTTGTCGCTGCTGTAGAGCCACCAGCCCTGGTCGAGCTCTTGGCCGTTCGCGATGGTGTTCCTCGTCGACGGCACGTCGGTGGCCTGCGAGTTGCCGGCCGCGGCGACCACGCCGACGGCTGCCAGCGCCCCGGCCGTGATGAGCCCGACCGCCCGCCGCAGGCCCCGTCCGCTGTGCTCGACCTTGTTCCACATGTGTAGCTCGTCCTCCTGGTACCGCCTCGAAGCCGGTGGTTCCCGGCCGAGGGAGAACATAGCTACAGGTGATCAACAGACGATCAACGGGCCCGGGGACGTCAGGAGACGCCCGGCATGTTGGTGTTGGTGGCCCAGACCGGCACCCAGTTGTTGTCGCCGGGGGCGTGGCCCTTGTACAGGACGACATTGCCGTCCCGCTGGACCCGGAGCCAGACGTTCTCCCCGGCGTACTGCGGACCGGTGCCGCTGGCCCAGACCGGCTGGTCGCCGGCGTCGTACACGACGAAGTTCCCGTCGGCCTGCATCACCACGGCCCCGGCGCTGTGACCGTTGGTCTTGGTGGACCACACCGCCTCGACGATGTCGCCACCCACCTGACCGCCGCCGGGCGCCTCCCCGCCGCTGGCGGCCAGCTCGGCAAGGGCTGCGCCGATCGCGCCGTCCCCGTCACCCGCCTCCGGGGCGCCGTAGGACGTGATGCGGTACAGCACCAGGTTCCCGTCCTGCTGGTAGATCAGGGAGTGCAGGGTCTGCTTGTAGGCCATGCCCAGCGGGCCGGTGGGCTCCGTCAGCAGGTCGGAGTCGATGTGCTGGCCCGGGGCGATTCCCATCCCCGAGTTCATGTGGTCCCAACCGCTGGGCACGGGCGTGTAGTTGGCCATGTTCCCCTCCAGGTTCGGGCGGCCCGGTCCGGTCCGGCCGCCGTGGAACCAAGACTGCCGTCCGGTGATCTACGTCCGATCGAAGCGCGTTGAGCGGGGCTCGCCCGGCGGTGTCTGCCCGAGCAGCATGGCGGCGGGCAGCTCGTGGGCCAGTGAGAGGCTCGCGTTGATCCCCTGGCAGCGGCCGATCAGCCTGGTGGTCCGCCAGGTGCCGCCGTCCCAGGTCAGCAGCCGGCTTCGGCTGATCTCGGCGGAGGCCCGGAACGGGTTGGCCAGGGGCTGGTGGGGCGTCTTCGCCGTCAGGATGACCCGGCGGATGCGCAGCGTGCTGCCGTCGATCCGGGCGGCACCGTCCATCTGGTAGAGCAGGACCTGTCCGAGCTGCGCCTGCACGGCCAGACAGTCGATCAACGAGAGCGAGGGGTGGTAGGCGCCGCCGAGGTCCGTGTGCCGGGGGAACGCGTCGCCGTCGGGCCTGACCGACACCTGCGCCTCGATGCGGTTCTCGGGCAGCCAAACCGTCACGTCGGCGATGTGGTGGGAGCGGCGCCGGTAGCCGGTGGCGTGGAACCGCTGGCCGTCCGGGCCCAGGGCGTCCTGCGCGGAGGCGAAGTCGGCGGTGTCGGTGCGGATCGTGGTGAGCTCGTGGTCCACCGCGCACCAGGTCCTGATGGCGCCGAGCCGGCACTCGAAGGTGGACACGTAGCCGCCCAGGCTCTGCGGCGTCGGCCTGGTCTCGACCAGCGCGGCCTGCACCGGGAAGCCGCCGGGAGTGGCCGGCGGTTCGGCGGGAGCGCGGAACTCGTAGCGGCGCAGCCACATCCGGCCGCGCTGCGCGGGGCCGAGGCCGTAGCTGTGCAGCAGGTGTGCCTCGCAGAGCTGTGCCGTGAGGGCCAGGGCGTCGAGGCAGTCGATGGACGGGGCGAACGGCATGCCGGAGGTCTGGCGGTTCCACTCGCCGGCGTGGTTCAGCTCGGCGAGCCCGCCGGCGCCGCGGCGGCCGCCGCCCAGGGTGCCGACGGTCAGCGGGGAGATGGCGTGCTGCACGCCCTTGAAACCGAGGCCGAAGAACCGTCGGTCGGCCGGCCCGAGGAAGTCGTCTATGCAGGAGAACTGCACAGGTGTCCCGATCATGGTCTGCTCACCACCTGGGAGGGAGGGAAGTGGGAGGAGGGGAGCGAAGGGGAAGGGAGGTCAGGGGAGTGGGAGGACGGCAGCTGGTGCGGGTGCGCGCTGCAGGGGGGCGGGCGCACCCGCACCGGGACGGACTACGCAGGCGAAGGCGCCCCGGCGGCGTCCGATTCGCCGGAGTCCGCGGCCTGGACCGGCAGCAGGCCGCGCTCGCCGAGCACCTGCTTGGCGATCCGCATGCTGTTGTACGTCCGGGGGAAGCCGACGAAGGCGAGGCAGTGCAGGATGGTCTCGACGATCTCCTGCGCGGTCGCTCCCACGTTCAGTGCCAGATTCATGTGGAAGGTGAGCTGCGGCTCGCAGTCACCCAGGGCGTTCAGCGAGGCGATGGTCAGCAGTTGGCGCTGCTTCAGGTCGAGACCCGGCCGTGAGTACAGGTCGCCGAAGGCGAACTCCGCCACGTAGCGGCTCAGATCCGGTGCGACCTCGGCCAGGGAGTTGAAGATCGTCTCGCCGCTGTCGCCGAGCGCGGCGAGGTTGGCCACCCCGCGGGCGAAGCGCTCACTCGGGTACTGGGTCATCGGGAAGCCGATCAGGCCGCGTGGTGGGCGGTGAACTCCTGGATGCGCGTCCAGGCGTCGGCGCAGGCGTCCTTCCACTCGCCAAAGCCGCGGTCGAAGAAGGAGTGCGGGGCGCCCTCGTAGACCTTCATCTCGTAGGTCTTGCCCGTGTCGCCCAGCTTCGCCGCGAAGGCTTCGAAGTCCTCCTGCGGGGTGGCGACGTCGTCGCCCGCGATCAGCAGCAGCAGCGGAGCGGAGATGCCGTCGATGACGTCCTCGACCAGGCCCGGTGCGCCGTAGAAACCGATGGCGCCGGCCAGCCCCACGTCGCCGGCGGCCAGCCGCCAGGACTGGCTGCCGCCGAAGCAGAAGCCGACCGAGAAGACCGGGCCGGGGCTGACCTCGGCGAGGTGGTCGGCCGCCGCCTTGACGTCCAGCGCGATCTCGGCCGGCTGGAGCTTCGGGAAGTGCTCCGACCACGGGAAGTCGTCGCCCCGGTCGCCCAGACCGGCGGTCCGCCCGTAGTAGTCGATCGCCACGGCGGCGAAACCCGCCTCGGCGAAGCGCTCGGCCAGCGCCTGGTAGTAGGGGTGGACGCCCCGGACGTCCGGGATGATCACCACGCTGCGTCCGTTCGGCTCGGCCGGAAGCGCGCGGTAGGCGTTGAAGACGGTGCCGTCCGAGGCGGTCAGCTCGATCGGGCCGTGCTCCGCGACCTCACCCGGGTTCTCGACGCCGGGCGGCCTGCTGTCTGTGGGGTGGCACATCGCTGGTACCTCTTCTCAGTTGTCTACTGGTCAGTTGTCTACTGGCTGGACGTCAAAAGTGCTGCGCCGGCCGGACTTTCCGCCGATGGCGCAGGTCAGTCGGCTCGTGCAGGTGCGGCGGCCGCCGGCGTCGGTGATGACGATCTCGTAGCTGGCGCTGGTCCGGGCCTCGTGCAGCGGGCGGCAGACGCCCGTCACCGTGCCCGCGGAGACCCACCGGTGGTGCGTGCAGGAGAGGTCGAGGCCGACCGCGGTACGCCCGGGGCCCGCGTACAGCAGTGCCGCGAGCGAGCCGAGCGTCTCGGACAGCACCGCGTTGGCACCGCCGTGCAGGATCCCGATCGGCTGGCGGTTGCCCTCGACCGGCATCGTGCCGACGACCAGTCCGGGCTCGTACCGGACGATCTCGATGCCCAGCTTGGCCACCAGCTGCTCGTGCCGGTAGGCGGGGACGACGGGTACCGGGCCGAGCCGGGTGACCGTACTCATCGCGGCTCCCAGGAAGCGTCTTGGATGCGACATGGAAACGGAGTCCGGAATTCTGCCGATCGGCCCGGTATCCGTTTGGGACACCCTGACATTAGCTCAGATGTACATGCTCAAATAGGCGTCGAGCTGGTGCCGCTGATGGTGGTGGTGGCAGTAACAGCATAGCCAGACGCAGGCAGCCGGGTGATCGGCCGTGCTAGCTTCGGTCTGGGCCGGCGAACAGGTCCGGGAATGCTGTTCAGAGCCGAACGGATCGCCCATCGTGTGCCCAGGATTTCGCCTGGATAATCGGCGGACCCGTGCGGAACGGGTGACTGGAGATTCCCTGTGAATTCAACCACTACGGTGCACATCGCTTCGATCGACGACTATCTCGGAGCAGCCGCTCAGCGCTTCTTCGGGGCCGGCTACCGGCGCGTCGAGTACACCTGTCGGAACGTCTCGGTGGAGTCCTCCGACAGCGGCACGGCAGCCCTGCGGACGCGGCTCGGCGTGGTGTACCCGGCCGACTGGTCGCGGAAGAAGGACGACGTCGAGCTCCGACCGCACCTCAGCACGGTGGACGCCCTCATCATCGCGGTCCAGGCCGGCGATCTGCTGCTGACCCACACCTTCGGGCTGGAGCCGGATCAGCGCCGCTCCATGCGGGTGCGGCAGGTGCGGATCAAGGCTGCGGGCACGCCGCTGGAGGAGCTCGACGACCTGCCGGTGCAGGCCGACCTGCTGGGCACCGAGGCCTCGGGGCGCGCCTCCACGGTCGAGGTGACCATCGGCGCCATGCGGGTGCGCTGCGAGATCGAGCACCCGGCCGCCGTGCCGCGCGGCACCGCGGCGCAGTACGCGGACCCCGATGCGCTGCTCGGCCCCGCGGCCTCCCGTTACTACGGAACCGCTTTCGTCCACCGGGCGCAGACCATCGAGGAGATCGTGCTCGACCCGGCCCGGAGCCTGGCGCGGGGGTCGGTCCGCTTCCCCGAAGAGGCCGGCCCGCGCCCGGTCGGCACGCTTCCGGTGGACGGGGGCATCGAGGGCGGCTACCAGCCGTTCCTCGGACCGGTCGAGAGCTTCGTCACGAGCCTGCAGCTCGGCCAGGTCCTGCTCTACGAGCTGGACGGACTGCGCCGTGGGCAGAGCAACACGCTGTGGATGCGCCGCACCACCCTCACGGCCGCGGCCGCCGCCGAACCCCTGCGGGCCGGCATGCCGATCACGGTGCAGCTGGCCGACAGCGCGCTGCTGGACCGCCCGGACGGCACCTGGCGCACCGCCGACATCATCGGCGAGGTCGGCGGCACGCAGATGCGCTGCAGCATCGCGCACCGGCTGCCCTGACGCCTCGCCGGATCCGTTTTCCGTTTGCCCCGCACCTGTCCCTTTTTCGGGGGATTTCCCGATCCCGGCGCGCCGTGTCGGCCGTCGCCATTGCCGGGCCGTCCCTTTCCTGCCGACATTCGAGCGGAACGACATCTGAGGTGTTGTCATGAGACTCGCGATATCCGGTACCTATTCCTCCGGGAAGACCTTCACCACCTATGCGCTCGCGCACTACGTGGGAATTCAGCGCACCCGTGCCCGCACCATGCGCGAACTGCTGCCCGAGGCGGTTCCCGGGAAGACGCTGGAGCAGTGCACCGCTGCCGAGCTGGTCCAGCTGATCGTCCGCCGGCACGTCGACCGGGTCCTGCACGAGTCCCGGGCGGGCGAGACCTTCGTCTCCGACGGCACGTCACTGCAGGAGTGGATCTACGGCTCGGTGCGGGTGATCGTCGGCATCAACCCGAACGACTCGATCCACCTGAGCGAGCTGGAGAGCGTTGAGCGCACGGCCGACATCCGGGTCTTCGAGCAGGTCATGGAGCAGCTCGGGGTGGCCTACAAGCAGCACGTGCGGGCCACCTACGACGCCTTCGTCCACCTGCCGAACGAGCTGGCGCTGGCCAAGGACGGCCACCGTCCGGTCAACGAGCACTTCCGCTCGCTGGCCGACAAGCGACTGCTGGAGGTCGCTTCGGAGTTGGAGATCCCGGTCCACGTGGTCGGCGGCACGATACCCGAGCGGCTGGACCGGATCGTGGAGATCTTCGGCCTGACCCCGGTGACCACCGTCGAGAGGGCGATCCAGCTGGCCGGGGACGAGTACCAGGCGATCGACATGACGATCGAGAGCGACCGCGCCTCGGTCATCGTGCGCTGAGCCGGCTCGTCTCACCGGGGGATTCCATGAACCGTACGTCAGTGAACGGCACGTCAGTGAGCCGTACGTCAGCGGACCGTACGTCAGTGAGCCGTACGTCAGTTCTGGCCGGGACGGGCTCGGCGGTGCCGAAACAGATCGTGACCAACCACCGGCTCTGTGAGCGGATGGACACCTCGGACGAGTGGATCCGCAGCCGCACCGGCATCGCCCAGCGCCACGTGGTCGACTGCGGGGAGGCGACCAGCGACCTGGCGATCGAGGCCGGCCGCCGCGCGCTCGAGTCCGCCGGCGTCGATCAGGTGGACGTCGTGGTCGTCGGCACCGCGACGCCCGACTACCAGTGCCCGGCCACCGGGCCGATCGTCGCGGCGGGGCTCGGCCTCGGCACCATCCCGGCCTTCGACGTCGGCGCGGTGTGCTCGGGCTTCCTCTACGCCCTGGCGACCGGCGCCGGGCTGATCGCCGGCGGGCTCGCCGAGCGGGTCCTGGTGATCGGGGCCGAGGCGTTCACCACGATCATCAACCCGGTGGACCGTGCCACCGCGCCGCTGTTCGGCGACGGCGCCGGCGCGGTGGTGCTGCGCGGCGGTGCCCCGGAGGAGCCGGGCGCCCTGCTGGGCCTCCAACTCGGCAGCGACGGCCTGCTCGCCGACCTGATCACGGTGCGGGCCGGCGGCTCGCGGCAGCGCTCCCAGGGCAACGAGGCGCTGCCGGAGGACTACTACTTCGCCATGCGCGGCCAGGAGGTGTTCCAGCACGCGGTCCGGCGGATGGAGGAGTCCTCGCGCGGGGTGCTCGCCCAGGTCGGCTGGAGCGTGGCGGAGGTCGACTGGCTGGTCGGCCACCAGGCCAACCTGCGGATCCTGCACGCCGTCAGCGACCAGCTGCGGCTGCCGAGGCAGCGCGCGTTCACCAACCTGGAGCGGTACGGCAACACGTCGGCCGCCTCCATCCCGCTGGCGCTGGACGAGGCCTCGGCCACCGGCCGCTTCAGGCCGGGTGAGCGGATCGTGCTGACCGCGTTCGGCGCCGGTGTCACCTGGGGAGCGGCCGCGCTGACCTGGCCGGACCTGCGGCCGAGCGGAGGGAACGCCGCCGGCGCGAACACGCCCGGCTGACCATCGGAAATTTCCTGCGAACGAAAGAGGGGAACGACCATGCCGGTCACCACCCATCCCCGCCTCCTCGAGTTCATCGCGGACAAGGCGGAGATCAGCACGGCCGAACTGCGGCTCGACGAGACCCTGGAGGCCATCAACCTGGACTCCCTGAGCCTGATCGAGATCTCGCTGTTCGTCGAGCGGGAGTACGGGATACACGTCGAGGAGGGCGACCTGAGACTCGATCAGGAGCTGGCCGAGTGGCTCAGCTACCTGGACGAGCGGGTCGTCTGATCCGATGCCCCGTCACGCGGCCTTCTTCGACGTCGACGGGACGCTGCTGCGCGGCGTCAGCCTGTTCCGCTTCCTGGCCTACGACCTGCTGGTGAGCGGAGCCGCCGAGGGCGCCTACGACGCGGCGATGGCGGAGAACCGCCGGCTGAAGGCCGCCGGAGTCCCCCACGAGCAGGTCAACCGCGCGTTCTTCCGGCAGTTCGGCGGCCGTGCGGTCGCCGAACTGGCCGAGCGGGGCGAGCACTGGTGGCAGGAGGAGGAGCGGCGCGGCGAGTTGCCGGATCCGGACGTGCTGGCCGTGGCGGCCAGGCACCGGGCGGCGGGCGATCCGGTGGTGCTGGTCTCCGGGTCGTTCCCGCCGTGCCTCGACCCGATCGCCCGCCGGGTGGGTGCCGCAGCCGTGCTCTGCACCCGCCCGGCGGTCAGCGGCGGCCGCTACACCGGCGAGGTGGCGCGTCCGATGATCGGCGCCGCGAAGGTGCGCGCGATCGAGGAGTTCGCGGCCCTGCACGGCATCGATCTGGCGGGCAGCCACGCCTACGGGGACCACGTCTCGGACGTGCCGATGCTGGCCGCCGTCGGGCACCCGGTCGTGGTCGGGGACGACCCCGGGCTGCGCCGGGAGGCGGCGGCCCGCGGCTGGGCCGTACCAGGGCCAGGGCAGCGAAGTGCAGGGCAGTGCCTGAACAGCCTCAACGAAACGGTAGGGGAGAGGTTCGAACCATGACAGAGACGATGAAGGCGATCCAGACCGTCGGTATCGGCGGCCCGGAGACGCTACGACTGCGGGACGTGCCCCGCCCGGTGCCGCTGCCCACCGAGGTGCTGGTCAAGGTGCACGCCGCGGGCGTGAACCCGGTCGACTGGAAGATCCGCAGCGGCGTGTTCCCGCCCGGAGCGCTCGGCACCCCGCCGTTCATCCAGGGGTGGGACGTGGCAGGAGTCGTGGAGACCGGGCCCAGGGTGACCCGGTTCCAGCCCGGCGACGAGGTCTTCGGGCTGATCTGGTTCCCCCGCCCGGGTGGTGGCTACGGCGAGTACATCACGGCGCCGGCCCGGCAGTTGGCCCGCAAGCCGGCGGCGCTGAGCTTCGCCGAGGCCGCCGCGCTGCCGCTGGCCGGACTCACCGCCTGGCAGACCATGGTCGAGGTGGCCCGCCTGACGGCCGGTCAGCGCGTGCTGATCAGCGCCGCGGCCGGCGGGGTCGGCCACCTGGCCGCCCAGATCGCCAGGAACCTCGGCGCGGTGGTGACCGGGACGGCGACGGCGGCCAAGCACGAGTTCCTGCGCTCGGTCGGGGTGGACGACCCGGTGGACTACACCGTGGCGCCGGTCCACGAGCAGGTGCGGGACCAGGACGTGGTCCTGGACGTGCTCGGCGGCGACCACAGCTTCGACCTGCTGCGCACCCTGCGGCCCGGCGGGCTGCTGATCCTGACGATCGGTCAGGTGAGCCCGGAGCTCGCCACCCGGGCGGCGAGCCTGGGCGTGCGGGTCAGCTCCTTCCTGGTCGAGCCCGACCGCCTGGGCCTGGAGGCGCTCGCCGCGATGGCCGACCAGGGCAGCCTGCGGGTGCGGATCGCCGAGGTCTTCCAGCTGGCGGAGGCGGCCAAGGCCCATGAGCTCGGCGAGTCCAACCGGACCACCGGCAAGATCGTGCTCGCCGTCCGGGACTGACCGGATGCTCCCCGGCAGCGGCCTCTCCAAGGCCATGACCACGCTCTTCGCGGTCGCGGGCGGCCTGGGCGTGGCCAACATCTACTACGCGCAGCCGCTGCTCACCGTGATCGCCGCCACCTTCCACACGAGCAGCGGCACCGCCTCCCTGGTGGTCACCGCCACCACCCTGGGATACACCATCGGGCTCGCCCTGCTGGTGCCGTTGGGCGACCTGGTCAACCGGCGCCGGCTGGTGGTCGGTCTGCTGTCGGCGGTGGCGGTGGCGGACGCCGCCGCGGCCACGGCGCCCACGATCGGCGCGCTGATCGTGCTCTGCGGGCTGATGTCCGTGACCGCGGTGGTCGCTCCGCTGTTGGTCTCCTTCGCGGCGACCCTGGCGGAGCCGGAGCAGCGCGGCCGGGTCACCGGCAAGGTGATGAGCGGGGTCCTCGGCGGCGTGCTGCTGGCGAGGACCGGCGCCGGTCTGGTCGCCCAGTGGGCCGGCGGCTGGCGTGCCGTCTTCGTCGCGGCGGCGGTGCTGATGGTGCTGCTCGCGACGGTGCTGTGGCGGACGCTGCCCGACGTGCCGGCGGGTCCGCGGATCCGCTACCCGGCGCTGCTGGCCTCGGTCGCCTCGGTGGTGCGTGAGGAGCCGGTGCTGCGGGTGCGCTGCGCGTACGGCTTCCTGTCGTTCGCCTCCTTCAGCACCTTCTGGGCCTCGGTCGCCTTCCTGCTGGCGCGGCCGCCGTACTCGTACGGGGAGGGCCTGATCGGGGTCTTCGGCCTGCTCGGTGCGGCCGGGGCGCTGGCGGCGCGGGTCACCGGGCCGCTGGTGGACCGGGGCCGGGACCGGCTGGTCGGCACCGTCCTGCTCGGCGCGGTGCTGCTCGGCTGGGGCCTGCTCGCCCTGAACGGCGGGCGCTGGCCGGGTCCGCTGATCGCGGGCGTCCTGCTGCTGGACTTCGGCGTCCAGGGTGCCCAGGTGACCAACCTCGGTGTGCTGTTCCGGCTCCGCCCGGAGGCACGCAGCCGGATCACCATGGCCTACATGGCCACCTACTTCCTGGGCGGCGTGGCCGGATCGGCGATCTCCGGTGCGGTCTACGCGTCGGCCGGCTGGAGCGGCGTCTGCGCGGCGGGCGCCGGACTCTCAACGCTCGCCCTGCTCCTCTGGGGCGCCGAGTCGAGCGCCCTGCGGCGGCGTGACGCTGCCGACAGCCGACCAGTCGCCTAGGCCCTGTCCCGCACAGACCGACCTTCCGCTGACGAGCCGATGAAAGGCACTCCCGTGTCGATAGCGTCCCTCGATGGCGCGCGCCCGCGTGTCCATCCCACGATCACCCTGATAGCGGTCTGCGTCTCCTGCGGTCTGCTGCCCGCCTCGCTCACCGGCACCTCGGTTGCCCTGCCGTCGATCGGCAGCCACCTGGGCGCCGGCCTCGTGAGCCTCCAATGGGTCGTCAACGCGTACAACCTGACCTTCGCCAGCGTGATGCTGGCGGCCGGCTCGATCGCCGACCTGGTCGGGCGCCGCCGGATGTTCGGCCTGGGCCTGAGCGTCTTCACGCTCTGCACCCTCGGTGGCGCGCTGGTCTCGGACATCGTGCTGCTCGACCTGCTGCGTGCCCTCGCCGGGGTGGGCGCGGCGATGGTGCTCACCGCGGCCTCGGCGCTGCTGGCGCAGACCTTCGAAGGTCCGGCCCGGATGCGGGCGTTCGGCTTCCTCGGGTCCTCCTTCGGTCTGGGACTGGCCCTCGGCCCCTCGGTGGCGGGCTTGCTGGTCCAGGCGGGCGGCTGGCGGACGGTCTTCCTGTGCCACGCGGCCGTCTCCGCGGTGGTGCTGCTCAGCCTGCCGTTCCTGCGCGAGTCCCGTGACCTGGAGGCGACCGGGGTGGACTGGCCGGGTGCGCTGACCTTCAGCGGCAGCCTCTTCGCCGCCACCCTGGCCCTGGTCGAGGGGCCGCAACTGGGTTGGGGGCACCCGGTGGTGCTGGTGCTGCTGCTCCTGGCGGCCCTGCTGCTGGCGGGCTTCGTGGTCGCCGAACGGCGGCAGAGCCGGCCGATGTTCGAGCTGTCGCTGTTCCGGCGGCCGCAGTTCGTCGCCGTTTCGCTGATGCCGGTGCTGCTGGCCTTCGGATTCGTCTGTCTGCTGGTGATGCTGCCCTCCTTCTTCATCGGCATCAACGGGATGAGTTCACGGCAGGCCGGTCTGACCATGCTGCTGCTGAGCGGTCCGGTGCTGCTGCTGCCGGTGGCGGCGGGCGTGCTCTCCAAGGCCGTCCCGGCCCGGGTGCTGCTCGGTGGCAGCCTGCTGCTGGTCGCGATCGGCGCGGCCTGGCTGACCGGCATCGACCGCAGCTCGACCACCGGTGACCTGGCAGGTCCGCTGCTGGTGATCGGAACGGGCGTCGGGATCTCCTTCGGCCTGCTGGACGGCGCGGCGGTCAGCACGGTGGAGGCCAACCGGGCGGGCATGGCGGCCGGCATGTTCAACACCATGCGGCTGACCGGTGAGACGGTGGCGATCGCCGCCATGAGCGCCGTCCTGGTCAGCCTCACCCAGAGCCGGCTGACCGGCGGGCTCGGCCGGTTCGGCGGCCCGTACGCGCACGGTGCCGGCGCGCTGGCGAACAAGGCGGTCCAGGGTGAACTGAACTCGGCCGCCGACTCGGTGGCCGTGAGCGACCACGGCGCGTTCGTCCGGTTCGTCTCCGGCTCCTACACCTCCGCCTTCCACACCGTGCTGTGGATCCTCGCGGCCGTCTGCCTGCTGGGGGCGCCCGCGATCGTCTGGATGCTCCGTGAGCGCAAGGCGTCCGCCGCCGGGCACGAGCGCCGGCTCCAGACGGAAGCCGTCACGACCGGCTGACCGGCCCTAAGCGTCAGCTGTGCCGCACATCGCAAGTGACAAGCCAAGCCAAGGTTTCGAGTTGCCAGGAGGAATGACGTCATGACAGACACACGACCGGTCCTGGTGGTGGGCGCCGGGCCCGTCGGCCTGACCGCAGCGACCGAGTTGGTCCGCCGGGGAGTCCCGGTGCGGCTCATCGACCAGGTGAGCGGGCCCAGCCCGCTGACCAAGGCACTGATGGTGTGGCCGCGCACCCTGGAGGTCCTGCGCCGCCTGGGCGGCGGAGCGCACATCGAGACGTACGGGCTGCCCGTCGACTCGTTCCGGTACTACTCCGACGCCCGTCAGATCTGCCGGCTCTCCTTCGACCAGGAGACCCAGCCCGCCGTGATCACGCAGCCGGACGTCGAGAGCCTGTTGCGCATCGCGCTGGAGGAGGCCGGCGGCCGCATCGAGTGGGAGACCACCCTGGTCGGGCTGGACCAGGACGAGAACGGGGTCACGGCCACCCTGCGGACCCCGGCCGGGGAGCAGGTGAGCGCCGAGTTCTCCTACGTGATCGGCGCGGACGGCGCGAGCAGCACCGTGCGCGGGCTGATCGGCCTGGAGTTCGAGGGCTCGACCTACCCCAACCTGTTCATCCTCGCGGACAGTTCGGTCGACGGCGAGCTGCAGCGCGATGCCGTCCACTACTTCCAGTCCGCGCGCGGCATCCTGGTGATGGTCCCGCTGTACAACGGCCGGTTCCGGGTCTTCACCGCGGGCCCGCCGGACATGCGCCCGGAGGACCTCACCGACCAGGTGCTGCAGGAGTACGTGGACAACCGCGGCCCGGGTGGGCTGACCCTGTACGACGTGGACTGGAAGACCACCTTCAAGATCCACGCCCGGCACACCGACCGGTTCCAGGTCGGCCGGGTGTTCGTGGCGGGCGATGCCGCGCACATCCACAGCCCGGCGGGCGGCCAGGGCCTGAACACCGGTGTCACCGACGCGCACAACCTGGCCTGGAAGGTGGCGCTGGTACTCCAGGGCCACGCGCCCGCGGCACTGTTCGACAGCTACGGCGCCGAGCGGTCGGCCGTGACCGCGGCCGTCGTGAAGCAGGCCGAGGTGCAGACCAAGGCGTGGCTGCTCAAGGAGCCCTGGCAGGTGGCACTGCGGGACGCGGCGGCCGGCCTCGCCGAGCGGCTCGGGCTCTTCGACCGGTTCTACACGCCTTGGCTCGCCGGACTGACCAACGGCTACCCGGCCGGGATCGCGGTCGGCGAGCCGCAGGCGGCCACATCGCCGGCCTCGCCGGCCTCGCCGCAGGAGGGCCCGGCTCCGCTGCTGGATCTGCTGCCGCTGGACAGCCTGCCGTCGCTCGCTCCCACGGAGCTGCGCAACGGTCACCTGCTGCCCAACCTGCCGGTGCAGGTCAGCGGCACCCGTGGGGTGTCGCCGCTGCGCGAGGAGCTCTCCGCCGCGCAGTACACCCTGCTGGTCACGCTCTCCGCCGGGGACGACACCGCGCGGGTGGCGACCGAGACGGCGCTGAAGGAACTGCGCGGGCTGTACGGCGACCTGGTCACGGTGCGGACGATCACCGAGCGGGGAGTGCTCGTGGACGGGCTGCCGTCCGCTGCCCCGCTCGGCGCCGTCGGCGCCGCCCTGTCCTGGCGGCCGCGGGAGTTCGGCGCGGTGCTGGTCCGGCCGGACCACTACATCGCGGAGCAGGACGGCACGCCGGAGCTGGAGCGGATCCTGGCGCATCTGCGCGGGGTGCTGCTGCCGGCCGCCGCACCGGCGGACGCCGCGGCCTGACTGCTCCCCGGGCACCCCGACACGACGAATCCACGACGAACGTACGACGAAGGGAAGGCATTTCCGATGACGACGACCACCGAGCGCGGCACCGCCGAGACGATCCAGGAGTTCTTCGGCCGGTTCGGCGCCGGCGACCGGCCGGGCATGCTGGCGCTGTTCGCGCCGACCGTTGACTTCCTGGTCGCCGGCTCCGAGACGGTCCCGTGGACCGGACACCGGACCACCCCGGACGAGGTGGACGAGTTCCTGCGCAGCGCGCTGGAGGACGTCGCCACCAAGGAGTTCGACGTCGAGAAGATCATCGTGGACGGCCCGGACGCCGTGGTGCTCGGCTCGTTCGCGCATGAGGTCCGCAGCACCGGCAAGCTCTTCGCCAGCGTCTTCGCGCTGCGGATCACGGTCGAGGGCGGGCTGATCCGGCGCTACCACATGTTCGAGAACAGCCACGGCGCCGCGCTGGCCTTCGCGGCCTGACGCGCCTCGAACCAGACCTTGAACCGACGTGGGCCCGACCGGAGCCGGTCGGGCGCACCCCGGGTTCGGCCGTCAGCCCCCCGAGCCGTCCGACGGCGACGGCCGCCCGGGGAACAGCCCGTGCAGGCTCTCCCGGGTCGCCTGGCTGGTCGGCGTGTGCAGGATGAGCTGCACGTTGTCATTGGCGGCGAGGTTCCAGGTGTGCACGTTGAACGACAGCTCGCCGGCCTTCTCGTGCCGGATCACCTTGACCCGGTGCTGGTTCACGTCCAGCACGTCGTGGCTCTCCCACAGCTCGGTGAACTCCGGGCTGTGCTCGCACAGATGAGTGGTCAGGCGCTCCAGGCGCGGGTCACCGAAGTAGCGTGCCATGGTGGCCCTGAAGTGGGAGACCGTCAGCGCCGACAGGTACTCCGGATCCCGGTAACGCTCCCGGCAGGACCGGTCGGTGAAGAAGGTCGTCAGCACGTTGCCGCCGGCGGAGAAGCCGAGCACCTCCGGCACCACGTCGTTGGCGGCCAGGATGTTGAAGAACGGGTCCACCGCGAGCGCGGGCTGCGGGAACCACTGGTCCACGATCTGGTCCAGGTGGCTCCTCTCCTCCACCTCCGGCGCGGTCCGGGGCCGGCTCGGACTGCTCGGCAGGCTCACGCCGGCGAGGCGGAAGAGGTACTCCTCCTCCGCCTGACTGAGCCGCAGCCCCCGGCTGATCGCCTGCACCACCTCGGTCGAGACGTTGATGTCACGACCCTGCTCCAGCCAGGTGTACCAGGAGGTCCCCACGCCGGCCAGCACGGCCACCTCCTCGCGGCGCAGACCGGGCGTGCGGCGTCTGCGCGAAGTGCCGAGGCCGAGTTCCTCGGGGGACAGCTTGGCCCGCCTGCTCCGCAGGAACCGGCTCAGCTCTTGCAGCCTGTGCTGTCTGGCAGCATCAGGCATGGCATGTACCATCCACTTCTCCCGGTATGGTGCAGTTCGTCGTCACGGCAATGACGAGTGGTTTGCGATCCGGGGCCGTCGGTCCGGCCCGGCGTACTACCGTTGCCAACCAGCTTGGCAGGGGAGTCCGACACTCCGTAGGCGGATTCCCGTCTTTCGATCGCTTCGTATCCGACGGACGACGCCCGGTCGGCGAGATGAATCGCCTTTCACCACAGCACATGTGAGGGAATGTCACTTTCTGCCCGCTTCTCTGACGGTTCATCAGATCGCGCCCCGGAGTCGCCCGGCCCGCCGTCCGTCTCTTCCGACCCTGGCACGCGGGATCCCCACGGAACATCCGTAGGATTACCGAACCTACGCGCGTTGAGTGAGGCAGAACTGCCCCACCGCGCGCGTCGGTTCGGGGTGGCTCGAGTCTGAAGGAAGTGATGGCCGATGGCC
This sequence comes from Kitasatospora sp. NEAU-69, assembly GCF_057158765.1. Lineage (NCBI taxonomy): Bacteria > Bacillati > Actinomycetota > Actinomycetes > Kitasatosporales > Streptomycetaceae > Kitasatospora > Kitasatospora sp. NEAU-69. The sequence continues at coordinate 284,828 of NZ_JBWXUE010000005.1, forward strand.
GTGTCTCCCTTGGTCGGTCGAGAGGCGGAGCTCACGAGGCTGCACTGCGCCATGGCACGCCTGCGCACCGGGGAGTCCATGGTGCTGGAGGTGGTCGGCGACCCCGGGATGGGCAAGACCAGGCTGCTCGCCGAGCTGGGCGAGCTGGGCGCCGAGGACGGTGCCCTGGTCCTGTCCGGCCGCTCGACGGAGTTCGAACAGGACGTGCCGTACCGGATCTTCATCGACGCCTTCGACGATCCGCGGGTGGCACCCCTGGGGAGCCTGCCGCCCGAGATCGCGCAGCGACCCGGCGCCTGCCCGCCCGCCGGGAGCAGCCGGCTGGGGTTGTTCCAGCAGGTGCGCGCCGCGCTGTCCCGACTGGCCGGTGGCAGCGGGCTCGTCATGCTGCTCGACGATCTGCACTGGGCGGACCAGAGCTCGATCGAGCTCCTGGACTACCTGATCCGCCACCCGTCCGAGCACCCCGTCCTGCTGGCCACGGCCTACCGGTCCCGGCAGGCATCCTCCCGGCTGCTGGCGACGCTGGCCGCGGGGGAGCTCGCCGGCGTCGTCGAACGGATCGAACCCGCGCCGCTCACGCTGGCCGCTGCCCGGCTGCTGGCGCACGCCGCCGACGCGCAGTCACCGCTGCGGATCGAGCGGTTGCACGCGCAGAGCGGCGGCAACCCGCTCTACCTCGAAGCCCTCGTCAACGGCGGCCTCGACGGCGGCCTCGAGGACCAGTGGCCCGAGAATCCGGCCGGGGCCGTCGGCGCGCGCGAGGACGGCCTGCCGATCCGGCTGGCGGGCCTGCTGATCGCCGAGTTGGCGGCACTCGGCACCGAGGAGCTGCTGGCGGCGCGCTCGGCGGCGGTGCTGGGCGACGCGTTCGGCCCCAGCGACGTGGCGGTCGTCGCCGGGCTGTCGCCGGAGCAGGCCTCGGCCGCCTTCGCCGCGCTGGTCCGCCGGGACCTCGTGCGGCCGGTGCCAGGCCTGCCGCGGTTCTCCTTCCGCCACCCGGTGCTGCGCCGGCTGGTGTACGACCAGTCGGACCCGGTCTGGCGGCTCGCCGCACACCGCAGGGCCGCCGACGAACTCGCCCGGCTCGGCGCCTCGGCCGCGAAACGCGCGCACCACATCGCGCGGGCCGCGGACGGCAGCGGAGCCGACGACCTGGCCACCCTGGTGACGGCCGCGCGGGACTCGCTCGGGACCGCACCGGCGTCCGCGGTCCACTGGCTGCGGGTCGCCCAGTGGCTGACGCCCGATCACGACACCGCCGCCCGCACCGAGATCGACCTCCTGCTGGCACGGGCCCTCGGCCTCTCCGGCCGGATGGCGCAGAGCCGCGACCTGCTGCAGGACCTGCTCGGCAGGCTGCCGCACGATGCCACCACCGACCGGCTCAACGCCGCGGTCTTCTGCACGGTCATGGAGCGCAAGCTCGGCCGCTACACCGACGCCACCGCGCTGGCCCGCCTCGTCCTCGCGGATCTGCCCGAGCCGGACAGCTCTCCGGTCGAGACCGTCAAGCTGCACATCGAACTCGGCTTCCTCTCCCTGCACCGGGGCGACGTCGGCGCGGCCCACGCCGAGGCGGCCGAGGCCTTGCGCATCGCCGAACTGCACCGGGACCACGCGGCGGCGGCCGGTGCCCGGTCGCTGCGCGCGTTCGTGGCGGGCTCGGTCGGCGGCCCGACGGCCGGCGCCGCCATCGCCGAGGCGGCGCTGGCGGTGGACGCGCTGCCGGACAGCACGCTCAGCGCCGAGCCGGGCGCGCTCTCCCGGCTCGGCTGGGCCGAGTTCTTCGTCGAGAGCTTCGCCGAAGCCGAGCGGCACCTGTCGCGCGGCCTCGTGCTCGCCCGCCGGGCCGGACTGCACTTCTTCACCCTCGACATCCTCACGGCGCTCTGCCTCGTCCACACCTGGACCGGGCGGCTGGCCAGTGCCCGGCTGGTCAGCGAGGAGGCCGAGGAGCTGGCCCGGCAGGTGAACGGGCCCGTGCTCACCGGCCTGGCGCAGGTGATCCGGGCCGAGCCGCTGCTCTGGGCCTGTGCTCCGGCGGACGCCGGCCGGGCCGTCCGGCTGGCCGAGTCGGGTGTCGCCGTGGTGGCCGGGGCCGGCGGCGAGTTGGAGGCCACCATCAACTGCCTGCACGCACAGGTCGCGCTGCAGGCGGGCGATCCGGGCCCGGCGGTGCTGGCGTTGCCGGAGCAGGGCCGCACCGGTCGTGGCCCGCGCGCCCGTCCGGTACCGGCGGCGGCAGGCATGCAGCCCACCATGACCCCGATGTGGTCGGAGACACTGACGCTCGCCGCGCTGAGCCGGCAGGACACGGCCACCGCCGAGGCGACCGCGCGCTCGGCCGTGGCGTTCGCCGATCGCATCGCGCTGCGCGGCCAACGCGGGTTCGCACTAAGGGCGTTGGCCCAGGTCCAGGCCGCGAGGGGTGACGCCGTGGGGGCCTACGCCACGGCTCTGGCCGCCACCGAGTGCTTCCACGCACGGGGCATGCGCCTGCAGGAGGGCCGGGCCTGGCTGCTCGCCGCGACGCTGGCCGTAGCCGGCGGCCACGTGCCGGACGCGCGCCACCACCTCGCCCGGGCCCACACCCTGGCCCTCGCCTGTGAGTCGCCCCGGCTGGCCGACGCCGTGGTCCGCGAACAGCGCCGGCTGGCCGCCCGGTCCCGCCGGGCCGATCCGGGGAAGAGCAGCCTCACCGCGCGCGAACGGCAGGTCGTCGAGCTGGCGCGGACCGGCCTCACCAGCAGGCAGATCGCCGAACGGCTGTTCCTGAGCACCCGCACGGTCGACTCCCACCTGGCCCGGATCTACCGCAAGCTCGGGGTCAGCACCCGCACCGAACTCGCCCACGCGCTTGTCGCGGGCCCGCCCACCCCCGCACCGCCTGGCTGACGAGGGCCGCGCTCAGGCGCAGAGCGCCGGCTCCCGGACCTCGCGGCCAGGGACGGCCGCCGCCTCCGTGCCCGTCTCTGCCTTCGCCTCCCGGCCGCCGGTCCGGGTGGCGCCGGCGCCCGCGATCACCACGAGGACGACGCCGGCCGCCGGTGCCGGGCCGGGCACCTGGCCGAGCACCAGGATGCCCATCACCAGCGCGATCGCCGGCTCCAGGCTCATCAGGGTGCCGAACGCGCCCGCGGTGAGACGGCGCAGCGCGAGGAACTCGAGGGTGTACGGCAGCACCGTGCTCAGCGCGGCCAGCCCCAGCATGACGAGGACCAGCGGCCAGGTCACCCGGCCGAGTTCGGCCGGCGTGGCGACCAGGCCGGCGACCACGGCGGCGACCACGCCCGCCACCGGGAGCGAGACGGCCAGCCCGTTCAGTCCGGTGACCCGGTCGCCGACGCGCTGGGTCAGCAGGATGTACCCCGCCCAGCAGGCCGCCGCGCCGAGCGCGAAGCCGAGGCCGGCCGGGTTGATCCCGCCGCGCCAGGGCTCGGTGAGCAGGACGACGCCGACGGCGGCCGCCGCCGCCCAGTGCTTGCGCCCGCCACCGGGGCGCAGCAGGGAGACCGCGAGCGGCCCGAGGAACTCCAGCGCGCTCGCGGTGCCCAGCGGCAGGCGCGCGGCGGAGAGCATGAAGAGCAGCACCATGCCGGCGGTCACCAGGCCCAGCAGGGTGCAGGCCAGCAGGTCCCGGCCGGTGAAGTCACGCGGGCGCGGGCGTATCAGGACCAGGACCAGCAGGCCGGCCCAGGCCAGTCGCAGCCCGGCCGTGCCCACGGCGCCGAGCTGGGCGAAGAGCGGCACCGACAGGGCCAGCCCGAGCTGGACCGACGACATCGCCGCCATGGCCATCAGGGCTCCGCCCTGGGCGGAGCGCAGGCGCGGGCGGGTGACGAGGGGACGGGCGACGGCTTCCAGCGGGCTCATGCGCATCAGTAGATGACGCACGCACCGTTGCCGTCCACGTGCCGATCATGGACAATCCGTTCGGGAAAGATGAACAATGGCCGGATGGACACACGACGGCTGCAGATCCTGGCGGAGTTGTCCCGGCTGGGCTCGATGCGCGCGGTCGCGGATGTGCTCGGTATCACCACCTCGACGGTCTCGCAGCAGATCGCCGCCCTCGCCCGTGAGATGGACGCCGCGCTGATCGAGCCCGCCGGGCGGCTGGTCCGGCTGACGCCCGCGGGCCGCAGGCTGGCCGAGCACGCGGTGACGATCCTCGCCGCGGTCGAGAAGGCACACCGCGACCTCGGCCCGGGCGCCGAGCCCAACGGCACCCTGCGGGTGGCCGGCTTCGCCACCGCGATCCGCGGATACCTGCTGCCCATCGTGGTCGGGCTCGCCGCGACCAGTCCGCAGGTCCGCGTCCTCATCCGCGAACACGAGCCCGCCGAGTCGCTGGAGCTGCTGGCCGCCGACGAGGTGGACCTCGCGCTCACCTACGACTACGGCCTGGCCCCGGCCGCCGACGATCCCACGGTCAGTGCGACCCCGCTGTGGACCACCAGGTGGGGCCTCGGCGTACCGGCCGACGCCGAGCCGGCCGACGCCGAGCCGGGCGAAGGGACGACGCTGGACGTCTTCGCCCGCTTCCGCACGCACGACTGGATCGTCAACTCCCGCAACACCGCGGACGAGGTGGTCATCCGCACGCTCGCCTCGATGGCGGGCTTCCGGCCCCGGGTCACCCACCAGGCCGACAGCCTCGACCTGGTGCAGGAGATGATCGCGGCGGGCCTGGGCGTGGCGCTGCTGCCGACCGGCTTCCCGATCCTGCCCGGCGTGCGGTTCGTCCCGCTGGCCGCCCCCGACGTCGAACTGCGCGCCTACGCGGTGGCCCGGCACGGCCGCCTCGACTGGCCCCCGCTCGCCCTGGTGACCGACCTGCTCAACGCCGCCGCGAGCCGCTGACGCGTTCCTGCGTTCGCCCGGACGGGCCCTGGTCCCGCGCTCACTTGGCGAGCAGATCGACGTTGCCGTCGAACTGCCAGAGCGGGTTCGGCACCGCCTTGCCCCCGGTGACGATCAGGAAGTAGCCGTTCACCTCCACCGGGCCGTCCCCGTCGGCCGTGTACCGCCCGTTCGCGCTGACGTCGAGCTGGTAGATGGCCTGGCCGGTGGCGTTGTAACCGGGGACGGTCCACGAGACCGTGCAGCGCCAGTCGTTGCCCGATCCCTCCTGCGCGCCGAGTCCTTCGCTCTTGTCACAGGCCGCGGTGGTCTGCAACTGCGCTTCGGTGACCGGTTGCTGGCGCATCTGCGTCTGCTGGAACCGGTAGAGATGGGCGAAGGCCGTGGCCACCGACCGTTGCACCTTGGCCTGGTCGATGCCGGAACCGCTCGTCCCGGTCGTTCCCGCGAACACCCCGACCGTCACGGCCAGCACGCCGGCCAGCGGGAGGACGCCCAGGGTCAGCACCCTGCGTCCGGCGCCGTCGTTGTTGAGATTGGTGAAGTCCCGGCGGAGGAAGAGCAGGTAGGCCAGTGCCGTCGCGACGACCGCCCAGACCAGACTGACCCCGATCCCGATCAGCAGCGGCCCGAGTTGCCGGGGAGCGGTGAACAGGCCGTTCCAGGAGATGAAGGCGTAGCCGGGCAGCGCCAGGCGCACCGGGACCGGCAGCGGCAGCATCTGCGCCACCTGCATCCCGAGGGCGGCGAGCATGGGCAGGAGCAGGCCCATCGGCGATCGGCCCAGGGCGATCGAGCCGAGCAGCCCGATGGCCGCCAGGGCGAGCGTCGGCGCCAGCACACAGACCCAGGCCAGCAGGACGCCTCCGGCGGCTTCCCCGCCGGAGAGCTGGTGGCCGTCCAGCCCGATCAGCGGCTGGTTCCCCTCCGCGAGCAGTCCGCCGAGCACGCCGGAGACGGCCAGGCCTGCCACCAGCAGCCCGATCACGGTGAGGCTGGCGATCGCCTTGGCCACGAAGATGCGCCGGTGCGAGCGGACCGCGATGAGCAGGTGGCGCCAGGTGCCCAGCCGGTCCTCGGAGGCGAACACGTCACCGGCGACCATGGACGTGACCAGCGGCAGCGCCCAGGTGCCGGCGACGCCGAGCACCACCAGCGACCCGGCCCAGCCGGTCGCGTGCATCCACCGGCCGAACAGGGTGTCCGACGGCAGCGTGCTCTGCTGGTCGATCGCGAAGACCAGCAGGCCCGGGCCGAGCCAGCACAGCCCGATCAGCAGGCGCACCCGCCAGGCGGAGAACTGCTTGACCAACTCGAAGCGCAGGATGCGGGCCACCGGGACCGGGCGCGCGCCCGCCGTCCCGGCTCCGGCTCCGGCCCCGGCGGCGGGGGCGGGGGTGTCGGTGACGGTCGTGCTCATCGGTCGGCCTCCTGCTCAGCCAGCTCGGCCTGCTCTGCCTGCTCCGCCTGCTCGGCCTGCTCGGCTTGCTCGGTCAGGGCGAGGAACGCGGCTTCCAGCGGTGAGACGACGGGCGCCAGCTCGCGCACCGCGATGTCGTCGCGCACCATCCGGGCCACGAGCTCGTCCATGGTTGCCACCCGGGCGCGGACGATGATCACGTCGGTGTCCGGCCGCGCCGGTGCGTCGTAGCCGTCGATGATGCGTATCCCGGGCGTCGCGGCCGCGATCGCGCGCGCGGCGGACGGGTCCGACGCGCGCAGCCGGTAGTCGAGTTCGCGGTTGTCGTCGGAGAGCTTCGACACCGGTCCGGAGAAGACCACGCGCCCGGTGGCCAGGATGGTGACCTCGGAGCAGAGCGCCTCCAGATCGTCCATCCGATGGCTGGACATCACGACCGTGACGCCTTCGCCGGCCAGCCGGCTGAGCACACCGTGCACGTGCTTCTTGCCGACCGGGTCCAGGCCGTTGGACGGCTCGTCGAGCACCAGCAGCCGTGGCCTGGTCAGCAGCGCCGCGGCCAGCCCCAGCCGCTGGCGCATGCCCAGCGAGAAGCCGCGGACCTTGGCGTCGGCGGCCTCGGCGAGCCCGACCTGCTCCAGCGCCTCCTGGACGCCCGTGGCGGGCACGCCGTCAGGGCGCAGCGCGACGAGCGTCGCAAGGTTCTGCCTCGCGGTGAGCGTGGGGTAGAGGCCGGGCCCGTCGACGAACCCGGAGACACCGTCGGGCGCGGCCGGCGTGCGTCCCACCGGCGTGCCGAGGATCTCCAGACTCCCTTCGTCGGCCACGGCCAGGCCCAGCAACAGGCCGAGCAGCGTGGTCTTTCCGGCTCCGTTCGGGCCGACCAGGCCGTGGATCTGACCCTGCGTCATGCTCACATCGATGTGGTCGAGTGCGACGACATCACCGAAGACCTTGGTGATGCCGCGGCCTCTCACCGCGATGGGTGTGTCCATCCGTTCATCCATCCCTCAGGCACGGCACCGGGTGGTGCACCGCAGTGCACCACCCGGCGGGGCTACGCGCTCAGCTGACGTTCAGTGCGGTGTCGTCGAGCACGAACGACGTCTGGTACTCGGAGTCCTCGGCACCGGTGAACTTCAGCGTCACCTGCTGCCCGGCGTACGCGCCGAGGTTGACGGTGTGCTGCGTGTAACCGGTGTTGTGGTTGAGGTTGGAGTAGGTGGCCAGGGTGCCCAGCACGGTGCCGGAGCTGTTGAGCACCTGCACCTTGAGCGTGTCGTAGGCGGTGGTCGTCGAGGTCTCGGCCGTGTTGATGTGCAGCCAGTAGCTGAAGTTGTAGTTGGTGCAGCCACTGGGCAGGGTCACGGTCTGGGCCAGGGTGTCGGTCGTGGTCTTGCCCCAGCCGTCGAGCCAGGCGTCCCAGGTGCCGCTGTGCGGCGGTTCGGAGCTGCTGCTGTTGATCACCTGGAGGGGGCTGTGCGTCGAGGTCACGGTCCACGGCCCGGGGCTGGAACTGCCGTTCTCGAAGCCCGGGTTGCCGAGCAGCTGCTGCGCCTGGCAGCCCGAGCCGGTGGGGGTGGCGGACGCCTCGTTGCTCTGCGCGCCCTCGCCCACGCCGTTCACCGCGCTGACCTTGTAGTAGTAGGCCTGACCGGCGGTCAGCCCGGTGTCCGTGCACGAGGTCACCGCGCCGAGGCCGCTGCAGCCGCCGCCGGTCAGCAGCGTCTCACTGCCGCTGCTGGTGCCGCGGTACACCTTGTACGAGGTGACGTTCTCGCCGCCGGTGTTGGCGGGCGGCGTCCAGCTCAGCGAGGCCTGCCCGGTTCCGGCCGTCGCGGTCAGACCGGTGGGCGCGCCGGGGACCGTCGCGGCGATCGGTGAGGCGGTGATGCTCACCGTCGAGGTCGCGGTGTTGGCCGGTGAGGCGCTGTCGGTGACGGTCAGCGTCGCGGTGTAGGTGCCCGCGGTGGTGTAGCTGTGGCTCGGGTTCTGGCTCGTGCTGCTGGTCCCGTCACCGAAGTTCCAGCTGTAGCTGTACGCCGGGGTGCCACCGGTGCCGGTGCCGGTGAAGGCGACGTTCAGCGGCACCTGACCGGAGGTCGGGGTGGCCGAGGCGCTGGCTGCCAGCGGGTTGCCGACGGCGTTGACCACGGTGGTCACCTGTGACGTCGCGGTGTTGGCCGGTGAGGCGCTGTCGGTGACGGTCAGCGTCGCGGTGTAGGTGCCCGCGGCGGTGTAGGTGTGGCTCGGGTTCTGGGTCGTGCTGCTGGTCCCGTCACCGAAGTTCCAGCTGTACGTGTACGGGGCCGTGCCGCCGGTGGCCGAGCCGGTGAAGGCCTCCGCCAGCGGTGCGTTGCCGGTGGCCGGGGACCCCTTGGCGGTCGCGGACAGCGGGGTCGAGCCCTGGACCCAGAAGTCCTCGAGCGGGTCACCGAGCGCGGCCTGGTCCGCCGTCGTCATCGGGAAGGTGGACGAGCCCAGGTTGTCGTTCGGGTCGATGACGCCGGAGTGCACGTTCTCCATCGTGCGCTCCATCGCCGCGAGCACGTTGGCCGTGGTGTACGCGACGTGCGAGACGTAGTGCTGCTTGACGTACGCCGGGTTCCCGATCACGAGCAGCGGCACGCGGTAGGTGTTGCTGACGTGGTCCGGGCCGTTGTTGCCGTTCTGGGTGTCGTCCTCGGTGACGATGATCAGGGTGTTGTTCTTGTACGTCGGGTTGCTCATGATCGAGTTGACGATGTTGTTCGTCGCGGTGTCGTTGCCGGAGATGTCCTGGTAGGTGCCGGGGTGGTCGTTGAACAGCTCGACGTAGTTGTACGCCGGCATCCCGTTGGTGTTGATGAAGTTGAGGTAGTCGTTGGCTACCGTGCTGTCGGGGATGCTCTGGTTCTGGCAGGTGTACTCGTTGGTGTGCAGCTCTTCGGGGATGTTCGTGCCCGGGCGGTTGGGCGGCAGCACCTCGACCTTGCCGTCGGCCGGGTTCTTCCAGTAGCCGCTGCCGCTGTTGAGCATCCAGTAGATGTCGCCGTTCATGATGAACGTGTACGGGCTGGTGCCGCTGCTGGTGCCGGATGGAGCCGTGCAGGCGTTGGTGCCCTCGTCCGTCGGGCCCTTGTCGCTCTGCAGGAAGCGGTCGAACTGGGTGCCGTTCGACGGGTAGGACTGCTGCTGGCTGCTCGACGAGGACTGCCCCGAGAACAGGAACCAGTGGTTGGGCCCGGACGGCGGCTGGACGCCGGTGCTGTACGAGTCGGACAGCGAGTAGGTCTTGGCCAGCTGGTGCAGGTCCGGCACTGAGCTCATGTGGTTGGTGCTCTGCACCTGGCCGTTGCAGCCGGCGGCGATCGTGGTCGCGCAGTCGCCGAGGTAGTCGTCGAAGGTGTGGTTCTCCCGGTAGATGACCACGAAGTGCTGGAACCCCGGGAAGTACGGCGCCAACGGGTTCACCGCCGCGGTGGGCTTCCCCACCACCGACTGCTGGTCACCGACCTTCTGCATCACCGTCTTGTCGGTGATCTTGAGGTCTTTCGGCTGCGGGAACTTCGTGAACTCCACGCCGGGCGCGGCGAACTTCGCACCGCTGCAGTCGAAGTCGTCCGGCTTGTACGTCTGCGGCCGCTGACCGACCGGCAGGTTCTTCGCGTTCGCCGGGCTCGTCGCCGGGTTCCACCCCTTCAGCGTGCACGACCCGACACCGGTCGTCGGCCGCCCACCGGCCTCGGCAGCCGTGGCCAACGAGGCCCCCGCCAGGGCGACGGCGGCGAGCAGGGCCACACTCGCCGATCTTCTCTTCCACTTGCGCATCGGACACTCCTCCGTGCATGACGGTTCATGGTCAGATGACTACGGTCCGTATGGTTGCGGCGAAACGGACACCGAGCAAGTAGATGCGCGTAGATTTTTCCGGAACCGCCGATTTTCGTCTCGCGTTCGTCCCCCGTTGCCGAAGGGTTCGACGGCTCTTGGACCCCGAGCCCGACTGCGCCTTCACAGGCATTGGACCGCCAAGGCGAGTTGACGAAGCGGCCGGCCGTCCCGCTGCCGACCGAGCCCCAGCGCGGCGATCTGACGATCCGTCACCACCGTTTATCCGTTGTCCATGGCGGTCCGCGACACTCCTGGCGGCCCTGCCCGGCCCCCGCACACGCCGAGACCCGAAGGACTGTCTTGAACCAGCCGCTGACCGCCACCCAGAAGCAGACCCTGCAGGCGATGAACACCCGGATCGACCAGATCGTCGCCATGGCCTTCCCCGCCGTGCTGGCCGCGACCGGTGCGCTGAACGGAGCGCCCCCGCCCAGCGCCCCCGCAGTCGACTTTCACCGCCGGTTCCAGCTGCTGGGCGCCTGCCTCCGGTCGCTGGGCGACAAGATCGTGGTGAACGACGAGCTGCCCGCGACGATGGAGGCCAGAACGCAGATCACCACCGGGGCGGCACCGAAGGTGGAGTACCTGCAGGTCCGGGCCGAACTGCTGCGCCCGCCGTCGCAGTCGCTGACCCAGCGCTCGCTGACTCTCCTGCACGAGCTGTCGCACTGCCTGGACGGGGACACCGGCTATCCGGTCAAGGACTACGCCTACCGCCGCGGTTGGGCCTGGAACTACCTCACCCCGGAGCTTGCCGCGTGCAACGCCGACTCCTTCGCCGACGCGGCCGCGCAGCTCGCCGAGCGACTGGAGAGCCGTCCGGGCTGCTACCAGGTGGCCGGCGTCGTCCGGGCCCAGCGGGACGCCCTGCGCCTGGCGTGGCAGACCACCGACCTCGGGGCGGCGCTGGCCTGGGTGGATCTCCTCGTCAACCGGGCCTGGCTGCGCAGCGCCGACAGCGTCGGCATGGCCAACGCCCAGTTCTTCAGGGCTACTTGGGCTGCCAAGGAGGCCGAGTGGCGGGACGACCCCAACTGGTCCGCCCTGCTGCGGGTCGAGGAGCTGCTGCGCTCCGTGAAGCTGATCGGCAAGCGCTACGCGGGCTTTGCTTACGTAGGCCTGGACGAGGTCGACATCGAGACGGTGCAGCGGATCCACGCCGCGATGACCTCCCTCAAGCAGGCACTGGACCGTCTTCAGGTCATCCCCGTCGCCGACGGCCCGGCCACGGGGGTCACCTACTCCCTGACCACCAGGACGCTCACTGTTCCGCACGCGGCGACCGGCGCGGGCACGGTCGCCCTCGGCGAGCGGATCCTGAGCGCCCTGATCACCGCCCTCACCCCCACGACCACTCCCGCCACCACGACCACAACCACCACGACCACAACCACCACAACCACCACGACGACGACCACCAGCACTGCGGACCCAGGCGTTCCCGCTTACGTCCCGCACCTGCGGCAGATCATCGACTGGCTGGTGAAGAACGACCGCCCGACCGAGCGGGCGGCCCTGCAGCCGCTACTGAAGGCCTTCGACGACCGGCCCGTCACGCAGACCTCCAAGCCGGCGTGGGCGGCGCTCCTGGGTGACCTCAAGCGCGCGATCCTGGTGAACACCACGGCGCTCTGGCTGACCGTCGCCGCCGACGCCGCCCAGCTGGCGGCCGAGTCCCCCGACAAGCACGAGGTGCTGGCGGACATCCACACCTCGCTGACCGATGACATCGAGATCGCCGTGGCGATCGGCAAGCTCGACCTGAACACCAAGCGGGAGTTCCAGGGCCTGATCGCCGCCCTGGGCAAGATCGCCGACGTCGTGACCCGGGTCCACAGCGGCCGCGCCCCCACCTACATGGCGATCAGCCTGCAACTGGCAGCGTTCTCCAAGTGACCTGCCGACCACGTCGCGGACCTTGTCGATGAACAGCGGGTCGGTGCTGAGTTTGAAGGTCTCGGCGCGGCCATCGACCGGGTCGACCAGTGCGTGGCGTTCTTCGGTTTCTTTTCCAGGGTTTTGACGATCAGAACGAAGCGATGAGCGATTCCCCGGACGTGCCGAGGCGAAATGGGCCGCCATTGAACCGCCGGAACGGCGAGGCGGGAGGCAATGGCGAGGCCGCGTTCCTGTCGGTGACCAGGGAGACGTGCATGGGTGGTCAGATGCCCATGCGCACAATGTTGCGAATCCGCCGTCGCGATGAGCACCGATACGTCGATCTGGCGGTCAGTGGGAGCGCTGCGTCATTGCAGTCCATCCCGAACGGCATTGCAAGAGTCCTTCCACGGGGGGAGGCCTCAGGGCCAAGGTGGAGCCGCGACGCATTTGTCGTCAACTCGTGCTCTTGGCTGGCGTCATGAGCGGGTTCTTGCCGTGTTCGATACAGGCGGTGCCAGCCGCAGTTCTGCCCGGGAGCGCTGTATCGAGCCGGGCGGGCGAGACGAGGGACCAGGAGCTGGTCGATCTCGCTCGCCCGGCGGAATCCGTAGTCGACGATCTCGGTGCCATCGAGCACGATCTTCTCGCGGTGCTCCGCCAGCACCCCGCCGTCAAGACGAAGAGCAGCTTGTCGCCCTCCGCCGGATGATGAGGCGCCCAGTCGGCGACCAATAGCCGGCCGACCGGAGGGGTTACCGAGCACTTCCCGGCGCACCCTCGGCGGGCGTCCTGCCCGGATGCAGGTATCCGCCGGGACATTTCTGTCGGGCTTGTAGATGAGTTTGCCCAGGAGCATGCGACCAGCGTCGTCGAGGAACAGCATGCCGGCGGCGGTGCGTAGCTGGGCCAACGGGGGATTGACAGCAGTGACTGTAGTCCACCCGGAAGGCAACCCGATGAGCCCGTGATGCTGTTAGCCAGGCTCGTCACACTGAGTTTCGGCGCACCGCGAACAGGATGTGAGTGCCGCCGTCGCGGGTGCCGTGGCTGGCGCAGGCGGCCGTCTCGTAGGTGAGGAACCGCTCCCAGAGTGCGGGGGTGCGTTCGAGGTCGGCCAGGACGGCGGGGTCTTCGAGGCTGGCCCAATTACTCGCCGAGGCCGCCAGGATTTCGCCTCCGCACTCGTGAACGAGAGCAACGAGCTGTTCCCAGGTGAATATCCGGCAGACGTGGACCACGCCCGGAACATGCCGCAGGTCGCCGGTGCGGATCACGGCGTCGGTGACGTCGGTTCCGAACTGCACGGCGAGCTGCATGGCTCCGGGGAGGCGGGCTCGCCAGCTGCCCCAGAGGGACATGACCGAGGCGACGATCACGCCGTCGGGCTTCACGATCCGCAGGAGGCCGGCGAGGGCCTGTTGTGCGTCGTCGAAGGCGTAGGAGAGGGGGCCGCCGTAGGCCAGGATTAGGTCGAACGAGTCGTCTGGAAAGCGGTTGGTGTCGCGGATGTCGAGCGTGTGGCGTGCCTCGACGGCGTCTTCGGCGCCAGCAGCGGTGACGTTGGCCTGGTTCAGGCGGAGCTGGACCGGCGAGATGTCGGTGACCACCACGCGCGAGCCGGGCTTTGCGAGTAGGGCGGTGAAGCGCCCGGTCCCGGCGCCGATCTCCAGGATTCGCTGGTTCTCTTTCAGGTACGGGTCCAGGAAGCGGCGGTGGATCTCGAAGGAGACCCTGCTGGCGACGTCCTGGGTCAGGCGTTCGTGCTCGGCCTCGGCGAAGTCGTCGTAATAGCGGCGCACGGCCTCGACCGATTCGTCGCTGCTCGACGCGCCATCGGGCATCTGCGCCATTCGTTTCCACCCATACCTCGAACCTGTTGAGCGCACCGGTCACGGGGTTCGCAGGACGGAGTGAGTCGGGCGCAGTGACGTCACCAGAATGTGCCTCACTCTGCGGCGTCGGCGTGAGCGTCGCAGTGACACCCCGCAGGTTCACCGAGAGGACGGTCACCCACCCGGTCAGTTGCGCTGGTCCCAGCGAGGCGGCACACACCACCGAGCACCGACGATCAAGACTGGCGTGGGGGGGGGGGGGGGGGGGGGGGAACCGACCCCCCCACCCGTGT
>NZ_JBWXUE010000005.1:299002-329316 GCF_057158765.1 Kitasatospora sp. NEAU-69
CCAAGGGGGGAAAAAAAAAACAAAAAAAAAAAAAAGAGGGGGGGGGGGGGGGGGGGGGGACCCCCCCCCCCCCCCCCCCCACGCCAGTTTGCGTCACGCGTCGATGCGAGCGATCTTTCGGCCTGCCTTGAGGTAGAAGGTCGCTTCCCCGGTGATGTCGGCCTCGCTGACGAGGGCGGACAGCAACTGCTGGGTGGTGTCCTGGTCAAGCTGGGTGGTGCGCTGTTCGCCGTCCGCTGTTTCGGCGATGAGACGGAGGCCGTTCTGGGCGGCGACGCGGCGGGCAGCGGAGTTGCTGGGGGCGAACCCCAGGATCTGGGTGAGCACGGTGACCAGAGGGGTCTCGGAGTGCTCCTTGAGGGAGATGGCCGGGAGGTTCTGCGTCTCGCCGAAGGTTCGCTTGGAGAAGCGGGCGGTGAACTCGGCACGGGCGGCCTCGGCAGCCTCCAGGCCGTGGAGGGTGGCGGTGACCTCGCCGGCGAGGATGCGCTTGATGGCCATGGGGTGCGCGGTGCCATCGGCCACGCGCGCGGTGACGGCGGTGATCTCCTCGTCGGTCCACTCGGTGAGCTGCTTGAGGTAGGGCTCGATGAGGTGATCGGGGATTGACATCACGCGGCCGAAGATCTCGTCCGGGGAGGAGGAGAGCCCGACGTAGTTGCCCTTGGACTTGCTCATCTTGGCGCCGGTGCCGTCGGTGCCCTCGATGAGCGGGGTGGTGATGATGACCTCGGGGGTCTGTTCGCGGATCTCCATGACCTTGCGGCACATCTGGAGATTCAGGAGTTGGTCCACGCCGCCGAGTTCGACGTCCGCGTCGATGGCCACGGAGTCGAGGGCCATGACGACGGAGTAGACGAACTCGGCGACCGAGAGGCCGTCGCCGGCGGCCAGGCGGTTGCGGAAGTCGTCGCGCTGGAGGGTCATCGAGACCGGGACGTGGGCCAGGATGCCTACCAGTTCGGGGAGGCTGACCTTGTTCAGCCACTCACCGTTGAAGCGGAGGTCGGCGCGCGTGAAGTCGATGAACGGGGTGACCTGTTGCTGGTAGCCACTGAGGTTGTGGGCGATGTCGGCGTCGGTGAGCGCCGGGCGCTCGGAGGAGCGGCCGGACGGGTCGCCGATCTTGGCGGTGACGTCGCCGATGATGAAGACGACGTGGTGGCCCATGCGCTGGAAGCGGGACGCGATGATGATCGGCACTGAGTGGCCCAGGTGGACGTCCGGGGACGTCGGGTCGATGCCGTACTTGACCACGAGCGGCCGGCCCTCTGTTTGGGCAGCCGTGATCTTCTCCGCGAGCGCGGACGCGGAGGGGATGACGTTGATCGCGCGACCTTCGACCAGCGCGGCCTGTTCGGCCGGGGAGAGGTCGGACAGGTCCAGTGAGCGGCGGCGATAGGTCTCTTCCAAGAGCCGGGCGACCGTATAGTCCGCGGCCAGGTCCGATCCCTTGAGGATCTCCATGGCGCGGACTACGGACTCGCTGAGACGGCTCATGGCGTCGTTACGCTCCTGGGTCTGTCGGCTGGCGTGACCAGCGGGTATGGGAAAGCACGTGATTTTAGCATCGTGGTAACGGAGTCGCATTTGCTTAATCACACTCTGTTTTGACGGAGCGTCGGAGGAATCGTCGGAGTCGGGACGGTTGCCGGGGGCGGCGGGGGTGGGGCGAGCGGGTGGTTGTGGGCAACGCTGGCGAGGGTGTGGAGCCAGGCCGCAGCCGGGGCCTGGCCTCGGACGGAGTGGTAGAGCATCGCGATGAGGGGGCGAAGGGCGTGGAGGCGGCGGCCCTGCTGAAGGTGGGCTTCCACGCGGTGGCCGGCGGAGCGGGCGCGATAGCGGTGGGCGATACGGCGCAGGGTGGCAACGGTGGCCCAGTTGGGCGGGGAGGTCGTGAGGCTGATGAGACGGTGGGCGAGATCCGCGCAGACGTCGGCGCGGTAGTGCTGGGAGGCGCCGTTGAGGGTTCGGTCGGTCATGCTCGCCGGGTGGAGTCGGTAGTTCACGAGGGGCTCGGGCAGGGTGTAGCCGTGGCCGGCGTCGCGCAACGCGTGGAAGTGGATCTCGTTGGTGACGGGGAGAAGGGTGCAGGCTGCGTCGCGGCGGACGAGGAGAGTGCTGGTGTTGCCACCGGGGTGGGGCTCTGGCAGCAGTGGGCGGCCGTCGGCGCCTACGACGGTCTCCCAGTGGTCGATCAGGAGGCGGCCGGGGGTGATGGCGTCGGCACAGCTGCGGAGTTTGGCGGGGTGGAACCAGTCGTCGGCGTCGAGTGGGGCGACCCAGTCGCCCTCGGCGAGGAGCACGGCGTCGGTGAGGGTCTGGGCGAACCCTCGTTGAGGGCGGCGGACGACGCGGATGTGGTCCTGGTGGCGGCGGCAGATCTCGGGGGTGTCGTCGGTGGAGCCGTCGTCGATGACGAGGATTTCGTGGAGGGTGTAGCGGCCGGGTTCCTGCTCCAGGCAGCTGGCGATGGCACGGTCGAGGTAGCGGCCGTAGTTGTGGCAGAGGATCACGCAGGAGATCCGGGGTAGCGGCGACGGGGTGTTCGTCATCGGTGGCCGCCTTCGTAGAGCGCGAGGTGAGCGGCGAGGACGTTCCTGTGCTCCTGGACGCGGTAGTCGAGGAAGTCGGGGTCGAGGCCTCGAGGGGTGGCGGCCGTGCGGGCGGTGGCGGATTCCAGCGCGGTCAGGAAGCGTTCACCGAAGAGGTTGGGGTGGCCGGTGGTCCAGTCGAACCATTCGGGTTCGGGGACGGCTTGGCCGTGCCGTTGGTGGAGACGGTGTTGTTCGGGGAGATGACCGACGCGGGCGCAGACCGGGGTGAGGCCCAGGTCGAAGGCGAGTTCCAGTTGGCCGGAGTGGGTGCCCCAGAGATAGGGGAGCAACAGGAGATCGCTGCCGAGGGCGGCGTCGAGGACCTCGCCGTCGGTGGGGTACGGGCGCATCGTGATCCGGATGCGGGGGTCGTGGCGGGCGGTGTCCAGGATCGTGGGCAGGGGGTTGAGGGGGGTGCGGGTGAAGTCGGTGGGACTCGCGGCGCGAAAGAGGAGATGCAGGCTCTGGGTAGGGTCGCTGGTAGCGAGTGACCAGTTGACGATGGGTGAGAGCTGGTCGCGGTTGGCTCGGGTGGCCCCGTACAGGAGAGTTCGGACGCCGGTGCCGGGGAGGCGTTCGCGGCGGCGGAGGCTCTCGGGCGGTACGACGTAGCCGTGCGGGATGACGGTGGCGGGAGGCTCGGTGCCCAGGAGGGTGGCGAGGTCAGCGCGGGAGCCTTCGGTGAGGCAGATCCAGGGGACGTCGGCGGCGAGGAGCAGCCGCAGGCGCGTGATGAAAGCGTCGGCCCCGTCGCTATCGCCGCCGAGCATGGGACGGGTGTCGTGGGCGGTGAAGATCACGCGGACGCCGGCGGTGGCGCAGGCATCGAGGAGGCGCTCCAGGACGGCGGGGGTTTCGAGGTCGATGTGGTGGAGGTGGAGGACGTCGAGCCAGTCCAACGGGGTGTGGTCGAGGAGCCAGGAAGCGGTGACGTCAGCGGGGACAACAAACCCGGGGCGGATCTCGGTGGGCTCGGGGCTGGTGTTCAGAGCCTGGATGCCGAGGCCATGGAGCTTGCGGGCGTAGGGAGTGCGGGCGGGTAGGTGGACGACTCGAAGCCCGGAGGTCGGGGACGCGGCGGTGGCGGTCATCGGCGGACCTCGGGCAGGCCGACGGTGACGAGCTGGGTGGACAAGCCGTGGGAAGCGTCGTCGCTTCGGGTGACGCCGGCGTAATGGATCTCGAATCCACAGGCGCGCAGGAGGGCTTGGAACTCGTCGCTGGCCCATTCGCGGACGTGGCTGGGATTGCGGGGCGGCCCGGGGGCGTCGTAGCCGCTGCGGAACTCGCGGGCGGGGGTGGAGAACACGGCGACGGAGGCGCCGTCCGACAGGAGGCTCCGGGTGAGCGCGAGGAGCGGGAGCGGGTCGAGGAGGTGTTCGATGACGTCGGAGCAGACGACGACGGAGCGTCGCAGGAGATCGGGAGCGAGGGGGAGGTGTTCGCTCTTCTCCAGGTCGGCGTCGATCCACTGGCCGAAGGGGTGGTTGTCGCGGCACCAGGCCAGGTTGTCGCCGAAGTCGACGCCGATGTACGTCCAGTTGGGGCGCTCGGCGGCCAGGACGGCGAGTTTGCCGGCGCGGCCACAGCCGAGGTCGATGAGGGCATCGAGGCCGGCGTGCTCGGCGAGGGTGGCGGCGTACGGGTAGACGTCGGGTTGCCAGGTGACGGAGTCGTCGGTGGTGTCGGTGAAGTACTTCACGGTGGCCCGGTGGTGGTAGCCGGCCCGGATGCGGTGAGTGGCGGCGTCGCCGAGGGGCTGACGGGAGAGGACGGGGTACGGCGCCGGGGCTGACCCAGGGGGCGGCGCGGGAGTGGTGGACATGGCGGACTCCTTCGGTCGTGTCACAGCTGGGGCCAGAGCGAGAAAATGCCGACCAGGCGCTCAGTGAGCTCCTCACGCAGCTCGCGCCAGCGGCGGCCGCCGGTGCGGCGGGCTTCGGTGGCCAGGTCGTAAGCGCGACCGCCGGTCTCGGGGAGGCAGGCGAACATCTGCAGCAGGGCCGAGGTGTCGTCGTCCGGTCCGGAGTCGGTGTTCGCCGCGAGCAGGGCACGGATGTCACTGGCCGGCAAGGCAGCGGTGATGCCGGATCCGGGGATGCTCTTGCTCATCTTGGGCAGGCCGCCGAGGCCGGGGATCATCTTGGTGTAGATGCCGGACAGGCGGTCGGCGGGCAGGCCCCAGCGTTCGGCTCCGCGCCGGGCGAGGGCCACGTACTTGTGCTCGTCGACCCCGAGGGAGACCAGGACGTGGCGGTCCTGGGCGAGCAGGTGGACGAAGTCGGCGGCCATGAGGAGGGTGGCCTGCTTCATGCCGTAGGTGAGGTGGTCGAAGACACCGTGGCTGCGGTAGAGGCCGGAGAGGTCCTCCTCGGCCCAGCTGAAGTCGGCGTCGTCCAGGTGGCGGGAGAGCAGGAAGGCCGTGGCCAGGACGTCGGTGTTGCCCTCCTGTCGACGCAGAACTCCGCGCTGCTCGTCGAAGCCGAGCCGGCGTACGAACTCCTCGTACTGGGCGGCCAGTCGACGGACTTCGGCCAGCGGGGTGCGGCGGGCGTTGTAGGAGTCGAGGTCACCGAGCACGATTTGGACGTGTAGTCCGTGCTGCTGGAGTGTGACGGCGCGCAGGAGTTGGAAGACAGTGCCGGCGTGTGGCGGGCCGCCGAGGCCGACACCGGTGGTCACGGTGGCAGGCTTCCCGCTGGCGACGGCGGTCGCGAAGGCCCTTGCTCCGGTGTGGCACATCCACTTGGTGCGCAGGTCGTCCGGGCTCAGGTCGGCGAGCGGGAAGTCGATGGCGCCGAGGGCGGGTTCGGCGTCGGCCTCCGGGGTGACGCTGCCGCTGACGGCAGGGGTGGTCTCGGGCGCGATGCGCTCGTAGTTGTGGCTGGCGATGACGTCGTCGTAGTACGCGGAGTCGAACTTCATGGTGCGGTCACTTCCTTCTCCGAGATGGTCACGGTGGCGGTGGCGGTGGCGGTGCCGGTGGTGGAGCGTGATGCGAAGGCGCGGCGGACGAGGGGCTCGAAGCCGTCAGTGAGGAGGTTGCCGAGGACCGTGTTGCTGGGCGCGGCGACGCTGCCGAGATCGGCGGTGACGGTGCCGTCGGCCAGGACCCAGACCCGGAAGGGATAGGGGTCCTCGGCAGCGCGGGTCGGCTGGTCGTACACCTGGATTCCGGTGCCGGCCAGCAGGCTGCGGACGTGGGCGACGGCCTCGGTGAACGCCTCGCGGTCGTAGGCGTAGAGGTCGGCCTTGTGGGAGTTCGCTCGGCCGATCGGCCGGTACTGGGAGATCAGCCAGTACTCCACCGGCGTACGGGCGGCGAGGCCGCTGATCGTGCCAGCGAGGCTGGGAAGGGCGGCCAGGGAGGCGGCCGTGGTGAACGTGTTGAAGGCGAGGCGTCGCCGGTCGGCGGCGAGCAGGGCGGTGTTGGCCTGGAAGGCGGCGAAGTAGCCGCGACCCCGGAACCAGTCGGCGCTCTGCTCGTCGGGGCCGTCGACGGCCAGGGAGTAGAGAGTGACGTGATCGCGCAGGGCCGGATAGCGGTCGGCGAGCAGGAGGCCGTTGGTGTGCAGGTTGGTTTCGAAGCCTGCGGCTTGGGCGAGCTGGAGTGCGGGCTCCAGATGGTTGTCGTAGGGCATGACCGGGTCGCCGCCGGTGAAGACGATCCGGTGGGCGTCCGACTCGGCGCGGACACGGTCGATGACGCGGCGGACGGTGGCCTCGTCGGTGTGCACGCGATTTCGTTCGCGGTAGCAGAAGCGGCATACGCCGGGGGAGTCGGCCGTCTTGGGCAGGTCCCATGCGTTGCAGTCGGTGTTGAGGACCAGGTGCACGATGCCGAGTTCGTCGCGGGTCAGCATGCGGTCGCCTCCCTGTCGGCGGGCAAACCGGCGAGGTGCCCGGAGGTGGGGGCGTTCTGAGGTGGGCGGTGAGGGGTGGGCACGGTCTGGGCGGCCCGCTGGTCGTCGGGGAGTCGCAGGAGGGCATCGACCGTGCGCGGGGTGCCGTCGGTGAGGGAGACGAAACGACGCAGGGTGTCCAAGGCAGTGCCGTCGTCCAGGACGGCATGCGCGGTGTCCAAGCCAGCCCGCAGGGTGGGGACGGCGCAGGCGGTCACCATGAGTACAGCCGCATTCAGGGCAACCGTGCGCCGGGCCACTGCTGGGGCGCGGCCGGCGAGGAGGCGCACGACGGCGGCAACGTTGGCGCGCGGATCGGCGCGCTGCGCGAGGTATCCGAGGTCGACGACCGGGGCCACGGCACCGGCGGCCTTGGCGACGGCGCACCCGAAATCCGGGTCTTCCCGGCCGGCTGCCAGGCGGCAGACGCGGATGGTGCCGCCGGGGATCAGTTCGTCGACCTGGCTGCCGGGCAAGGGAGAGGAGTTGACCACGGTGACGTCGCCGAGGCCGAGCCGGTACAGCAGCTGCGCGGACACCCCGACGGCCGGATGGGACAGGCCGTAGACGAATCCCTGGCAGGCCACCGGGCTCAGCAGGGCCGGGAAGCCCAGGCTCAGGGCGTGCACGGCCTGGAAACGGCCGCCGTAGCGTCGATCGAATTCCGGTACCCGGTGCTCGATGGAGAAGAAGCCGAAGCCGCACTCCCCGGCGATGTTCACCATGGCTTTCGCCGGGACGGTCTCGCAACGCGCGCCCACCACGTCCATGAAGTCCCGGGAGCCGGTCTTCGAGGAGGCGCTGTGCGAGCCGAGCTTCGCGATGTGCGCTCCGCCGGCCGCAGCGACCAGCGCGGCCGCAGAGCTGAGGTTGATCGTCTTGTACGTCTTCTTCCCGCTGCCGGTGTAGCCGATCAGCTGCACTCCAGGGGGTGTGGCTAAGGACTCCCAGGACCCGCGGTCCAGCGTGCCGGCGGCCCGGATCGCGGCCTCCACCTCGGCCGGACGCGGCCCACGCAGGAGCAGGCCGGTCAGCACGCTGCCCAGCATCACGTCACGCGTCGGTCCGGCGGGCAGTCCGAGTAGCTGCAGCAGACCGTTGTAGACCTCGGGTGGGGAGATGTCGGCGGGAGAGTTGACCTGGTGTACGAGCGCGGGGATGGACACGGGCGGCGGAGCAGGAACAGGAGATGAGTGCATGGCGGAGCTCCCAGCGGTGCGGTCAGGTACGGGAAGTGAGCAGGACTTTCGGTGGGCGGTGCGCGGCATCGGGGCGCAGCGCGGCCAGGGCATCGGGCAGCCGGGCGAGCGGGTAGCGGGTGGATGTGAGGGCCGCGGCCCACGCGCTGTCTGCCGCTTGGGCGAGAAGCTGAAGGGCGTCTTGGAAGTCGTCGCAGTTGTTCGCGCGGCAGTGGGAGTACGAGCCCCGGAGGGTGAGCGAGCGCCGGAACACTTCGCGCAACGGGGTGGAGAGCTGCACATCCGGGGCGTAGGCGTTCTGGACGAGGATCGTCCCGCCGTCCCGTACCGCTTCCAGGGCCTGGAGCAGCGGGGCGGGCGAGTGCCCGGACGCGGCGTCGACCACCGCGTCACACGTATCTGCTGGAAGCGCAGGGCAGACGGTGATGCCGGCGTCAGCCAACAGAGTGCGCAGCCGTTCCTCCTGGTCCGGCCTGCGGGTGGCGAGCAGAACCTCCCACCCGGCCCGGGCCGCGCTGACGGCGGTACAGATACCCAGGGTGCCCGCACCGATGACTCCGAGGCGGCTTGCGCTGTCGGAAGCCGGTGCAGGCAAGCCGCATCGCACACCGTGCAGGGCGACCGCCACCGGATCGGCAAGGACGAACACCGCCGGATCTGCCGCGCCGGAAGGCAGCGGTACAGCGTTTCGCATCGGAACCCGGACAGAATCGGCCAGCCCACCGGGAAGGTCCCAGCCGATGCGCCGCAGGCCGGGACACAAGTGGATACGGCCAAGGGCACACTCGGCGCATCCTTCGCAGCCGGCCAGCGGGTTGACCGCAACCCAGGTGTCGGTGCGGGTATCAATGCCGACCACCTCGTGGCCGGGAACCCATCCCTCGGGCAGCGGCCCGCTCCAGGAGTCCGAACAGAGCTTGCTGGTGTCGCTGCCGCACAGGCCCGAGAACCGCACCCGGACCTCCGTCGTTCCGGCATCCGCCGGTAACGCGGCGCGGCGTACGAGCGAGAGGCGCGGCGAACGGCCCGCCCCCTCTGGCCGGGCCTCCCAGACGAGCGTGCCGACGCCGGTCACCGGGCGTACCCCCGACTCGACCCCATGGCGCCCAACCAGGTCGGCAAGTCCTCGACAGACCGCAGCGTGACACCCTGCCAGGCGTCCACCTGGTCTCCGAAGGCCAGCGCGGCCAGGCCACCGCGCCGTTCCACACGGACCGCTTGCATCCCGCAGCGCAGTGCCCCCACCAGCTCCGAACCCCCGCCGTCGCCGCAGTACAGCACCGAATCCGCGGCACTCCGGAGGCGCTCCAGAATGCCCGCGTACAGCTGCCGGGCCGGCTTCACCGCCCCCTCGCGGCAACTGAAGAGCGTCACGTCGAAGTGCGTGGCGAGCACTGAGTGCTCCCATGCCTCGGTGACGTCGGGGGCCGCGTCGCTCAACAGCGCCAGCCGAAGCCCCGACCGCCGCAGCTCCTGAAGACTCTCCAGCACCGACGTGTCGGGGCGCAGCCGCTGGGAACCCAGCCGCCGCAGCGCCGACTCCACCCGAGGTACATGTCCAGCTGGCGCCTCGCACAGTTCGGCGAGGTGAGCGGCGATCTCGCCGGTTGTGCGCAGTGTCCCGTCATGCCGGGCCTGCCAACTCCCCCCGAGCGCCCGGTCGGCGAGCGGGTCCGACACGCACAGCGCGGCGGCGATCTCCCGCACGGCTTGGGCGCGCTCCCGAATGTCCGGGGCGGGGACCAGAGTGCCGAAGAGGTCCAGGACCACAGCCGTCAGCCGCTCCCGACGATGGGAAGACCCTGCGGATCTACCTGACACCACGGCACCTGAGCTGGTCTCAGCGTGTGAGGTGGGATGGAACATGGTGCAGCCTCCAGTTCGCTCGTAGCGGCGGGCGCTGTTGCCAGGAACATCACAGCGGGCATAGCGTGATCGCGTTATCACTCCGAGTTGCCGAGGTTGCTCGTCGTCCCGCTCAGTGGGTTTTCAACATCCGCTTACACACGCGATCGACGGCCTCGCCCTTACGCTCGGGATCATGCTGACGAACAGTGAGCTGGTGGGGGACTTGAGCAAGGACCGATCGGGCTGGCGCCCCGAGAAGTTGCGAGAGATGCGAGAAGCCCACGGCCTCACGCTGGAGGCGGCCGGTGAGCGGCTCCGCGATACCGCTCGCCGCGCGGGACTCTCGGCCCCGGCGGCCAACTTCCAGACTCTGTGGCAGCACGAGCAGGGCGAGGTCTACCCAGGTCCTCACTACCGCCGGGCCTACTGCCTGCTGTACCAGGCGACCGAGCCAGAGCTGGGTTTCCGAAAGGCTCTGCCCGGCGAGCAAGTCGGGCACCAGCTCACAGAGTTCCGCGATCACGTGGACACCACTCGAGTGCAAGCCGTGGTGAAGGCGCTGCAACAGCTACTGCCTGAGCCGACCGCCGAGCGCCCCGAGGGTGTCCACCAGCGGATACTGGACGCCTGGCGCCGACGTCACACCGGCGGTGACCCGAACAGGCCTTCCCTTGTTCTGGTCGGCGGCTACGCCGGTAGCGGGAAGTCCGAGTTCGCCAAGTTCATCTCCCAGCTGACCGGCTGGCCACTGCTGGACAAGGACCCGCTCACCCGACCGCTGGTGGAGAGACTGCTCACCGAACTCGGCTGCGACCCCAATGACCGCCACTCCGAGACCTACCGCACCGAGGTACGGCCGCTGGAGTACCAGTGCCTCATGGAGTCGATCCTTGTCAACGTCGAGTGCGGGATCTCCACGGTGGCCACCGCACCGTTCGTCAGCGAGATGACCGACCCCGCGTGGATGCGGCGACTGACCAACCGCTGCGCCGCCTACCAGGTCGACGTCACCCCGATCTGGCTCACCTGTGACGAGGAGTCGATGCGCGAGTACATCGGCTTCCGCTCTGCGGCTCGTGATGCCTGGAAGCTCAGCAACTGGGGCCAGTACCTTGACGGGCTCGACCTCGGCCTGCGCCCGTCGGTCCCGCACCTTGTCGTGGACAACCGCTACGGTTCCGCCATCGCGCTCGCCGACCAGGCCCGATTCGCGCTCGGGGTGGCACACGCATGAAGACCGGGATCATCCTGTACGGGCCACCTGCCAGCGGCAAGGACACCGTCACTGCGGCCCTCATCGAGCAGGACCCGCGGCTTGTCCAGTTCGCCAGGCTCAAGATCGGCGAAGGCCGTAGTCAGGGCTACCGGATGGGCACCATCGAGCAGCTCCACCAGCTTGAAGCCGTCGGCGAGGTCATCTACCGCAACGACCGCTACAACAGCATCTACCTGGTGGACCGCCCGGGCCTCGACGTCGTGTTCGCCGCCGGCCGGATGCCGATCGTGCACCTGGGCCAGATCGCCGGCATCAACGCCCTGGTGACCGGGTACCCGGCTGCCTGGGTCGCCGTCCGGCTGGACTGCCCCCGCGAGGTGACCGCGCAACGCTCAGCCCTGCGCGGCGACACGGACACGCTGGCCCGACTGGCGGCCTGGGACGCCACTGCAGCTGATCTTCAGGCCAACCCGGACGTCGACTGGAGCCTGCGCCTGCGGACCGACCGGCAGCCGGCGGTGGAGTCAGCCCAAGCCGTCATCAAGGTCCTGGGGCGGGTCGGCTAACGCGAGCCGTGAAGCCGGGCCAGGGCCTCCGCCACGCCCAGCCCGGCATCGCGCTCGCCCTCCCACCGGACGAGCGCGTCGGCGGCTCCGCGCATGGGTTCACCCGGCAGCCCGCACTCCTCCAGCAACTCGGCTGCCTCGATCAATTCTGGCGCCCAACGCCACGCTCGAGCAGCAGTCTTGGCGATGTAGCCGGTCTCCAGCAGGTAGCTTCCTGAGCGGCCGGCAGCTACCTCCAGCAGCTCATCCTCGACGCCATGATCGGCAGCCAACGCGTACGACAGCGCCGCGAGCACCCGCGACGCCTTCTGGTAGCTCGTGTAGGCCAGCTTGAGAGCGCTGGCCTGGCCAAGCTCGGAGCCAAGCACGCAGGCCTGAACGTCCGTGCCGGCGAACAGCGTCATCACCTGGTCGGCCGCGTCGCCCGGCCCGGACAGGAACAGTCGTGGCTGCTTGCCACCACGCGGTGGCGAGCCGATCACTGAGCCGTCCACCACTCTGGCGTCGGCAAGTACTGCCGCGATTCTGTTGACCCGCTCGGGAGTGATGGCGTTGGCCTCGACGTACAGGCCGTCCCTGAAGCCGTGGGCCGCAACCTCATTGGCCACGGACTCGGCCGCAGCCGGCGGGCAGATGGACAGCAGGATCCGGCTTCGCCTCGCCAACTCGCCGAGGCTGGAGACCTCGGTCAGCCCGGCCTCGGCTGCCCGTTGCCTGGTAGCCGCACTGCGGCCCGCCGAGCACCAGAGAACCGTTGCCCCGCCGGCACGCACTTGGGCTGCGACCGCCGCTCCCATGCTGCCAGGGTGAAGAATCCCGACCACGGTCTGAGTGCCAGTCATATGCGCTCCCCTTTCAGGCTGAGCAGCAGATCGATCGCCTCCGCAGCGTTGGGCACCACGTGATCGGCACCGACGTCGTCACTGCCGTCCGACACCCAGATCGTCCTGAGGCCGGCAGCCCGGCCACCAGCGACGTCGTTCTGCGCGCTGTCGCCGACCATCCAACCGTCCTGCAGGCCATCCACGCCCACCATGTGGGCCGCCTCGCGGAAGATGCCCACGTCAGGCTTTCGGAGTCCGACCTCCTCCGAGATGCAGACGGCATCGACCCGCTTGTCGATTCCCGTCCGCGCGAGCTTCGCGCGTTGGATATCCCCGGCACCGTTGGTCACCACGGCGACCGACCACCCGGTCGAGCGCAGACGCTCAAGCCCGGACAGCACGTCTGGCGTACACGCCACCGCGTCGGCCATACCCCGGCAGTACCGCTGCCACAGCTCCTCGGCCGGCATCGGGACACCGAACCGCTCCTGAAGCGTCTCGAAGTCGCTGCGGCAGGCGCGTTCGTACAGCGCGCCCAACAACCACTGCTCGACGTCCTCGGTGAAACCGAGATCAGAGCAGATCCCACGGATGCACACCTGGAGCCCCTGCGCGCGATCAACGAGTGTGTTGTCCAGGTCGAAGAATGCCAGTCGCTGCACGGCGCCGACTCTACTTGTGACCCGTCCGCGAGGCGGCGAACAATCCCGTCTACAAAACGAAGAAGCGGATCGAGACTGTTGAGTCCCGACCCGCATCTTCCATGTGCTTAACCAAGTGTCCGAGGGGGGACTTGAACCCCCACGCCCGATAAAGGGCACTAGCACCTCAAGCTAGCGCGTCTGCCATTCCGCCACCCGGACAGGGTGTGTGCCTCGGGGTTTTTGTTGCTGTCCCCGTGGCGACAGAGAGAACACTATCAGGCTTTCGGAGTGCTTCTCACCTGCGGTTCTCTGTCGGGGTGGGCGGGCCGGGCGGGGTGTGGGCGTGGGTGGGCGGGTGGTGGTGCGGGGGAGGGGTGGGTGGGGTGCATGAACGGTCCTGCGCGGTGGGGTGGGGGAAGGTGAGCGGCGGGCGGTCTGAGGTGGTCAAAACAAGTCGAGAACGATCGGCCGGGGGCAATCTCTTCGACCGCGCCCGAGGAGCCGGGTCGCTCTCCTAGCCTCGGTGACGAAGGGGAGCCCTGAACGGAACGCCCCGTTCCCGAAGGTCGGCCGGTGCCGGCGAAGCCTCCCGGGTCACGGACGAAGGGTGGCAGGACGTGGAGCGGACGAGCGAGGCGAAACCGGTCGTGGTGGCCGAGGGCGGCGTGTGGGTCGTGGTGGCCGAGCCGGACGGGTGCGGGGGCGGGCTGTGGCGGATCGTGGCCGGGGCGGCGGAGTCGTCGGTGCCGAGGGTCCGGCATGCGGTGCGCGATCTGCTGCGGGCGCAGGGGCTCGGCGGTGAGCCGTACCAGGAGGTCACGGACGGCGTGCTGCTGATCGTCTCCGAGCTGGTCACCAATGCCGTGACGCACGCCGCGCTGCTGTCGCCGCAGGTGATCACCGAAGTGGTGATCGGCGGTGGTCAGGTGCGGGTTGCGGTGGAGGACGGGCATCCGCACCGGCCGAAGGCGGTGCTCAGCGACGAGGAGCAGACCGGTGGCCGGGGGCTGATGCTGGTCAAGAGCATCGCGCTGGAGTCGGGCGGCTCGTGCGACGTCGAGCGGACCGGGGACGGCGGCAAGGTGATCTGGGCCTCACTGCCGCTGCCGGCGGCAGAGACAGCGGCAGGGGCTGGAAATGGTGCTGCCTCCGTCACACGCCCGCAGGGCGTGTGACGGAGGCAGCACCGGCGGCTTACCAGTCCCGGCCGGCGATCTCCCGGATCCCCGGCAGCGCGGCCTGGAAGACGGTGTCGAACCAGACCGAGAACGGCCGCTGGGCCTGCAGCTCCTTGAGCTCCTGGGCGGTGACGAACCGGGTGTCGTCCACCTCGTCCGGGTCCGGCGCCAGCTCGTCCGTCATCAGGCCGACGAACAGGTGGTTCCACTCCCGCTCGATCAGGCCGGAGGCCTCGTCCGGCAGGTCGTAGCGGACCGTGCCGGCCGCGCAGAGCAGCGCGGGGGCCGCGCCGAGCTCCTCGGAGGTGCGGCGCGCGGCGGCGACGAACGGCTGCTCGCCCGGGTAGGGGTGGCCGCAGCAGGTGTTCGACCAGACGCCGGGGGAGTGGTACTTGCCGAGCGCGCGGCGCTGGAGCAGCATCCGGCCCTGCTTGTCGAAGAGGAAGACCGAGAAGGCCCGGTGCAGGTGTCCGGGCTGCTGGTGGGCCCAGAGCTTCTCGGCGGTGCCGATGGTGGTGCCCGCGTCGTCCACCAGCTCCAGCAGGATTTCAGTAGCGGTCCCGGGGGCCCCGGAGGTCTCCTGCGACACGGGCGTCTCCTGCGGCACGGACATCGACACGGGCGTCTCCTGCGGTGCGGTCATCTCGGGCATGCGGCCTCTCTCGGCACGGGGACCGGCGCCGCTACCCGGACGAGTGGCCCGGGCAAGCCCCCCCGGTCCAGCGGACGGCAGCGCGCCCCCGGCCGCGGGTTGTGCCGCGTACGGAGGGCGTCGTGGGCCAGTCTGCCGTATGGGCGAGCCGCTCGGACCGATTCGACGCACCGGCACCCACGTACCGGCAAGTAACCGCTAGTAACACCCCCGCTACTGCCGTTTCACAGCCGTCACACCCCCCGAAAGAGCGGTTTCAAGCCGCCGCGAAGAGCACCTCACGACCCACCCCACCACCCTCCCGAACGTGCGTCCACCCCACCGACACACTGCCGACACCGCTCGGTCACGCATGCGGCGATCCGGTGGCGCACCGGGCTCCGAGCGGCTCGGGCGGCGTTCGGGCTGGTCGTGCCAGTCGCCTACCATCACATAGGACACGGTGCACCGCCGCGCGGCGGTGCCGGGGCGCCGGCCTGTCCGCCGGCAACAGGGGACCCCGTCGTCCGTCCGAAATCCGCCGCAACCAGGCCGCTCGTACGCAGGTACGTCCGTACGCCTGTACGTCCGTACTCCGGTACGCCACGTACGTCGTGCGTCGTGCGCCGCACGTACGAGCCGGCCCGGGCGCGGTCGCCGCCCCGGCCCGACGCGTACAGGAGACCCCAGCATGATCGGCCTCGTTCTGGCAGCCGGCGCCGGCCGCCGACTGCGTCCGTACACGGACACCCTGCCCAAGGCGCTGGTGCCGGTGGACGGCGAGAGGACCGTGCTGGACCTCACCCTCGGCAACTTCGCCGAGGTCGGCCTGCGCGAGGCCGCCATCGTGGTCGGCTACCGCAAGGAGGCCGTCTACGACCGCAAGGACGCGCTCGAGCAGCAGTACGGCGTCAAGCTCACCCTGGTCGAGAACGACAAGGCCGAGGAGTGGAACAACGCCTACTCGCTCTGGTGCGCCCGTGAGCTCTTCGCCGAGGGCCTGCTGCTCGCCAACGGCGACACCGTGCACCCGGCCTCGGTCCAGCGCACCATGCTGGACGGCAACGACCGCATGATCGCCGAGGGCCGCGCGCCGGGCATCCTGCTCGCCCTGGACACCAAGAAGAAGCTGGCCGACGAGGAGATGAAGGTCATCGTCGACCCGGCCACCGGCGTGCGCCGGATCACCAAGCTGATGGACCCGCTGGAGGCGACCGGCGAGTACATCGGCCTGACCGTGATCAACCCCGCCGCGGCCGCCGACCTCTCCGACGCGCTGCGCACCACCTTCGAGCGCGACCCGCAGCTGTACTACGAGGACGGCTACCAGGAGATGGCCGACCGCGGCCTGCGGATCGACGTGCAGCCGATCGGCGACGTCTCCTGGGTCGAGGTAGACAACCACGAGGACCTGGCGAAGGCCCGGGAGATCGCATGCCAGTACTGACCCGGCTGATCCCCTCCCCGGTCTTCGTCGAGATCCGCCCGGGCGCCCTGGACTCGCTCGCCGGGATCCTCGCCGACCAGCGGCTGTCCACCGGCGGCCGGATCGCGGTGGCGATCAGCAACGGCTCCGGCGCCCGGCTGCGCGCGCGCCTCGCGCCGCAGCTGCCGCAGGCCGACTGGTTCGACGCGGCCGACGGCACGCTGGACGGCGCGGTGCGCCTCGCGGACGAGATCCGCGGCGGCCACTACGACGTCCTGGTCGGCCTCGGTGGCGGTAAGATCATCGACGCCGCGAAGTACGCCGCCGCGCGGGTCGGACTGCCGGTGGTCGCCGTCGCGACCAACCTCGCGCACGACGGCATCTGCTCGCCGGTCTCCACCCTCGACAACGACGCCGGCCGTGGCTCCTACGGGGTGCCCGGTCCGATCGGCGTCGTCGTCGATCTGGACGTGATCCGGCAGGCGCCGCAGCGGTTCGTGGCGTCCGGCATCGGTGACGTCCTCTCCAACATCTCGGCCTGCGCCGACTGGGAGCTCTCCCAGCGCGAGACCGGGGAGCGGGTGGACGGGCTGGCCGTGGCGATGGCCCGTTCGGCGGGCGAGAACCTGCTGCGGCACCCGGGTGCGCTGGAGGATCCGGACCTCCTTACAGCGCTCGCGGAAGCACTGGTACTGTCCGGCATCGCGATGAGCATCGCGGGCAGCACCCGGCCCTCGTCGGGCGCCTGCCACGAGATCTCGCATGCCTTGGACGTGCTGTATCCGAAGCGGGCAGCCCAGCACGGCGAGCAGGTCGGCCTCGGGGCCGCCTTCGCGAGCCACCTGCGGGGCGAGCGCGAGCTGACCCGGCAGATCGTCGCGCGACTGCGGGCCCACGGGCTCCCGGTCACCGCCGATCAGATCGGTTTCACCGAGGCGGAGTTCACCCAGGCGGTGCACTACGCTCCGAATACCCGGCCGGGCCGCTTCACCATCCTCGAACACCTCGACCTCTCCCCATCAGCGATCAGGGACACGTACGCCGACTATGTCCAAGCCGTCAACAGCTGAGGCGCCCTCAGGATGAGCACCGAGACCCCGGGCCAGATCGAGCCCCGGCCCGACGCCGAGCCCCAGTCCCCGCAGCAGTCCCTGCAGCAGTCCCGGACCGCGGCCGACGCCTTCCGGCTCGGCGCGGTCATCATCACCATGGGCAACCGCCCGGCCGAGCTGACCGCGCTGATCGACTCGGTGCTGGCCCAGCAGGGCCCGGCCGTGGAGCTCGCCGTGGTCAGCCAGGGCGTGCCGATGCCGCCGGTTCCGGCGGGGGTGCGGACCTGCGAGCTGCCGGAGAACCTCGGCATCCCGGGCGGGCGCAACGTCGGCATCGAGCTGTTCGGCCCGAACGGGCGGGACGTCGACGCGGTGCTCTTCCTGGACGACGACGGCCGGCTGCCGCTCACCGACTCGGCGCAGCTGCTGCGCGAGGCGTTCACCGCCGACCCGCAGCTGGGCATCGTGAGCTTCCGGATCGCCGATCCGGACACCGGTGAGACGCAGCGCCGGCACGTCCCGCGGCTGCGTGCGAGCGACCCGCTGCACTCCTCGCGGGTCACCACCTTCCTCGGCGGCGCGAGCGCGGTGCGCTCGGCCGTCTTCGAGCAGGCCGGACAGCTGCCTGCCGACTTCTTCTACGCCCACGAGGAGACCGACCTCGCGTGGCGGGCGCTGGACGCCGGCTGGTCGATCGACTACCGCGCGGACATCGTGCTGCACCACCCCACCACTTCACCCGCCCGGCACGCCTCGTACTTCCACAACGTGGCGCGCAACCGGGTGTGGCTGGCCCGACGGAACCTTCCGGCCCCGTTGGTGCCTCTCTACCTGTGCACCTGGATTCTGCTCACCCTGGCCCGCCGTCCCTCCGGGGAGGCGTTCAAGGCCTGGTGGGGTGGATTCCGGGAGGGCTGGCGCACGCCGTGCGGTGAGCGGCGCCCGATGCGATGGCGTACTGTATGGCGATTGACCAGGTTGGGCAGACCGCCGGTCATCTGATCACTTCGGCCGATGGACCACACCAACGGCCGAACCCCCCGTGATCCGCTTGGATCTTCTCGATGTCCGATCGAGAGCCCGACGACTGCCCCCCGGCCAGCAGCCGGACTTCCCGATACCGTGAAGGACGAATGTGTCGACAGTGAGTGAACCGATCAACCTCTCCCGTCCTGGAGGTGTTGATACCGGGCTGACCCCCAAGCAGCTCGCCGATAAGTACGGCCTGAGCATCAGTGGCGCCAGGCCGGGTCTCTGGGCCTACACCAAGCAGCTGTGGGGGCGGCGACACTTCATCGTCGCCTTCGCGACCGCGCGGCTGGTGGCGCAGTACACCACGGCGAAGATGGGCCAGGTCTGGCAGGTGGTGACGCCGCTGCTCAACTGCGCGGTGTTCTACCTGGTCTTCGGCGTCATCCTGAGCGGCAACTCGACCCCGAAGTACATCCCCTGGCTGTGCGTCGGCGTCTTCATCTTCCAGTTCATCCAGAGTGCCATCCAGTCCGGCACCGGGGCGATCTCGTACAACCTGGGCCTGATCCGGGCGCTGCACTTCCCGCGCGCCTGCATGCCGATCGCCTTCACCGTGATCCAGCTCCAGCAGCTGCTGATCTCGATGGTCGTGCTGGTCGCGATCGTGCTGTCGAACAACCTGATGCCGGGGATGACCTGGTTCCAGGTGATCCCGACGCTGATCCTGCTCTCGTTCTTCAACACCGGCCTGGCGCTGATCATGGCGCGGATCGGCGCGAAGGCGAGCGACGTCTCGCAGCTGATGCCGTTCCTGCTGCGCACCTGGATGTACCTGTCCGGCGTCATGTACACCATCTCGGACCACGTCAAGAGCTGGCCGCACTGGGTGCAGATGGTCGCTCAGGCCAACCCGGCCTCCGTGTACATGGAGCTGGTCCGGCACGCGATGATCCCGAGCATCTACCGCAAGCACCTGTACGGCGACCGTGCTCTGGTGATGCCGCCGCACATCTGGGCGATGGCCGCCGGCTGGGCCGTCGTGGCCTTCGCGATCGGCTACGTTTTCTTCTGGAAGGCTGAAGAGGAGTACGGCCGTGGCTGACACCGACACCATCACCACCGAGCTCACCGAGGCAGAGGCGAAGGCCAAGGCCAAGGCGGAGCGCGCCGCCCGCGACGCGAAGGCGATCGCGGCGGCGAAGGAGACCCGCGTCCCCACCGTCGTGGTCGACGACGTGCACATCATCTACAAGGTGCACGGCGCCTCGGCCGGTAAGGGCAGCGCGACCTCCGCGCTCTCCCGGCTGATCTCGAAGAAGCGCTCGCCCGCGATCACCGAGGTGCACGCGGTGCGCGGCATCTCCTTCACCGCGTACAAGGGTGAGGCCGTCGGCCTGATCGGCTCCAACGGCTCGGGCAAGTCGACGCTGCTCTCGGCGATCGCCGGCCTGCTGCCGACCGAGAAGGGCGGCATCTACACCAACGGCCAGCCGTCGCTGCTCGGCGTCAACGCGGCACTGATGGACGACCTGACGGGCGAGCGCAACGTGGTGCTCGGCTGCCTCGCGATGGGCATGAGCCCGGAGCAGGTCAAGCAGCGCTACCAGGCGATCGTCGACTTCTCGGGCATCAACGAGAAGGGCGAGTTCATCAACCTGCCGATGCGCACGTACTCCTCGGGTATGGCGGCCCGCCTGCGGTTCTCGATCGCGGCGGCCAAGACCCACGACGTGCTGCTGATCGACGAGGCGCTGTCCACCGGTGACCAAGCCTTCCAGCGCCGCAGCGAGGCGCGGATCCGCGAGCTGCGCAAGGAGGCCGGTACGGTCTTCCTGGTCAGCCACAACAACAACGCGATCCGGGACACCTGCGAGCGGACCATCTGGATCGAGACCGGCAAGCTGATCATGGACGGCCCGACCGACGAGGTCGTCGGCATGTACGAGCGCGGCGAGCGCCCCTGAGGCGCGGTACCGCTGGTCCCCGGAGCCGGTGTCCGGACGCGAAGGCGTCCCGGGCACCGGCTCCGGTGCGTCCCGGCCCCGATCGCCCGCCGGCCCGGCACGAACCGGGCCGATGCACCCCGTGCCGCGCACCAATCCACCGGCGCACACCGGCGTGTGCGCCGCGCGAGTGAGCGGGACCGGCGCGCCGGGGGGTGGTCTTTCGACGAACGGCGCGGGATGAAAGGGTAGGAGCCCGGGAGCGGCCCGACCCCGCGAGGCGGCGGACGGGTGACAGTGGGGCCTCCCGGTCGGCGGCTGGGGGAGTGTCCGAGCCGGTTTCAAGGTCAACAGCGGTGTAGAACGGGGGAGTGACGGCAGTGACGACTTCGGCGCAGTCCTCGGCCCGGCCAGGGAGTGGTCCGGTGTCAGACGGCAGCAACGGTTCGACCAGCGGCGGGGAGACCCTCGACAAGGCGGCTCGGGAGAACTTCCCGGTGGCCCCGGGCTTCCTGCCCAAGGCCTGGCGGGACGACCTGATGGCCGTCTACGGCTTCGCCCGGCTGGTCGATGACGCGGGTGACGGCGACCTCGCGGACCCGGCTGGCACGGCCAAGCTGCTCGGTGCCCCGAGCGAGGCGGAGCAACCCGATCAGACGCTTTTCCGCCTGGGTCTGCTGGAGGGCCTGGAGCGCGACCTGGACCGGGCCTTCGAGGCCGCTCTGCGCCCCGGAACCGAGCTGCCCGGCCACCCGTTGATGCGTGCGCTGGTGCCGCTGGTCGGCAGGCACGAGCTGACCCCGGAGCCGTTCCGCAGGCTGATCGAGGCGAACCGGGTGGACCAGACCGTCGCCCGCTACGACACCTTCGAGAGTCTGATCGGATACTGCACGTTGTCCGCCGATCCAGTGGGGCGTCTGGTGCTCTCGATCGCGGGTGTTTCGACCCCGGAACGGGTCGAGCGCTCCGACGCGATCTGCAGCGCGCTCCAGGTCGTCGAGCACCTGCAGGACGTCGCGGAGGACTTCGCCCGCGGCCGGATCTACCTCCCCGCCGCTGACCTGCGACGATTCCGCGTGACCGAGGAGGACCTGGCCCAACCGAGCGCCGGGGCCAACCTTCGCGAGCTGGTCGCCTTCGAGGCCGGTCGGGCCCGGACCCTGCTTGATCGCGGTTCACCGCTGGTGGGTACCGTTCGTGGCAGGCTCCGTCTGCTGCTGGCAGGATTCACCGCCGGTGGCTACGCGGCTCTGGAGGCCATCGAGGCCGCCGGGTGCGACGTACTGGCTCAGCAGCCGAAGCCCGACAAGCGCCGCCTCGCGATGAAGGCGGCGGCCATCTTCGCGAAGGGAAGGTGAACGCCCGCGTGGCGGCATCACCACTGGCGTCGGCTCAGGTCATGGCGGCGTACCGGTACTGCGAGGCGGTCACCGCCCTGCAGGCCCGCAACTTCAGCTACGGCATCCGACTGCTCCCGGAGCCGAAGCGGCTCGCCATGTCCGCGCTCTACGCCCTTGCGCGCCGGGTCGATGACATCGGCGACGGGGAGCTGGCCCCCGAGCGGAAGACCGAGCAGCTGCTCGCCACCCGGGAGCTGCTGGACGAGATCCGCTCCGGTGCCGTCACCGAGGAGGACACCGACCCGATCAAGGTCGCGCTGGCCGACGCGGCCCGGCGCTTCCCGATCCCGCTGGAAGGTTTCGACGAGCTGATCGACGGCGTCGAGATGGACCTGCGCGGTGAGGAGTACCGCACCTTCGAGGACCTCAAGGTGTACTGCCGCTGCGTGGCCGGCTCGATCGGCCGGCTCTCGCTCGGCGTCTACGGCTGCGAGGACCCCAAGCGCGGGGCCGAGTACGCGGACACCCTGGGACTGGCGCTACAGCTCACCAACATCCTGCGCGACCTGCGCGAGGACGCCGGAAACGGGCGCACCTACCTGCCCGCCGAGGACCTCGCGCGGTTCGGCTGCGAGCAGGGCTTCGGCCAGTCGCGGATGCCGGCCGGGGCGGACTTCACCGGTCTGATCGCGTTCGAGGCGCAGCGGGCCCAGGGCTACTTCGAGGAGGGCCTGCGGCTGCTGCCGATGCTGGACCGGCGCAGCCGGGCCTGCACGGCGGCGATGGCCGGCATCTACCACCGGCTGCTCGGACGGATCGCGGCCGAGCCGGAGTCGGTCCTGCGCGGCCGGGTCTCGCTGCCCGGCTGGGAGAAGGCGTACGTGGCACTCTCCGGCCTGGCCGGGGGACGTTCTTGATCCTCGCGCACTCTCCGTCACGATTCGATAACGGGGAATCACCGAGGGGGATGAGTTTGTTGTGCCGGGTGATGTTTCCGGTACAGGTGTGTCCAGAACCGGCCGGCACGGGCAGAAGCACCAGCGGAAGCCCGCGCAACGGCACCAGCAACGGCACGAGTAACGGGGAGGCGAGATGACCGGGCTGCCCGATGCCCACGAGGCACCGGCGGCGCCCCGATCCGGCGGCGCCGGCGAGGGTCGCACCGCCGTGGTCGTGGGCGGTGGCCTGGCCGGGATCACCGCCGCCCTGCGGCTGGCCGAGGCCGGTCACCGGGTGACGCTGCTGGAGGCCCGGCCACGGCTCGGCGGGCTGGCCTTCTCGTTCCGTCGCGGCGAGCTGACCGTGGACAACGGCCAGCACGTCTTCCTGCGCTGCTGCACCGCCTACCGCGGCTTCGTCGAGCGGCTCGGCGCGCTCGACCAGGTGGAGATCCAGCCCCGGCTGGACGTCCCGGTGCTCTCCGTCGCCGGTGCCCGGCCCCGGCTCGGCCGGCTGCGCCGCGCCGGGCTGCCGGTCCCGCTGCACCTGGCCGCCAGCCTGGCCACCTACCCGCACCTGGCGCCGCTGGACCGGCTACGGGTGGTCCGCGGCGCGCTCGCGCTGCAACGCCTCGACCTCGCCGACCCGGCGCTCGACCGCACCTCCTTCGGTGCCTGGCTACGTGCGAACGGGCAGAACGAACGCACCATCGCCGCGCTCTGGGACCTGGTCGGGGTGGCCACCCTGAACGCGCGGGCCGACCAGGTCTCGCTGGCGCTGGCCGCGATGGTCTTCAAGACCGGCCTGCTGACCGACCCGGGCGCCTCCGACATCGGCATCGCCGCGGTCCCGCTCGGCACGCTGCACCACGACACGGCGCTGGCCGAGCTGGCCCGGGCCGAGGTCACCGTGCGGCTGCGCACCAAGGCCGTCGAGCTCAAGTCGGTGGAGCTCAACTCGCCGGCACCCGGCTCGGCGGAATCCGGCTTGGTGCAGTCCGCTCGCGGCCACGGTGTCCAGCACACCATCAGGCTGGAGAGCGGCGAGCTCTGCACCGCCGACATCGTGGTGCTGGCCGGCGCCCAGGAGGCCGCCGCCGCACTGCTCCCGCCGGACGCACTGGACGCGCCACACCGCCCGGCCGAGCTCGGCCACGCGCCGATCCTCAACGTGCACGTCGTCTACGACCGCCAGGTCCTGCGCCGGCCGTTCTTCGCCGCGCTGGACTCGCCGGTGCAGTGGGTCTTCGACCGCACCCACCACTCCGGCCTGGCCGAACGCAGGCCGGGCGCGCAGTACCTCGCGCTCAGCCAGTCCGCGGTCGAGGACGAGATCGACCTGCCGGTCGCCGAGCTGCGGGCGCGCTACCTGCCCGAGCTGGCCCGGCTGCTGCCGGCCGCCGCCGGCGCCGAGGTGCTCGACTTCTTCGTCACCCGCGAGCGGACGGCGACCTTCGACCCCGCCCCGGGCACGGCCGTGCTGCGCCCGCCGGCCGCCACCAACGTCCCCGGCCTGCTGCTGGCCGGCTCGTGGACCGCCACCGGCTGGCCCGCGACGATGGAGGGCGCCGTGCGCAGCGGCCACGCCGCCGCCGACGCCGCGCTCGCCGCTGCCGGCCGCCGGGTCCCGGTGGACCGCGGCGACGGGCGGTGGCCCCGATGACCGCGCCCGCCCGCCTGTCCGGCGACGACCGCCCGGCCGGCGGCAGCCCGGGCGGCGGCAGCCCGGGCGGCGGCACCGGCCCGGCCGAGGGCACCAGACCCAGCACCACCAGAACCGACCACAGCACACCCGCCCCAGGAGAGGGAGCAATCGTGGAGGCACGCCCCAGCACGGTCGCGGGAGCGACGGCCCAGGTCGACCCCGTCTCGGTACCCGAGCTGCTCGCCCGGGGCCGCACACTCTGCACGCCGCCGCTGCGCGCGGCGATCGCCCGGCTGGCCCCGCCGATGGACGCGGTCGCCGCCTATCACTTCGGC
Source organism: Kitasatospora sp. NEAU-69 (assembly GCF_057158765.1). Lineage (NCBI taxonomy): Bacteria > Bacillati > Actinomycetota > Actinomycetes > Kitasatosporales > Streptomycetaceae > Kitasatospora > Kitasatospora sp. NEAU-69. The sequence goes on from NZ_JBWXUE010000005.1 coordinate 323,259, forward strand.
TGGACCGACCGGGCCGGCAACCCGACCGCGAGCGACGGCGGCAAGGCCGTCCGCCCGGCCCTCGCACTGCTCTCCGCCGAGGCCGCAGGGGCCCCCGCACATGCCGGAGTACCCGGTGGAGTATCGGTTGAGCTGGTGCACAACTTCTCACTCCTGCATGATGATCTGATGGACGGTGACGAGACTCGCAGGCACCGGGCCACCGCGTGGACGGTCTTCGGACCGGCCCAGGCGATCTTGGTCGGCGATGCGCTGGCGACCCTCGGCACCGAGGTGCTGCTCGACGCCGGCCAGTCCGGCGACGCCACTGCGGCCGACGCGGCCCGTGCCGCGCGGCTGATCACCACCGCTACCCGCAAGCTGATCGACGGCCAGGCACAGGACCTCTCGTTCGAGCACCGCGACCGGGTGAGCGTGGAGGAGTGCCTGGAGATGGAGGGGAACAAGACGGGGGCCCTGCTGGCCGCCGCGTCGGCCATCGGCGCGGTACTGGCCGGCGCGGACGATCGCACGGCCGACGCGCTGGAGCGCTACGGCCACCACCTCGGACTGGCTTTCCAGGCGGTCGACGACCTGCTCGGCATCTGGGGCGCCACCGAGGTCACCGGCAAGCCGCACTGGGGCGACCTGCGTCAGCGCAAGAAGTCCCTTCCGGTGGCGGCCGCGCTCGCCGAGGGCGGTACGGCCTCGCGCCGTCTCGCCGAGTTGCTCGCCGACCCGCAGGGGCGCGGCGAGGAGTCCGAGGAGGAGCTGGCCGGTCGGGCAGCCCTGATCGAACAGGCCGGCGGCCGCTCCTGGACCCAGGAGGAGGCCCGCCGCCAGCACCGCACGGCCCTCGCCGCCCTGGACGAGGTGCCGATGGCAGGTGAGGTGCGCGAGCGATTCGTCGCTCTCGCCGAATTCGTGGTGGTACGAGAGAGGTGACATCAAGTTGACAGCAACCGCGGACGGCCGGCTCGACCCTGAGTACGATCCCGAGCCGGTCGCGGTGGAGGAGCGGCCGCCGGCGGACTCAGCGGCTGCCGTAGCGTTAATGGAGTCTCCGGCGGGGGAGGGGCCCGCCGAAGGAGTCACCGGGGCCACCGGGCTGAGCACCGAGCAGCCCGCGGCCCGACCAGGGCTCGACCACACCGAAATCGACCGCCCGGCGATCGAGGAGTCACTGCACCGGGCCACCGCCCACCTGCTCTCGTTGCAGGACGAGGAGGGCTGGTGGAAGGGGGACCTCGAAACCAACGTCACGATGGACGCCGAGGACTTGTTACTGCGGCAGTTCCTCGACATCCGGACCGTGGAGCAGACGGCTGCCACCGCCGAGTGGATCCGCTCCCAGCAACGCGAGGACGGCACCTGGGGCACCTTCCACGGTGGCCCGCCGGAGCTGTCCACCACGGTCGAGGCCTATGTCGCCCTGCGCCTGGCGGGGGATGAGCCGGACGAGCCGCACATGCGTGCCGCGGCCGAGTACGTCCGGGCCTCCGGCGGGATCGCGGCGGCCCGGGTCTTCACCAGGATCTGGCTGGCACTGTTCGGCTGGTGGCCGTGGGAGCGGCTGCCGGAGATGCCACCGGAGATCATGTTCCTGCCCAAGTGGCTGCCGCTGAACATCTATGCCTTCGGCTGCTGGGCCAGGCAGACCATCGTGCCGCTCACCGTGGTCTCGGCGCACCGCCCGGTGCGGCCCGCGCCGTTCGACCTGGACGAGCTGCACGCCGACCCGCGCAATCCCTTCCCACTTCGCCCGCTCGCCCCGACGACCAGTTGGGACGGCCTCTTCGAGCGTCTCGACCTGGTGCTGCACGCCTACCACAAGCGCGCGGTGCGCCCGCTGCGCCGCCTGGCGCTCAGCCAGGCCGGCCGCTGGATCGTCGAGCGCCAGGAGGCGGACGGCTGCTGGGGCGGCATCCAGCCGCCCGCCGTCTACTCGCTGATCGCCCTGCACCTGCTCGGCTACGAGCTGGACCATCCGGTGATGCAGGCCGGTCTGGAGGCCTTCGAGCGGTTCACCGTGCACACCGAGGACGGCAAGCGCTGGATGGAGGCCTGCCAGTCCCCGGTCTGGGACACCTGCCTGGCCACCATCGCGCTGGTGGACGCCGGCCTGCCGTCCGACCACCCCGCGGTGGTCAAGGCGACCGAGTGGATGCTCGGCGAGGAGATCACCACCCGAGGGGACTGGTCCGTCCAGCGCCCCAACCTGGAACCCGGCGGCTGGGCCTTCGAGTTCCACAACGACACCTACCCGGACATCGACGACACGGCCGAGGTCGTGCTGGCCCTGCGCCGGACGCTGCACCCCGAGCCGGAGCGGCTCGAGGGCGCGGTGCGCCGCGGCGTCGAGTGGAACCTGGGCATGCAGTCCAAGAACGGTGCCTGGGGTGCGTTCGACGTGGACAACACCAGCACGCTGCCGAACAAGCTGCCGTTCTGCGACTTCGGCGAGGTGGTGGACCCGCCGTCGGCCGACGTCACCGCGCACGTGGTGGAGATGCTCGCCGAGGTCGGCAAGGCGGACGATCCGCGCACCAGACGGGGCGTGGAGTGGCTGCTGCGCAACCAGGAGGAGGACGGATCCTGGTTCGGCCGCTGGGGCACCAACTACATCTACGGCACCGGCTCGGTGCTGCCGGCGCTGACCGCGGCCGGTGTGCCGGAGTCCCACTCGGCGATCCGCAAGTCGGTGCGCTGGCTGGAGGAGCGCCAGAACGCCGACGGCGGCTGGGGCGAGGACATGCGCTCGTACGAGGACCCGGAGCAGTGGTCGGGCCGCGGCGAGTCCACCGCCTCGCAGACCGCCTGGGCGCTGATGGCGCTGCTCTCGGCCGGCGAGGGCCCGGGCGGCCAGTTCGCGCCGGCGGACGGCCGGGGCAGCAGTGCCGTCGAACGCGGCGTGCGCTGGCTGGTGGCCACCCAGCTGCCGGAGGGCAGTTGGGACGAGCCGCAGTTCACCGGGACCGGTTTCCCGGGGGACTTCTCGATCAACTACCACCTCTACCGCCTGGTCTTCCCGGTCACCGCGATCGGTCGTTACCTGCACGGCAACCCCGTCATGGGCGACCTGCGGAGGGTCGGATGAACGCCGGCCCACTGCTCGTGCTCTGCGCGCTGGCCCCCGAGGAGTGGGCGCTGCGCGGTGGGGACTGGGCAGGCGCGCACGGTGGCGCACCGGTGCTCACGCGCACCGGCATGGGTCCCAGGCGTGCCGGACGGACCGTCAGTTCCCTGCTGGAGTCGACACCGAGGCCACTGGGCCAATTGACGGCGGGTCAGACCGCCTACGGTGCGGTGGTGATAACCGGATTCTGCGCCGCTACCGCGCCGGGAACAATACCGGGGCAGGTGATTGTTGCCGAGAGGGTGCACCATGCCTCGGGCCAGTCCTTCCCTGTGGATTCTCCAGAGCCACTGGTCCAGGCGCTGACGGCGCTCGGGCTCCCGGTCAGCACCGGTCCGCTGCACTCGGCGGACCACGTGGTGCGTGGCCGTGAGCGCCGCCTGTTGCACCGGGCCGGCCGGTCGGCGGTGGACATGGAGACCGCCGCGGTACTCGAACGGCTGCCCGCCGGGCTGCCGGTGGCAGCCGTCCGGGTGGTCGTGGACACGCCCGAGCGCGAACTGCTGCGCCCGGGTACCGCACTCACCGGTGTGCGCGCTTGGCACACCCTGCGGGCGATCGTGCCCGCACTGCTCGGCTGGCATCGCGCCGTCAGTACCTCGGCCGTGGGTGCCCCGCACCCACGTGCCGAATCGGAGCCGTCAGATCGTTTCACCATGCCCCACTCAGTGCCGACGCTCCCCCAGGAGGCGAGCTAGCCATGGCAATGCCGCTGCGCCAGTCCGTTCGAGTCAGTGCATACCTCATGCAACAGAAACTCCTCAAGCGGCGCGAAAAGTTCCCGCTGCTGGTCGAGTTGGAGCCACTCTTCGCCTGCAACCTCGCCTGCGAGGGCTGCGGGAAGATCCAGCACCCGGCCGGGGTGCTGAAGCAGCGGATGCCCGTCGCGCAGGCGGTCGGCGCGGTGCTGGAGTCCGGTGCGCCGATGGTCTCCATCGCCGGTGGCGAGCCGCTGATGCACCCTCAGATCGACGAAATCGTCCGTCAGTTGGTGGAGAAGCGCAAGTACGTCTTCCTCTGCACGAACGCGCTGCTGATGCGCAAGAAGATGGACAAGTTCACTCCTTCGCCGTACTTCGCCTTCACCGTGCACATCGACGGCATGCGTGAGCGGCACGATGAGTCGGTGGCGAAGGAGGGGACGTTCGACGAGGCGGTGGAGGCGATCAAGGAGGCCAAGCGGCGCGGCTTCCGGGTCACCACCAACAGCACGTTCTTCAACACCGACACGCCGCAGACCATCATCGAGGTGCTCAACTACCTCAACGACGACCTCAAGGTCGACGAGATGATGATCTCGCCCGCCTTCGCCTACGAGAAGGCTCCCGACCAGGAGCACTTCCTCGGTGTCTCGCAGACCACGGAGCTGTTCCGCAAGACGTTCGCCGGTGGCAACCGCCGCCGGTGGCGCCTCAACCACAGCCCGCTCTTCCTGGACTTCCTGGAGGGCAAGGTCGACTTCGAGTGCACCGCCTGGGGCATCCCGAACTACTCGCTCTTCGGCTGGCAGCGTCCCTGCTACCTGATGGCGGACGGGTACGTCCCGACCTACCGCGAGCTGATCGAGAAGACCGACTGGGCCAAGTACGGCCGAGGCCGTGACCCGCGCTGCGAGAACTGCATGGCGCACTGCGGCTACGAGCCGACGGCCGTGCTGGCCACCATGGGCTCGCTGACCGAGTCGATCCGCGCGCTGCGCGAGACGGTGGCGAGCAACCGCTGACCGTCCCCCCGGCGCGCGCCACTGGGCGCGCGCCGGGGCACCCCCTGTTCGCGCCGTCCGATACGACGCCTCCGGGCCGCGGCCCGACCATGGCACCAAGACCACGCAAGCAAGGATGAGCTGACTCATGACCGCGATCTCGCTCGGTATTCCCGACCTGCCGCTCAAGCCGCTCGCCACCCGTCGCGCCTCCCGGCAGATCATGGTCGGCAGTGTGCCGGTCGGCGGCGACGCGCCGGTGTCGGTGCAGTCGATGACCACCACTCTCACGGCCGATGTCAACGCGACGCTGCAGCAGATCGCGCAGCTGACCGCGTCCGGCTGCCAGATCGTGCGGGTCGCGGTGCCTTCGCAGGACGACGCGGACGCGTTGCCGATCATCGCGAAGAAGTCGCAGATCCCGGTGATCGCGGACATCCACTTCCAGCCGAAGTACGTGTTCGCGGCGATCGACGCCGGCTGCGCGGCGGTCCGGGTGAACCCGGGCAACATCAAGGCGTTCGACGACAAGGTCGGCGAGATCGCGCGGGCGGCGAAGAGCGCGGGTGTGCCGATCCGGATCGGTGTGAACGCGGGCTCGCTGGACAAGCGGCTGCTGGAGAAGTACGGCCGGGCGACGCCGGAGGCGCTGGTCGAGTCGGCGCTGTGGGAGTGCTCGCTGTTCGAGGAGCACGATTTCCGCGACATCAAGATCTCGGTGAAGCACAACGACCCGGTCGTGATGATCAATGCGTACCGGCAGCTGGCGGCGGCCTGTGACTACCCGTTGCACCTGGGTGTGACGGAGGCGGGTCCGGCGTTCCAGGGGACGATCAAGTCGGCGGTGGCGTTCGGGGCGCTGCTGGCGGAGGGGATCGGGGACACGATCCGGGTTTCGCTGTCGGCGCCGCCGGCGGAGGAGATCAAGGTCGGGATCCAGATCCTGGAGTCGTTGAACCTGCGTCAGCGTGGTCTGGAGATCGTGTCGTGCCCCTCGTGCGGGCGGGCGCAGGTGGATGTGTACAAGCTCGCGGAGGAGGTCACCGCCGGTCTGGAGGGCATGGAGGTGCCGCTGCGGGTCGCGGTGATGGGCTGTGTCGTGAACGGTCCGGGCGAGGCGCGTGAGGCGGACCTGGGGGTGGCCTCGGGCAACGGCAAGGGGCAGATCTTCGTGAAGGGCGAGGTGATCAAGACCGTTCCCGAGTCGAAGATCGTCGAGACCCTGATCGAGGAGGCCCTGA
>NZ_JBWXUE010000006.1:0-17071 GCF_057158765.1 Kitasatospora sp. NEAU-69
AGGTGCGTGCTCTCGGCGTGCCGGGCGCAGGCCCTCGTACTGGACGTACTTGGGCCTGTGCCCGGTGCGGCGAGAGTGCGTGCATGGCGTCGCCGAGCAGAAGGGGGTTTGACGACAGGCCCTAGCGGCGGTAGCCGCGGCCCGGCTCGCGCTCCTCGGCCTCCTCGTAGCTGAGGAACCAGCCTTCGGGGTGGGTGGCGGAGAGGAGCGTCTCCAGGCGGGTGGCGGCGTCCTCGTCCGGGTCCTGGCCGGCCAGGTCGTAGACGCCGAGCAGCTCGTCCGCGCAGCCGTCCCAGTCGTAGTCGTACAGGTCGGCGGGCAGCTCCCCCATCAGGTCGGCCACCGCCTGCGGCTGGGCTCCGAGCAGTGAGCGCGCGTCGGCCAGGGCGAGGCGCAGCGCGAGCTCCTCACCGGGACATCGGGGCAGCGGCCACTCGCCGAGGCCGAGGTCCTCGGCCAGGTCGTCGAAGGCGCGGGCCATCGAGCGGCGCCAGGAGCGGTGCATGTTCCAGCTGCGCTGCGGGAGGCGGGCGAAGACGGCCCAGTCCTGCTCGTCCTCGTCGGTGACCGCTTCCTCGCCGTGCTCCTCGATGTCGTCGTACGCGGCGTCGGCGAGTGCGAGGAGCTGGGTGTGCAGCAGGCAGGCGGTGCGCGGGGTGAGGGTCCAGTCGCCGGCCTCGCCGTCCTCGCCGTCGAGCGGGAAGAGCTCGGCGAAGTCCGGCGCGAAGTCGTCGGTGGTGCTGATCTCCAGCGTGCCGCCGAGCGCCTCGATGCCGGGCAGCGCGCCGATCAGCCGGTCCGGGTGGAGCAGCGCGCCGAGCGCGGCGTGCGGGTCCTCGGCGACCTCGCGCAGCAGTTCCAGGCGCTGGGCGGCCGGGTCGATGCCGGCGAAGTCGAGCTCCTGGACGGCCGCGATCGCGGCGGCGCGCAGTGCGGGCCAGTCGGTGACCCGGATGCCCAGAACCACCGTCGCCTCGATCTCCAGTGCGCCCGGGTCATCCGTCGCACCCGGCCCCTGCGGATGATCGCTTTGCTCGTCCATGCGCCTACGGTACGGCTTTTCCGATCCGCGCTCACCGGTCGGGGTCGAGCTTTTCGGCGGAACAAAGGGCAACGCTTGTGATGTTTCACAAACGTGACTGTTGATGAGGCAACCAAAGTCGACGTCCTGGTGATCGGTGCAGGCCAGGCGGGCCTCTCGGCCGCCTACCACCTGCGCCGGCACGGGTTCGAGCCGTACCGCGGCTTCGTCGTGCTGGACGCCGACCCGGCGCCCGGCGGCGCCTGGGCGCACCGCTCGCCCTCGCTGCGGATGGCCACCGTGCACGGCTTCCACGACCTACCGGACTTCGAGCTGCCCACCCCCGACCCGGCGGCGCCCGTCCGCGAGGTGGTCCCCGGCTACTTCGCCGCGTACGAGGCCCGGCACGCGCTCCCGGTGATCCGCCCGGCGCGGGTGACGGCTGTGACGGCCGTGACGGACGAGGCGGACGGACGGCTACTGGTCGAGTCCACCGCCGGCAGCTGGTCGGCCCGCGCGCTGGTCAACGCGACCGGGACCTGGACCCGCCCGTTCCTGCCGCACTACCCCGGCCGGTTCGCCGGCCGCCAGCTGCACTACGCCGACTACCGGGGCCCGGCCGGGTTCGCCGGGCAGCGCGTGGTGGTGGTCGGCGGCGGGGCCTCGGCGATCCAGCTGCTCGCCGAGCTCGGCGCGGTGGCCGAGCCGGTCTGGGTGACCCGGCGCGAGCCGGTGATCCGGGACGCGCCGTTCACCCCGCAGGCCGGGCGGGCCGCCGTGGCACTGGTGGAGGAACAGGTGCGCCAAGGGCTGCCGGTGCGCAGCGTGGTCGGCGTGACCGGGCTCGGGCCGTCGGTCGCGCTACGCCGGGCGCAGCAGCTCGGGGTGCTGAACCGCCGCCCGATGTTCGACCGGCTCACCGAGCACGGTGTGGCCTGGGGGGACACCGAGCTGGCGGTGGACGCGGTGATCTGGGCCACCGGGTTCCGCCCCGAGGTCGGTCACCTCGCGCCGCTCGGCCTGCGCGAGGCCGGCGGCGGGATCCGGCTGGACGGCACCACGGCGGTCGCCGACCCGCGGATCCAGTTGGTCGGCTACGGGCCGTCGGCGAGCACCATCGGCGCGAACCGGGCGGGGCGGGCCGCGGTGAACGCGATCGTGAAGCTGATCGGCCGGCCGGTGGACCGGCCGGCCGATCAGCTAGCCGACCAGCTAGCCGGTCAGCCGGCTCACGCGTCGTAGTCGACCGTCACCCGGTCGGAGACCGGCCGGGCCTGGCAGGTCAGCACGTAGCCGGCCGCCAGCTCCTTCTCCTCCAAGGCGAAGTTGCGCCGCATCTCCACCTCGCCCTCGGTGACCAGCGCCCGGCAGGTGCCGCAGACCCCGCCCTTGCAGGCGAACGGCAGGTCGGGCCGGACGTGCTGCGCGCCGTCCAGCACGCTGCGCTCGCGCGGCAGCCGCAGCGTGCTGCGCCGCCCGTCCAGCACCAGGGTGACCTCGCTGACGCTGTCCGGGTCCGCCACCGTCTCGACCGGACGCTCGGAGACCGGCTCGTCCTCGGCGTGGAAGAGCTCCTGGTGCACCGCCGAGGGCGCGACGCCGAGCTCGGCGAGCAGCGCGCGGGCGTCCGCGACCATCCCGTACGGCCCGCAGAGCCACCAGTGGCCGACCGCCGGGACGTCCACCAGCGCGCCGAGCAGTGCCCGCACCCGCTCGCCGTCGAGCCGGCCGCTGAGCAGCTCGGCGTCCCTGGCCTCCCGGGAGAGCACGTGGACCAGCTCGAAGCGGTCGAGGTAGCGGTCCTTCAGATCGGCCAGCTCGTCGGCGAACATCACCGTGTCGCTGCTCCGGTTGCCGTAGAGCAGCAGCACCCGGGCCTCGGGGTGCGCGGCGAGCACGGTGCCGGCGATCGAGAGCATCGGGGTGATCCCGGAGCCGGCCGCCAGCAGCACGTGCTGCGCCGGGGCGGTCAGGTCGGCGGTGAACGCACCGCCGGGCGGCAGCACCTCGACGGTGTCGCCGGGCGCGGCGCGGCGCACCAGCTGACCGGAGAAGAGCCCGCCGGGCACCTCGCGCACGGCGATCCGCAGCGCGCCGCCGACCGGCGAGCAGATCGAGTACGAGCGCCGCTCGTCGGCGCCCTCGGCGGTGACCTGGCGCAGCGTCAGCGACTGGCCGGCCTGGAAGACGTACTCCTCGGCGAGCCCGGTGGGGACGTCGAAGGTGACGGCCACCGCGTCGTCGCACAGGCGGTCGACGGCGGCGATCCGCAGGGGGTGGAACTGCGCGCGGCGGGTCGCCATCAGATCTCCTTCATGCGTTCGAACGGCTCACGGCAGGCGCGGCAGCGCCAGAGGGCCTTGCAGGCGGTGGAGCCGAACCGGGACAGCTCCTCGGTGTCCTCGGACCCGCACTGCGGGCAGCTCACCGCGAGCCGGGTGCGGCCCAGCTGGAGCAGGCCGCCGGCCGCCGGCCGACCGCCGGGGGCGGGCGGTGCGATGCCGGCGGCGGCGAGCTTGGCCCGGCCCTCGGCGCTGATCAGGTCGGTGCTCCACGGCGGGTCGAGCCGCAGCCGGACCTCGACCTCGGTGAACCCGGCGGTGCGCAGCCGCAGCCGCACGTCGGCCGCCATCTCGGCGACGGCCGGGCAGCCGGAGTACGTCGGGGTGAGCCAGACCGTGACGCTGTTCGAGTCCGGGTGCTGCTGCTCGACGCCGGCCAGCACACCGAGGTCGGCGAGCGTGAGCATCGGCAGCTCGGGGTCGGGGACGGCGCCTGCGATCTCGGCGGCGGCGCGCGCCGCGAGCGTGGTCACCATGTCGCCCCCGGGTGCTCCCGGGCCACGCACTGCAGTTCGGCGAGCAGCAGGCCGAGCGCCTCGGTGTGCACGCCGTCGCGTCCGGCCCGCCCGCCGATCCGGGCCAGCGGCTTCGCGCCCGGCACGGCCAGTTTCGCCTCGGCGAGCACCGCGGCGAGCTCGGTCAGCACGTCATCGCGCAGCGCGGCGGGGTCCAGGCCGAGCCGCAGTTCGACCTCGTGGCCGGTGAACAGCTCGTCCAGCAGCGGCCAGACGGCGTCCAGACCGGCCTGCATCCGCTCGGCGGAGAACTCGGTGCCGTCACCGAGCCGGACCGTCCAGGCGGCCGCGTACTCCTGGTGGTAGGCCAGCTCCTTGACGCCGCGCGCGGCCACCGCGGCCAGCACCGCGTCCGGCGCGGCGGTGGCCAGGCGCCGGTAGAGCGCGCCGCGGGCGGTCGCGAAGACCAGCAGGCGGGCGATCGAGAACGCGAAGTCGCCGTTCTCGGCCTCCACCAGCCGCACGTTGCGGAACTCGTGCTCGGCGCGCCAGTACGCGAAGTCGTCCTCGGTGCGGCCGGTGCCGTCGGCCTGGCCGGCCCGGGTGAGCAGCAGCCTGGCCTGGCCGAGCAGGTCGAGGCCGAGGTTCGCGAGGGCGACCTCCTCCTCCAGCTCCGGCGCCCGGGTGCACCACTCGATCAGCCGCTGGGACAGCACCAGCGCGTCGTCGGCGAGGAACTGGCAGTAGAGCGAGAGGTCGGCTCCATCGACGTCCGGTGCCAGCGTGGTGTCCACGCCGAGCAGCGGGTCGGCGAAGCCGGTGCCGTACGCCCAGCGGGCCTCGGACTCGTGATCGGGCTGGGCCAGCGTGAGGTAGACGTGGTCGTCGCTCTGGTGACTGTCGGTCATCGTGGGTCCCCGTCAGATGTGCGGGACATCCTCGGGGATGTCGTAGAAGGTCGGGTGGCGGTAGACCTTGTCGCCGCTCGGCTCGAAGAACGGATCGCGCTCGTCGGGCGTCGAGGCGGTGATCGCGTCGGAACGGACCACCCAGAGGCTGACGCCCTCGTTGCGGCGGGTGTACAGGTCGCGCGCGTTCAGCAGGGCCATCCGGTCGTCCGGCGCGTGCAGCGAACCGACGTGCACGTGGTTGAGCCCGCGCCGGGGACGCACGAAGACCTCGTAGAGCGGCCAGGACTGGTCGGGCATTACTGCGGCTCCTTCTGCTTCGCCGCGTACGCCAGGGCGGCCTCGCGGACCCAGGCACCGTCCTCGTGGGCGGCGCGGCGGCGGTCGACCCGCTGCGTGTTGCACGGGCCGTTGCCCTTGATCACCTGCTGCAGCTCGGCCCAGTCGGGCTCGCCGAAGTCCCAGCTGCCGCGCTGCTCGTTCCAGCTCAGCGCCGGGTCGGGCAGCGTCACGCCGAGGTGCTCGGCCTGCGGCACGGTCATGTCGACGAAGCGCTGGCGCAGCTCGTCGTTGGTGTGCCGCTTGATCCGCCAGGCCATCGACTGCGCGGTGTTCGGCGAATCGCCGTCCGGCGGGCCGAACATCATCAGCGACGGCCACCACCAGCGGTCCACCGCGTCCTGCACCATGCGCTGCTGGGCCTCGGTGCCGCGCATCAGCGTCATCAGCAGCTCGTAGCCCTGGCGCTGGTGGAAGGACTCCTCCTTGCAGACCCGCACCATCGCCCGCGCGTACGGACCGTAGCTGCAGCGGCAGAGCGGGACCTGGTTGCAGATCGCCGCGCCGTCCACCAGCCAGCCGATCACGCCGACGTCGGCGAAGTTCAGCGTCGGGTAGTTGAAGATCGAGGAGTACTTCTGCCGGCCGCTGATCAGCTTCTCGGTCAGCTCGGCGCGGTCCACGCCGAGCGTCTCGGCGGCCGCGTAGAGGTAGAGACCGTGACCGGCCTCGTCCTGGGCCTTGGCCAGCAGGATCGCCTTGCGGCGCAGCGAGGGGGCCCGGGTCAGCCAGTTGCCCTCCGGCTGCATGCCGATGATCTCGGAGTGCGCGTGCTGGGCGATCTGGCGGATCAGCGTGGCGCGGTAGCCGTCCGGCATCCAGTCACGCGGTTCGATCCGCTGCTCGGCGGCGATCACGGCCTCGAAGCGCTCACTGGGCTCCGCGGGCCCGCTGGGCCCCATGGGCTGCGTGGATTCGGTGGGCACTGCCACGATGACGACTCCTCCCGACTGACCGTTCGGTCGGTTCCATTGTGTAGCCAACGGCCTACCGGTGACAAGGACTCCCCGGATCTTGCGGAGAACTGTTCCGGGAAATGCGCCAGGGGCGGGCCCGGATCCGGGCCCGCCCCCGTCAGGCGGTGGTACGACTCAGGCGCGCAGCCTGGGCAGCGGGACCGCGAGCAGTCCGGCGAGCAGCGCGATCCGCGGCGCCAGCTGGTCCAGCTCGATCCGCTCGTCCCGCGCGTGCGGGCCGGCTCCGACCGCGCCCAGCCCGTCCAGCGTCGGCAGGCCGCGGGCGCCGGCCAGGTTGGTGTCACCCGCCCCGCCTGCCGGTGCGCCGTCCAGCTGCTGCCCGAGCGCGGCCGCCAGGCTGCGCACGTGGCGCAGCAGCGCGTTGCCGTCCGCGCGCTCGGGCCAGGCCGGCCGGCTGGAGAGCACCTCGGTGGTCACCAGCGCGCCCGGGCGCAGCGCGGTCAGGTGGGCCAGCGTGTCCAGCGTGCTGCGCTGCGCCTCCGGGGTGGAGAAGCGCAGGCCCAGCTCGGCCTCGGCCTGCCCGGCGATCACGTTCGCCCTGGTGCCGCCGCGGATCCGGCCGGTGTTCAGCTCGGTGCCCGGCTGGTGGCCGAGCTGGTCGCGGATCTCGACGAGCTGGTCGACCAGCTCGTCCACCGCCGAGGTGCCGTCCTCGGGGTGGTTGCCGGCATGCGCCTCGTGGCCGGTGACGGTGAGCCTGACCCGGCTGACGCCCCGGCGCGCGGTCTTCAGCCGACCGTCCTCGTGCGGCGGTTCCAGGCCCAGGACGGCGGCGGCGCCGGGGAGCTGGCGCTCCACCACGCGGCGGCCGTCCGGGCTGCCGACCTCCTCGTCCGCGACCACCACGACGCGCACCGAGCGGTGCGGGCGCAGGCCGAGGTCGGCGAGGAGGGCGAAGGCGCCTTCGAGAAGGGCCAGACCGGCCTTCATGTCGAGCACGCCAGGGCCGCTGAGCACTCCGTCGTGCTCGATCACCGGCCAGTCGGCGAGCGTGCCGGCCGGCCAGACGGTGTCGTGGTGCCCGACGAAGAGCAGGTGCGGGAGGCTCTCGTCCTGGCCGCGCCAGTGCAGCAGCAGGTGGTCGCCGGCCGCGCCCTTCTCCCGGCTGACCTCGGCGCCGGTCGCCCGGTAGCCGGCCGACAGCTCCTCGGCGAGCGCGTTCAGCCGCTTCGCGTCACCGGTCGGGGACTCGATCCTGGCCAGGTCGGCGCAGCGGCTGCGGACCGCGGCGGAGAGCGTGCGGGCCTTGGTGGTCAGCGCACGCGGCACCCCGGGCAGCGGCTCCGGCCTGGGGGCGGCGGCTCCCGGACCGTCGGCGTCCGCGTCGGCGGTCGTCGACGCGGACGCCGACCCCGACGCGGATCCGGACGCCGGCGCGGGGGCCGCCTGGGCTGGGGCTGGGCCGGCCGGGCTGGTGGTGGTATTCGGGCTCACTCGGCACCTCCGCGGCGGCTTCGCGTACTCAGCGGACGGATGGCCTGACAGGCACGGGCGCCGGTCGGACCTGCTGCTCGTCTGGTCGCGGATGCGGCGGCTACGGCGGCTGGTGGCCGCGGGGTGAGCGGTGCGATGGAACGGCTGCTCGACATTCGTCCTCCTCGCTGGTTTCGGCGACTCCGGACCGACCGGAGCCCCGTGGGCAGTGACCTCCGGCTGGCGGGGTGGGGGCCACTGTGGCAATGAGAGCCGAAGCGAGCCTAGAAGAACGCTCCACACTCCTGCGAGGTGGCCCTTACTCCGCAGGCCGGACCGCGGAACGGCGCGGGGCGCCCGGGGGGCGTGCGGTGCGGGCGCCGGGGCGCGTCCGGCGGCGCCGCGCGGTTCGGAGCCGTACGGGACGGACCGGCGGGTGGGGCGCGGTCACCCGATCGCGCCCACCTCTCCACGATGGACCTGCTGGGGCGCTTCGGCAGGGCGAATCGCCATCCTCGAGCGGATCCACGCCGGATGGGTGACAGCCGGATCAGCCGTCCGTACCGGACCGGGCCGAACCTCGAACAGTATCCGGTTCGGGTGCGGCGCGGTCGGCGATCGCGGATGATGACTGGGCGAAGAAGTGGGGCTGAAGAGCCGTCAGGAAACGTGACGTCAAAAAGAGGAGAGTCGAATGACCGTGGTCGTCCGGGACATTCCGGCGGAACACCGCTTCGTGGCGGAGCTGGACGGCGAACAGGCCGGCTTCGCCACGTACATGCGCAGCGAGGGGCTGGTGGTCTACCCGCACACCGTGGTCGAGCCGCGGTTCGAGGGGCAGGGGATCGGCGGGGCGCTGGCCCGGGCGGTGCTGGACGACGCGCGCGGGCGCGGGGTGGCGGTGCTGGCGACCTGCCCGTTCATCCGCGGCTGGATGGAGCGGCACCCGGAGTACCTGGAGCTGGCGTACGAGAACCAGAGCCGGGTGACCGACTAGGACCCGTCCTGAACGCGAACCGCCCGCCGACCGGGGTGGTCGGCGGGCGGGCGCTGGGCTTTCGGGGGCTCAGGGGCTCAGGGCTTCGGGGGCTCAGCCGATCTTGGTGAGCTGCCAGCGCTGGTTCGTGCCGCCGGTGGGCGGCCACTGGATCACCTGGGCGCCCATCAGCAGCGAGCCACCGTTGACGTCCGCGAGCTGGCCGTCCGAGCGCGACTCCAGCGTGTAGCCGCCACCGGCGGCCGGGACCAGCAGCCACTGCTGGTTGGTGCCGCCGTTCGCGGACCACAGGTCGAGCTGGGTCTGCGGGACGGCGCTGGCGTTCGGCACGTCCAGTGCCTTGCCGCTCGCCACGCCGGTGATCGTGTAGTAGCCGTCGCCGGTCGAGGTCAGCCGCCACTGCTGGTTGGCGCCGCCGTCGGACGGCCACTGGATGATCGGCGTGCCGTTGGCGGTGCCCTGGTTCGAGGCGTCCAGCAGCTGGCCGTTGTTGGCGTTCGCCAGCGTGTAGACGCCGTCCTGCGGGGCGGCGGGGGTGTTCGGCGTGATCGACAGGTTGCTGAACTGCGCGTTGTAGTAGCCGCCGGTGCCGAGCGCGATCTGGCCGGCCGGGTAGCTGCCGTCGGTCACGGTCGCCAGCGTGCTGCCGTCCAGCTTCGCGGTGAGCGTGCTGCCCTGGAAGCCGAGTGACACGTGGTGCCAGGTGTTCGTGCCGAGCGCCGGGACGGTGCCGCTGGCCAGGGTGGTGAAGGCCCAGCTGGTGTCGCTCTTCAGCAGGGTCCAGCTGCCGTCGTCGCCGACCCGCAGGTTGTACGCGTTCAGGCCGTTGTTGTTGCGGCCCTGGGTGCCGACCCGACCGAGCAGCTCGGCGGTGCCGGAGTGTTCGAGCAGCACGTCCGCGCTGACCGTGTAGTTGCTCCAGCTCAGGTCGCCCATGGTCGCGTACGGCTGGTCGGCGGACTCGTCGGTCCAGCGGATCGGCGTGGTCGGCGCCTGCTGGCGCAGGCAGTTGCCCGCCCGGCCGCCGGCGCACGGCTCGGTCTCGAACGCGCCGTTCATGGTGCTGAAGTAGCGCGCCTCCTGGCCGGTCGCGGTGCCCGCCAGGCTGTCGCTGTACGGCAGGGCGAGCAGGCCGCGCTGCGGGGCGGTGCTGTCCGCGGTGCTCGCGCCCTGGCCGGTGGTGGTCGTGACGGTGTAGAGGTGGCCGGGCTGCAGGGTCAGCTGGTAGGTGCCGCCGCTCGCGGTCAGGTCGGGGCCGGGCACCAGGTGCGCGGTCGCGGCGTTGCTGGAGAAGTCGGTGGACCAGACGTGCAGTGCGCCGGCCGGCAGGTTGTTCGCCACCTGGAACGTGACGGTCTGGGCGGCGGTGGCGTCCATGGTCTCGAAGACGGTGCTCCACGCGCTGCGGTCGGGCGCGGCGTAGCTGACGTAGCTGCCGTTGGCGCGGTTGCCAGCCAGGTAGCCGGAGGCGGTGTCCAGGTACTTCCAGCCGGGGGCGGTGAACTGGGTGGTCTGGGCGGTGGCCCAGGCGCTGCGGGAGACCTGGTAGGCGCCGGACCAGGGCTGGTTCGCCGTGATCAGGCCCATCGTGTTGAAGCCGAGGTTGGGGTAGAGCGCGGCGACCACGGGCCAGTTGATGAAGGCGGTCATCTTCGCGTCCAGGTAGCCGCGGTTGATCGCGCGAGCCATCGGGGCGGCGCCGGTGTCGGCGTCCTCGGAGCCGTTCTCGCTCGCCCAGAGCTGCTTGCCGGTGGCCTGCGCGTCGGGCGTGCTGCTGCAACTGGTCATCGCGGACATGTATCCGCACGGGTAGTGGACGCCGACGATGTCGACGGCGTTCTTCAGCACGCTGTCGCTCTGCATCGCGGTGGCGATCGTCCAGTTGTCGTCGGCGCCGACCACCTTGGTCGCGCCGTAGCCGTCGGCGGCGAGCGTGGCGTGCAGGTTCTCGTACCAGGCGGCGTTGTAGCCGCGCTCGTTCCAGCCGCCGATGTAGTCGATCGGCAGGTTGTGCTGCTTGGCGCAGCCGAGCCAGGAGACCAGGTAGTCGATCGTGTCCTGGGACCAGAAGTTGCCGTTCCCGATCCAGCCGGGGGCACCCCAGGAGAGCGCGTAGAGCTTGATCCCGGGGTTGCGGGCCTTGGCCTGCTCCATCAGCCACCACTCGTAGCCGTTGTCGCAGTCGATGTTGCCGCGGGTGTGCTCGATCGAGGACTCGGCGCCGTCGGTGGAGTTGGTGTCGCCGCCGATCTCGACCTTGAGGATCTGGAGCGCGGCGCCGTAGCCGGGCTTGAAGAGGTAGTCGAGCATCTGGCTGCGCTGCGGCTCGGGGTAGTCGAGCAGCAGGCGCGAGTTGCCGCCGCCGCCGCTGATCGCGCCGACGCCGTCGAAGGTGCGGCCGGGCGAGTTCGCGTCGACGGTGATCGCGGTGGGCGCGATCGCGGCAGCCTTGGCGGCGTGGGCGGGCGCGGTGGTGGCGGCCTGCGCAGTGGTGGCGGCCTGGGCGGCGGGGACGCCGCCGGTGACCAGGGCGAGGCAGAGCACGAGGGCGGCCGGTGCGGCCGCCCTCGTCCATCGGCGCAGTACGGGGGGAACGGTTGGCATCGGGGGCTGCCCTCCCGGGACGTTGACGGCTGGTGGATTGCGCGCGCACCTCAGGAAAAACCAAACGGAACTGATCAAAAGCAAACGCTAAGGAGGTGACCATGCGCCGTCAAGAGGGCTGCACGGAGCGAAAGTTGGTGCGCACTCGGATGGCGGACGGGGGGCGCGGTCGACTGACGTCCGGCGGGTGACAGATGACGACTGACAGCTGACGGATGACAGATATTGAAATCTGTCATCCGTCATGCCAAACTTGTCCGCGAAGGCACTCCAAGCCCCACCCCGCACTGCCTTCACCTGCACCGCCCTCATCAACGCTGCCCTCAGCCACATCACTCACACTCGACCCGCTTCCCCCAGGAGCCCCCGCATGACCACCGTCACCACCCGCCGACTCGGCCGCTCCGGCCCGATCACCTCCGCCATCGGCCTCGGCGCGATGGGCATGTCCGACCTCTACGGCCCGGCCGACGAGGCCGAGAGCATCGCCACGATCCACGCCGCCATCGACGCGGGCGTCACCCTGATCGACACTGGCGACTTCTACGGCATGGGCCACAACGAGCTGCTGATCCACGAAGCGCTGCGCGGCCGCGACCGCGAGGCCGTCCAGATCAGCGTGAAGTTCGGTGCCCAGCGCGGCCCGGACGGCGCCTGGCTCGGCTACGACGCGAGCCCCGCCGCGACCAAGACCGCGCTCGCCTACACGCTGCGCCGCCTGCGCACCGACCACATCGACATCTACCGCCCGGCCCGGCTGGACCCGAACGTCCCGATCGAGGAGACCATCGGCGCCATCGCCGATCTGGTGAAGGCCGGCTACGTCCGGCACATCGGCCTCTCCGAGGTCGGCCCCGCCACGCTGCGCCGGGCCGCCGCCGTGCACCCGATCAGCGACCTGCAGATCGAGTACTCGCTGCTCTCCCGTGGCCTGGAGGCCGAGGTGCTGCCCACCGCCCGCGAGCTGGGCATCGGCGTCACCGCCTACGGCGTGCTCTCGCGCGGACTGCTCAGCGGCCACTGGTCCACCGACCGCCCGCTGGCCGCCACCGACTTCCGTGGCGCCAGCCCGCGCTTCCAGGGCGAGAACCTGGCCCACAACCTCACGCTGGTCGAGGCGCTGCGGGCGATCGCCGAGGCCAGGGGCGCCAGCGTCGCGCAGGTGGCGATCGCCTGGGTCGCCTCGCGCGGCGCGGACATCGTGCCGCTGGTCGGCGCCCGGCGCCGCGAGCGCCTGACTGAGGCGCTCGGCGCGCTCGACGTCCGGCTCGAAGACGCCGACCTCGCCGCCATCGAGGCGGCCGTGCCCGCCGGAGCCGCGGCCGGCGACCGGTACGCCGCCGCGCAGATGCACAGCCTCGACAGCGAGAAGTGACCGAACCGGGCCGGGGCTGCGCTGCCGGGGCGTCCGGGCCCCGGGTAGCCTCGGCAGTGGCCCAGCAGCGGGTTTCCCCCGCGCCCTGGCCCACCGGACCCGCCGGCCCCACCAATGCGACAACCCTAAGGACGTACCTCCGTGACCTCCGAGAGCGCACTGACGCGCGAGCAGATCCTGAGCACGGCGGAGGACGTCCTGCGACGGTTCGGCCCGGGCAAGGCCACCGTGGTCGACATCGCGCGCGACCTCGGCGTCAGCCACGGCAGCGTCTACCGGCACTTCCCCAGCAAGGCGGCGCTGCGCGAGGCGGTCACCCAGCGCTGGCTCGACCAGGCGCACGACAGCCTGCAGTCGATCACGGTCGAGAGCGGCCCGGCGGGCGAGCGGCTGCACCGCTGGCTGACCACGCTCTTCACGGCGAAGCGGAAGAAGGCACTGAGCGACCCGCAGCTCTTCGAGACGTACCTGACACTGGTCGGCGAGCACAGTGACACGGTCGCCGCGCACGTGGAGACGCTGACCGGGCAGATCGCGGTGATCATTCAGGACGGGATCTGGCAGGGCGAGTTCACGCCGGTTCACGTGCCGACCGCGGCCCACGCCGTGTTCCAGGCGACCGCGCACTTCCACGACCCGGCGCACGCGGCCGAGTGGGCCGACGAGAAGCGTGCGACGGCCGATCTGGAGGGGCTCTGGACGCTGCTGCTGGCCGGCCTGACCGGCCGCTGGGGCAAGGGCGACGCGCAGCCGGCCGCCGCCGGCAAGCCGCAGTAGCGACCGGCGGGACGGCGGATGCGAGGGTGGGTGAGTGAGCTGCCGAGTTGGCTGGCGAGTCACCAGAACCCCGCGTCCCACCAGGTCCCACTGATAGCCGTAATCCTTGCATCGGGCAGGTAAAGGATCCTGACCTCGCCTTGCCGCTCGTGGTGAACGCCCACTAGCGTCAGCCCCGCATCAGCCCGCCGAGCGGACTGGTGCGGGGCACGTGCTGTCATGCCCTTGACAGTCGGGCCTCTTGTTCAGCGCTCCACTCCCCCACCACGCGTGCGCGCCCCGCCCTTGGCGGCCGCCACGCCCGCTGAACAGCGCCCCTGCACCGCGCATCGTCCTGCACCGCTCTGCACTGCACTGCACTTCTGCACCGTCTGCACCGCTTGCACCGCTCTGCACTCCCGCGCCGACTCGGCGCGGCCCCGGCGCCGCCGCACCTCTCGCGCGCCGGACCACGACAGAGCCGACCGCACCACGGGCCGGTTGCACCACAGCTCCCCCACTCGCGTGCCATGCACTCGCGCGGGTTCAGCACGGCCCGAGGCGCTCAGCCACGGGCCGTCCGCACGTGCCGAGATCCACCAGTACCGGGCGCGCCACCCTCGCCGGCCCCACCTGATACCGGCGAGCTGCGACCCCGACCCCCACGAAGGGTTCCGTCTTGCGCACACATACCTCTGCCGGGCCACGCTCGCGCACCCTGCGCGCGGTCACCGCCACTCTGCCGGCCATGGGCCTGGCCGTCCTCGGCCTGCTCGCACCCGCCGCCCACGCCGCCGACCGGACGAGCACCCTGGCCGGCAGCAACGTCGGCGTCAAGCACGTCTGTGCCGCGCCGACGCACCCCGGTCAGATGGCCTGCCTCGCGCTGGCCCGCACCGACGCGACGCAGCCGCACGCGTTCGCCCTGCACGCCGTGTCGCCGAACGCCACGCCGTCCGGCTACGGCCCGAGCGACCTGAAGAGCGCGTACAACCTGCCCGCGAACGGCGGCAGCGGCCAGACCGTCGCGATCGTCGACGCGCAGGACGACCCCAACGCCGAGTCGGACCTGGCGACCTACCGGTCCCAGTACGGCCTGCCGGCCTGCACCACGGCGAACGGCTGCTTCAAGAAGATCGCCGAGGACGGCAGCACCAACTACCCGACCGCCGACTCGGGTTGGGCCGGTGAGATCTCGCTGGACCTGGACATGGTCTCGGCCGTCGCGCCGAACGCGCACATCATCCTGGTCGAGGCGACCTCGGCGAACATGAGCGACCTGGGCACCGCGGTGAACCAGGCCGTCTCGCAGGGCGCGAAGTTCGTCTCGAACAGCTACGGCGGGTCCGAGGACTCCACCGACACCAGCTCGGACAGCCAGTACTTCAACCACCCGGGCGTGGCTATCACCGTCTCCGCCGGTGACGGTGGCTACGGCGCCGAGTACCCGGCCTCGTCCCAGTACGTCACCTCGGTCGGCGGCACCTCGCTGAGCACCGCCTCCAACTCCCGTGGCTGGAGCGAGTCGGTCTGGAACACCAGCAGCACCGAGGGCACCGGCTCCGGCTGCTCCGCCTACGACCCCAAGCCGAGCTGGCAGAAGGACAGCGGCTGCTCCAACCGCACCGTCTCGGACGTCTCCGCGGTCGCCGACCCGGCCACCGGTGTCGCGGTCTACCAGACCTACGGCGGCTCGGGCTGGAACGTGTACGGCGGCACCAGCGCCTCCTCGCCGATCATCGCCTCGGTCTACGCCGACGCGGGCACCCCGGCCGCGGGCACGTACCCGTCCTCGTACCCGTACGCCCACACGGGCAACCTGAACGACGTGACCAGCGGCAACAACGGCAGCTGCTCGCCGACCTACCTCTGCACCGCGGGCCCGGGCTACGACGGCCCGACCGGCTGGGGCACCCCGAACGGCACCGCCGCCTTCACCAACGGCGGCAGCACCGGCGGCAACACGGTCACCGTGAACAGCCCCGGCAGCCAGTCCACCACCACCGGCAGCTCGGTCAGCCTGCAGGTCTCCGGCACCGACTCGGCCAGCGGCCAGACCCTGACCTACTCGGCCACCGGCCTGCCGACCGGCCTGTCGATCAGCTCCTCGGGCCTGATCTCCGGCACCGCGAGCACCGCGGGCAGCTACTCGGTGACGGTCACCGCCAAGGACTCCACCGGTGCCACCGGTAGCGCCTCGTTCGGCTGGACCGTCAGCACCAGCGGCGGCGGCTGCACCGGCAGCGGCCAGCTGCTCGGCAACCCCGGCTTCGAGACCGGCAGCGCCTCCCCGTGGACCGCCACCGCCGGCGTCATCAACAACGACACCATCAGCGAGCCCGCCCACAGCGGCAGCTGGGACGCCTGGCTGGACGGCTACGGCGCCGCCCACACCGACAGCATCACGCAGACCGTCACCATCCCGGCCGGCTGCTCCGCGAGCCTCAGCTTCTGGCTGCACATCGACACCGCGAAGACCGGCACCACCGCGGCCGACAAGCTGACCGTCTCGGCCAACGGCACCACGCTGGCCACCTACAGCAACCTGAACGCCAACAACGGCTACGTGCAGAAGACGTTCAACCTCTCCTCCTACGCCGGCAAGAGCGTCACGCTGAAGTTCAACGGCGTGGAGAACTCCTCCTCCGCCCAGACCAGCTTCGTGATCGACGACACCGCGCTCAACGCCTCCTGACGATCGGTCAGAACAGCGACTGCACAGCAGTCGGGCATGAGTTGAGCAGCAGGTGAGCAGCAGGTGAGCGAGGGGCCGTGGCCGATGCCACGGCCCCTCGTTCGGCTGTGAGCCCCGGCACGGCGAAAATCCGTTCGTGGCCGTGCCGTTCGACCGGGCAGAATCAGGGACTCGACCACACCAAGACCTGGAGCAGACCGTGCCCGCGCCCACCCCAGCCTTCGACAGCCTGCAGGGACTCACACTCGGCGACGCCTTCGGCGACCGCTGGTTCCGGCTGTCCCGCGACGAGGCGGAGACCGAGCTGGCCGCGCG
This sequence comes from Kitasatospora sp. NEAU-69, assembly GCF_057158765.1. Lineage (NCBI taxonomy): Bacteria > Bacillati > Actinomycetota > Actinomycetes > Kitasatosporales > Streptomycetaceae > Kitasatospora > Kitasatospora sp. NEAU-69. The sequence goes on from NZ_JBWXUE010000006.1 coordinate 16,198, forward strand.
CGCCGTCCGCCCGGGGCCGTGGGAGTGGACCGACGACTCGGCGCAGGCCCTGGTCCTGGTGCGCCACCTGGTGCGCCACGGCGAGGTCCAACCGGACGTGCTCGCCCAGGACTTCGCCGAGGACTACACGGCCGACCCCGGTCGCAAGTACGGCCCGTCGATGCACCAGGTGCTGCGCGCGATCAAGCAGGGCGCCGACTGGCGGACCGTCACCTCCGGGCTCTTCGGCGGCCAGGGCTCGCACGGCAACGGCGCCGCGATGCGGATCGCGCCGCTGGGCGCCTGGTTCGCCGCCGACCCGGGCATCGAGCTGACCGAGATCGCCGAGCAGGCCAGGCTCTCCGCCATGACCACGCACTTCCACGCCGAGGCCGCGGCGGGCGCGGTGGCCGTGGCGGTGGCGACCGCTCTGGCCGTCCGCAGTCGTGGGTCGGCGGCCCCCGACCGCTCCGAACTGCTCGCGACCGTGGCCGATCTGATACCGGAGAGCGAGGTGCGCTCCGGCCTGCGGATCGCCGCGCGGATGCCCGACAGCGCGAGCGTGCGGCACGCGGCGGTGGTGCTCGGGTCCGGCCTGCAGATCTCCGCCCAGGACACCGTGCCGTTCGCGCTCTGGGCCGCCGCCGGGCAACTGGACGACCTGCCCGAGGCGATCTGGACCACGCTGGGCGGCTGGGGCGACATGGACACCACCTGCGCCATCGCGGCCGGCGTGGTCGCCGCCCGGACCGGGATCGCCGGCGTGCCGGGCGACTGGCTGGCGGCCCGTGAGGAGCTGCCGCACTGGGTCGGCGAGTTGGACTGGGACGCCTGTTAGCGGCGGTGGGGAGGCTCCCCTTTTTTTTTCCCGCCCCAAAACACACCCCCGAAAGAG
>NZ_JBWXUE010000006.1:17081-62073 GCF_057158765.1 Kitasatospora sp. NEAU-69
TGATTGACGCCCTGGGAGGAGTTCCCGCGTTGGGTCGGCGAGTTGGACTGGGACGCCTGTTAGCGGCGGTGCGCAGCTGCCTTGTGCTGTCGACGGCACAAGGCAGCTGCGCGGAGCGGTCCGGGCGAGGCGGTCCGGGCCAGGCAGTCCGGCCGAGGCAGTCAGGCCAAGGCAGTCCGGCCGAGGCTGAGCGCGGTGCCGGAGTCAGCGCCGGTCGCGGGAGTTGCCGAAGAAGATCCGGTAGATGATCAGCAGCACCAGCGACCCGGCGATGGCCGAGCCCCAGGTCGCCAGGTCGAAGAAGTGCGTGGCGACCGGCCGGTGCAGGAAGCGCGTGGAGAGCCAGCCTCCGACGAACGACCCCGCGATGCCGATCAGCGTGGTGACGAAGATGCCCCCCGGGTCACGCCCGGGCAGCAGCAGCTTGGCGATGCCCCCGGCGAGCAGGCCGAGAATGATCCAGCTGACGATGCCCATGATGCAGTCCTTGCTCTCCGATCATGTCGGTCGTGACGGCCACGACCCGTGGTGCACGGTGATCTGCTGACAGGGACGCCGACGGCTCGGCGCCCGGTTCCGGGCCGACAGGCCCCCTTCCTCTGCTGCCCCGGAGTTCGATGAGAAAACTCTCATCAGCCCGTGCCACCGTGGGCACCCCGGCGAGTGGCCGGGAGTCAGCGAGAAGCGCGAGGAGCGCGAGGAGAGAGCCGATGGCCGGCGGTGACAGCACCGGGACGGTGCTGGTAGTGGACGACGACGACACGATCCGCCGCTCACTGGGGCGCGGCCTGCGGCTCAGCGGCTTCGCCGTGCGCACCGCCGACGGCGGCGTCGCCGCGCTGGAGGAGCTCGCCACCGAACCGCCGGACGTCGTCGTGCTCGACGTCTCGATGCCCGACCTGTCCGGCACCGAGGTCTGCCGTCGGCTGCGCGAGCAGGGCAGCGACGTGCCCGTGCTGATGCTCTCTGCGCTGGACGAGCTGGCCGACCGGGTGGCCGGGCTCCAGGCCGGGGCGGACGACTACCTGGTCAAGCCGTTCGCACTGGAGGAGCTGGTGCTGCGGCTGCACGCGCTGCTGCGCCGCCGTCCGCCGTCCGGCCCGGGCGCGGGGACGGACGTGCTGCGGGTCGGACCGCTGGAGATCGAGCCGGCCACCCGCGAGGTGCGCCGGGACGGCATGCCGGTGCGACTGACCCGGCGCGAGTTCGAGCTGCTGGAGTACCTGGCCCGCAACGCCGGCCTGGTGCTGACCCGTGACCAGTTGCTGGAGCGGGTCTGGGGCTACGACTTCGAGGTGCGCACCGACGCGGTGGACACCTTCGTCAGCTACCTGCGGCGCAAGCTGGAGGAGGGCGGCCGCTCCCGGCTGATCCACACCGTGCGCGGGGTGGGTTTCGTGCTGCGCCTGCCCGAGCCTCAGCGGTCACCCGAGCCGCAGCGGCGAGAGGGCCCGGTGAAGAGATGAGCGGACGCCGGACGAGCGGCCACCGGACGAACGGACGCCGGATCAAGCCCGGTTCGATGAGCCTGGCCACCCGGATCGCGATCGGCGCCGCGCTCATCGTGCCGCTGCTCGTGCTCGGCGCGGGCGCGCTGCTGCTCGGCCTGGTCAGCCACGACCTGCGCGCCCAGCAGGACGCCAGGCTGCGCGATCGCGCGGCCGCGGTGCTGCCGGCCGCCCGCACGCTGCTGACCGCCGACCAGCAGGGCCGGACCAGGATCGAGCAGAACCAGCGCCGCAGCGTGCTCAACGACGCGCTGGACGTCGGCGTCCGGGTGGTGGACGCCAACGGCGCCGTGGTCACCCAGGGCGGCCCACTGCCCGGTCCGGCGGCGCTGCCCGCGCCCGGCCCGTCCGGCGTGACCGGCCCGGTCACGGTGGACTCCGACGGCCGCAGCTGGCAGGTGCTGGCCCGCCAGGTGAGCGGCGCGAACCCCGGCACGCTCTGGGTCGCGGCCCCGAGCTCCGCGACGAATCCGCAGGTCGCCGCGGTGCGCGGGCGGATCCTGCTGGCCGCCCTGCTGGCCGCGCCGGTCTCCGGACTGCTCGGCTACGGGCTGGCCCGCCGCGCCACCGCCCCGCTCAGCCGGCTCGGCCGGCGGGCGGCCGCGCTCGACCCGAAGGCCGGCGCGGCCGACTTCGGCTACCAGCCCAGCGGGGTCCGCGAGGTGGACGAACTCGCCCTCGCCCTGGAGACCGCGCTGGCCCGCTACGACGAGCAGGCGGACCGGACCAGGCAGGCGCTGGAGACCGCCCGCTCGTTCTCGGCCGCCGCCTCGCACGAGCTGCGCACCCCGCTGATGGGCCTGCAGACCAACCTCGACGTGCTCAGCGCGCACCCCGAGCTGCCGCCCGCCGAGCGCGACGAGATCCTGGCCGACCTGCGCGACGACCACCGCCGCCTGCTCGACCTGCTCACCGCGCTGCGCACGCTGGCCCGCGGCGACCTGGTCGAGGAGGAGGCGTTCGGGCCGCTCGACCTGGCCGAGCCGGCCGCGGCGGCCGTGGCCGAGCTGCGCCGCCGCCGGCCGGACCTCGCGATCTCGATGACCGGCCCCGGGCCGGCCGGGCTGCGGGTGCACGGCTGGGAGGCCGGCCTGCGGATCGTCTGCGACAACCTGCTGCTGAACGCCGCCGTGCACGGCCGACGGCCCGACCGGCCGCCCAGGATCACGCTCGGCCTGCACCAGGACGGCCAACAGGCCGTGCTGACCGTGGACGACGACGGCCCGGGCATCCCGGTCGCGGAGCGCGCCGCCGTCTTCGACCGGTTCCACCGGCGGCGGGACAGCCCCGGCTCGGGCCTCGGGCTGACCCTGGTCGCCCAGCAGGTCGCGCTGCACCGGGGCACGGTGAACGTCACCGCGCCACCCGACGGCCACGGCTGCCGGATCGAGGTCAGGCTGCCGCTGATCAGCGGCGACGCGCCGACCCTGCCACTGCCGGCCCGGCGGGACTGGATCGGCTTCGCGGGCTCCTGAGGCCGGCGAACCAGATCGCGCACCGACTCACACCGACTCACAAAGAAACCACAAGGAGGCGCCCTACCGTCCTGTTCAGCCGGACCGCACAGGCCCGGCCGGATCTGCCCATCCCGGCAACTGAAGGACACGACCATGCACACCTACCGCAAGGCCGCCGCCACGGTCGGCGCACTCGCCCTCGGCGGCACCCTGTTCGCGTTCGCCGGCCCGGCGCAGGCCGCCTCCCCCGCGGCGACGCCGACCGTCAAGACGCTGCCCGCCCCGCAGAGCGACGGCGCGAAGGCCATCTGCAAGCGGCTGCCGAAGACCGAGACCCGGATCCAGAACGCCCTGAACCGCCTCAACGGCCCGGTCACCGAGGCCGGCTCGATCGCCCGGCTCCAGCAGCGCGTGGACGACGCGAAGACCGCCGGCCACACCGCCGTCTACACCTACCTCAACGACCGGCTCACCTACCGCAAGAGCCTGGTTCCGACGCTCACCCAGCGCCAGAGCGACCTCAACGCGGTCTCCACCTGGTGCGGCTCCCAGGGCCTGAGCACCGGCACCGGCACCGGCACCGCACAGTGACCGCTCGCTCGATCCGCCGAGCCGCCGGGCTCGCCACCGCCGCCGTGATCGCCTCGCTCAGCCTGACGGCCTGCGGCGGCGGGTCCACCGCCGGCGGCAGCACGGGCACCGGTACGGGCTCCGGCAGCACCCCCGCCGCCACCACCACCCCGGCCACCACCGACAGCGCAGGCGGCGCGGCCAAGCAGCTCGGCGAGATGCAGCAGAAGGTCGACGCCGCGGACAGCGCCGCCGCAGCGGCCGACTCCGACGCCGCACAGAACAACTGACCCACCCCGCACCACCGACCCGATTCACCCGATCTTCCTCCGCCGCCGCGATCCGCCGTGATAAGCACAACTGGTCAGCAGCGGACAGGCGGCGGAGGGGGACCGATGGATCACACCCTGGTACGGGAACAACTGACCCGACTGACCGGCGGAGACTCCCGAGAACTCGACCGCACCTGCGAGTCGGTGGCCGAGGAGCTGGTGCGGGACGGCGAGTTGCCCACCTTCTCGGTCAACAGCGCCGACTTCGTCGGCGACCCCTTCCTGATCTGCGCCGACCGCTACTGGCGACTGCGCCTGCTGGCCCGGCCGACCGTGCTGACGGCGGCAGCGTGCGGGCAGTGGCTGACCGAGCACGTGGCCGCCGAGCACCGGCAGGCGGTCAGTGGGCGCTGGGCTCTCGGCTACGGCTTCATCACCCGGGACAGCGTCGAGTCGGTCACAGAACTCTCAGCTGCAGCCGACCGGTTGCGCGCGGACCCGGACCGCGGCCCGGCCGCAGCATTCGCCACCTGGTACCACGCGGGCAAGTTGCGGGCCAACTACAACTTCGACGAGCTGCGCAGGTTCCTGGAGGCCGCCCCGCTCAGCCGACAACCCCTGGACGGCGAACCGCTCTTCAATGCGCTGCTGGCGTTCGCAGCGCTCGGCAGCCGGGCGACCACAGCCGTCTACGCCGTCGAACTCCTGGACGCGGCCTGGGCCTCTCCGGAGCGAACCCGCGAGGTGGTGGACATCTGCCTGAACGCGCTGGTTGCCGCCCGACCCTTCGATGGGCAGGGCGAGTTGCTCCGCGAGCGGGCCGAGCAGGCAGTCCGGGAGTTCCCGACGGACCACGTCTTCCATTTCCGGCTGGCGGTCGGCCGCCGGCTCACCGACCGGCACGACGGAGCCCTGTCCAGCATCGACGACGCGCTGCGCCTGCTCCCGGCACAGGGCAACCGGAACAGCCACGCCCTGCTCCAGGAGCAGTACCGGCGCGAACGGGAAGCGATCCTCGACGCCTGGAACCGGGCCAACTGGACGGCGCGCCAGCAGCATCTGTGGGACCAGCAGGAGGCCTCGAACCAGGAGGTCCGGCACACCCTGCAGAGCGCCACCGTGCGGGCGGTGGAACTGGTCGCCGTCTTCACGGCGGCGATCGCGTTCGCGATCGGGTCGCTCCAGGTCTCGCTCAGCGGCTCGCTCGGGCTTGCGGGCCGGGTCTGGCTGCTGGCGGCGATGGGCGGCGGACTGCTGCTGTTCGCGCTGACCGTGGTGGCGGGCACCTGGTACCTGACCCGGGATCGACGTTCCTGAACCGTCAGGCCCGGTGACAGCGCCCCGGCTGCGGCCGCACCAGCCCGAACGGCATCCTCCGGTGTCACATGCCCATGTTGATCGTCCCGCTGAAGTCCCGGCCCTGGATCACGTTCCTGGCCTGGGCGTTGCCGCCGACCTCGTTGCTCACCGTGCTGTGGTCCAGCTGAACGCCGAGGGCCGCAGCATGGGTGGTGAGCCAGGTGGTGAGGTCGGTGGCGAGGTGGGCGTCCGTACTGCTGTGGGTGAGCAGGAGTTCGGTGAGGTCGCGGACCTGCTGTTCGTCGGTGCGGTCGATCCGGTCCGGGTCGGGCAGGGTGGTGAGCTCTGCCGTCGTGTTCGGGTCCCGGTGGCCGATGTGGCGGGCGAGGGTCAGCAGGCCGCTCCAGGCGCGGTCGCCGATGCTGGTGCCGACCGCGGTCGCGGCTGCGCTGACGGCGGCGGTGATGGCACCGGCGGCTTCGATGTCCACGGACGGTTCCCTTCCCCGAGGGCGTGGCGGCGCGGGTGCGGCGCGGTTCAACGATAGCTTTCCGGGCCCGGGGAGCGGTGGGGCCGAGCGTGCACGGACCGTGGACAGTACGGGCGGGACCGCGCCACGCCTTGGGACGAGCTTGACGTGCCGCCAGCCGATCAACGACTATCTCGGCATGGACCACGGCACCGTTCTCGTCTGCCGCCTGCACGTCGATCTGCGACGCCAGGCGAGCGACATGTGTGCCTGCTGACCGACTGACGCCCTTTCGGGTCCGTCTGCCCGCCCCTGTGACCTTCTGCCGGGGAGCGCGGCCTTCATCGCCTTCGCGTTGACCCTCGATCTCCGTGGTCTTCGTGATCCTCTGATCTTCCGATCTTCCCGCTGATCTCATCCCCTGGCCCCGTGCCGTCCGCCGCGCCGCCGGCGGCGGAACGCGCACGGCCCCGGGCTTCCCGAGGACTCGCCATGAGCACTGATACGAGCACTGACACGGGCACTGGCACCAACACTGGTAAAGGCATTGATACGAGTATTGGCATTGATCCGGGTGCACCCCCTGCGCTGAGTCCGGCCGAGCTGCGCGGCGTGGTCGCCGAGCTGGCCGAGCGGCCGGCCGAGTGGATCGGGAAGGTCCGGCTCTCGGTGGACGAGCGCTGGTACGAACGGCTGCGGCTGACCGAGGAGTACGAGGTCTGGCTGATCAGCTGGCTGCCCGGCCAGTCCACCGGCTTCCACGACCACGGCGGCTCGCGCGGCGCGTTCACCGTGGCGCTCGGCGAGTTGGAGGAGCTGTCGCTCGGCGGCTCCGACGGCGAGCTGCACACCCGGCGGCTGGTCGCGGGGACGGTGCGCGCGTTCGGGCCCGAGTTCCTGCACGACGTGCGCAACACCGCGGGCGGACCGGCCGTCACGATCCACGCGTACTCGCCGCCGCTCAGCGAGATGTCCCGGTACGAGTTGCGCGCCAGCGGCCTGCGGCGCACCGCGGTGGAGGTGGCGGAGCAGTGGTGACGATCGACGAGCTGGTCGCCCGGGCCCGGGCGGGCGTGCACCGGCCGGGGCCGCAGGAGGCGCACCGGGACCGGCTGGCCGGACAGGCGCTGCTGGTGGACATCCGTCCAGCCGCGCAACGCGGGCGGGAGGGGCAGATCCCCGGCGCGCTGGTGATCGAGCGCAACGTGCTGGAGTGGCGGCTCGATCCGACCGGCAGCCACCGGATCGCGGAGGCCACCGGGTACGACGTACCGGTCGTGGTGGTCTGCTCGGAGGGGTACGCGTCCAGCCTGGCCGCCGCCTCGCTGCGGGAGCTGGGGCTGCACCGGGCGACCGACCTGGCCGGTGGCTTCGTCGCCTGGGCGGCGGCCGGGCTGCCCACCGAGCCGGGGCCAGGGCCGGGAACGCCCACCAGTCACGAGCACCCCGGCTGACGGCCCGACGGGCCCGGCAGCCGCCAACGGTTCTGACATCGCACCAGGTCCGCACGGCGTGTCGGATCGGTCACCGATACCCGTTCAGGGTTTCCCTTGGTCCTGACGGGGGCAAGCAGCCTCGGGTGTCCGACCCCCCTGCAATGCTCGGCACAGCACAGCGCAGCAGCTCCGACGTTCCACCGCTCGACCCGCACGATGACACGCACCGACCGGTGTCCCAGGCACCACAGCTAGGAATTCTCCGTGATCAGATTCGACGGCGCCGGCAAGCGCCACCCCGACGGCACGATCGCCGTCGAGGGTCTCGACCTCACCGTCCCGGCCGGGCGGACCACCGTCCTGGTGGGCCCGTCCGGCTGCGGCAAGACCACCATCCTGCGCATGGTCAACCGGATGGTCGAACCCACCGCGGGCCGGGTGCTGCTGGACGGCACCGACGTCGCCCAGTTGGAGGCCGCCAAGCTGCGCCGGGGCATCGGCTACGTGATCCAGCAGGCCGGGCTCTTCCCGCACCGCAAGGTGCTGGACAACATCGCCACCGTGCCGTACCTGCTCGGCTGGGACCGCAAGCGGGCCCGGACCCGGGCGGCGGAGCTGCTCGAACTGGTCGGGCTGGCGCCGGAGACCGCCAAGCGGTACCCGTTCCAGCTCTCCGGCGGCCAGCAGCAGCGGGTCGGCGTGGCCCGGGCGCTGGCCGCCGACCCGCCGGTGCTGCTGATGGACGAGCCGTTCAGCGCGGTCGACCCGGTGGTGCGTGCCGGGCTCCAGGAGGAGCTGCTGCGGCTCCAGGCCGAGCTCAACAAGACGGTGCTCTTCGTCACCCACGACATCGAGGAGGCGGTGCGGCTCGGCGACCAGATCGTGGTGCTGCGCGAGCACGGCCGGATCGGCCAGATCGCCGACCCGGCCACGCTGCTGGCCGCGCCCGCCGACGAGCAGGTCGCGGCGTTCCTCGGCCGCGACCGCGGGCTGCGCGGGCTCGGCCTGCGCACCGCGACCGGCATCGCGCTGCTCCCGCACACCGAGCCGCAACACGGCTGGACCCTCACCGTGGACGGCCAAGGACGGCCGACCGGGTGGACCGGCCCGGGGGAAACGATCCGTCAGGTCGGCGTCTACCGGCCGGAGAGCGACACGCTGCGCACGGTGCTGGACGCCGCCGTGCTCTCCCCCGCCCGCGCGGCGGTCGCGGTGGACGCCGAGGGCCGGGCTCTCGGCCTCGCGCCACGCGCCGCGGTGCTCGAAGCGCTCGACGCGGCGACGGCACTGAACGGCGTCACGGACGCCGTACCGGACGCCGTGGCGGACGCGGCACCGGCGCAGGCCGGCGAGGGCACCCCGGTCATACCCGACTCCGCCGGCACGGCGAGCGGAGCCGGCCATGGACGGTGAGCCCCTGGTCCGCTGGCGCTGGCTCGGCCAGCACACCGACTACCTCTGGCACCTGCTGCTCGACCACGCGGTGATCTCGCTCGTCCCGGTGCTGGTCGCCCTGCTGCTGGCGGTGCCGCTCGGTCTGCTCTGCACCCGCTTCCCCCGCCTGTACCAGCCGCTGGCCGCGGTCTTCAACGTGGTCTACGCGCTGCCCTCGCTGGCCGTCTTCATCGTGCTGATCCCGTACACCGGGCTGGCCACCCAGGCCACCGTGATGATCCCGCTGACCTGCTACGCGATCGCCGTGCTGCTGCCGACCACGGTGGACGGGCTGCGCGCGGTGCCCGAGCCGGTCCGGCAGGCCGCGACCGCGATGGGCTACGGCCCGTGGCGCCGGCTCGCCGCCGTCGAGCTGCCCGCCGCCGTGCCGTACCTGGTGGCCGGCCTGCGGGTGGCGGCGGTCTCCAGCATCTCGCTGGCGAGCGTCGGTGCGCTGGTCGGGCGCGGCGGGCTCGGCTACCTCTTCATCGACGGTTTCCAGCGCACCTTCCCGACGCCGATCGTGGCCGGGATCGTGCTGATCGCGCTGCTCGCGCTGGTCACCGACGCCGCCCTGCTGCTGGCCCGCCGACTGCTCGCACCGTGGGCGGTCCGGGAGACCTCGGGAGCCGCCCGATGAACTGGCTCTCCTGGATCTCCGACTTCTTCTCCGCGCCGGACCGGCGCAGCGGGCCGGACTCGATCCTGCACCGGATCACCGAGCACCTGACGCTCTCCGGCGAGGCGCTGCTCTTCGCGGCACTGCTGGCGATCCCGCTCGGCCTGCTGATCGGCTACACCGGCCGCGGCGCCGGCCTGGTCACCGCGCTGACCGGCGCGGCGCGGGCGGTGCCGACGCTCGGCCTGGTCACGCTCACGGTGCTGGTCGCCGGGGTGGGCGACACGGCCGTGCTGATGCCGTTGGTCGCGCTCGCCGCACCGGTGCTGCTGGTGGCCGCCTGCGAGGGCGTCCGCGGCACCGACCCGGACCTGCGGGACGCCGCGCGCGGGATCGGCCTGACGCACCCTCAGGTGCTCTGGCAGGTCTGCGTCCCGTCCGCGCTGCCGGCGCTGCTGGCCGGCCTGCGGACCGCCGCCGTCCAGGTGATCGCGACCGCGACGGTCGCCGCCTACGTCGGCCTCGGCGGCCTGGGCCGGTACGTGGTGGACGGGCTGGCCACCAAGGACTTCCCGCAGACCATCGGCGGCGCGCTGCTGGTGGTGCTGCTCGCGGTGGCCGTTCAGCTGCTCTTCGCACTGCTGAACCGCTTCGCCCTGCCGGCTGGGGTGCGCTCGCGGCGCTGAGCGCCGCACGCCCGTCAACTTTTTCTTGTTTGAAACCCGAGAGGAATCGCCATGTCTCTTACGTCCCTGCACAGACGCGCCACCACCACCCTGGTCCTGACCGCCGCGATCGCGCTGGCCGCCACCGCGTGCAGCTCGTCGAAGGGCGACCCGCTGGGCGGGAGCGCCAAGGCCGGCGGCTCCACCGTGGTGGTCGGCTCGGCGAACTACCCGGAGAACGTGCTGCTCGCCTCGATCTACTCGCAGGCGCTGCAGGCCAAGGGCGTCAAGGTTCAGGAGAAGTTCAACATCGGCAGCCGCGAGGTGCTCTACGGCCAGGTGCAGAGCGGCAGCCTGACCGTGCTGCCGGAGTACAACGGCGCGCTGCTGGCGTACGTGGACAAGAACTCCACCGCGACCACCACGGACGACGTGGACGCGGCGCTGACCAAGGAGCTGCCGAGCAGCCTGGAGATCCTCAACCCGTCGGCAGCGCAGGACAAGGACTCGCTGACGGTCAGCCAGGCCACGGCTGCCAAGTACAACCTGAAGACCATCGGCGATCTCGCCGCGCAGGCCTCGCAGTTCACCATCGGCGGTCAGCCGGAGTTCCAGTCGCGCCGCGAGCAGCAGTTCAAGGACACCTACGGGCTGTCCTTCAAGGAGTGGAAGCCGACCGCCGACACCACCGCGAACGCGATCAAGGACGGCACGCTCCAGGTCGGTGACGTCTTCACCACGGACCCCCGGCTCGTGCAGCTCGGCCTGGTCGCGCTGGACGACCCGAAGAACGTGTTCGGGGTGCAGAACGTGACGCCGCTGGTCAACAAGGCGGGTGTGAGCGACACCGCGACCGCCGCGCTGAACGCGGTCTCGGCGAAGCTGGACACCGCGGGGCTGGTCGCGCTGATGAAGCGCGTCTCGGTGGACAAGGACGACCCGTCGGCAGTGGCGAAGGACTGGGTGAAGGCGAACGGGCTGGGCTGAGCCGGCCACCGGCTCCACCCGGCGGACAGCACCGGACGGCACCGGACAGCGCGAAGCGGCCCCGCGGCACTCCTCGGACGAGGTGGTGCTGCGGGGCCGCTTCGGTTTCGGCTTCCGGCTGCCGTGGCGCGGGTGGGCGCCGATCAGTACCAGTGGTGGTTCTGCCAGAAGACCCACGCCTGGTTCGGGCTGCCGTAGCGCTCGTTCATGTAGTTCAGCGTCCACTTGATCTGGGTCACCGGGTTGGTGCGCCAGTCCGAGCCGGCCGAGGCCATCTTGCCCGCCGGGAGCGCCTGGCCGAGGCCGTAGGAGCCGGAGGACGGGTTGACCGCGGTCGGGTTCCAGCTGCTCTCGTGGCTGACGATGTTCGCGAACGAGGCGAACTGGTCGGCCGGCACCATGCTCTGCGCCAGCGCGCGGATGCCGCTCGGGCTGGTGTCGGTGACCACCGGGGTGGCCGGCTTCGGGGCCGGAGCCGGGGCGGGAGCGGGCGCCGGGGCCGGGGCCGGGGCGGGAGCCGGGGCCGGGGCCGGGGCGGGAGCCGGGGCCGGGGCGGGCTGCTCGGCGGGGGCCGGCGCCGGGGCCGGCTGCTCGGCCGGAGCGGGCTCGGGCTGCGGTGCCGGGGCCTGCTCGGCGGCCTGCGCGGCCGGAGCCGGGGCCTCGGGAGCACCGTACGGCGCGACCTTCAGGCTGTGGCCGTCGTCCACGGTGACCGGCTTCAGGTACGAGGCGTTGGTCAGCTGCCCGGCGTCGCCGCCCGCGGCGACCAGGGCGACGGTCTGGACCTCGCCGTGCGGGGTCAGCTTCAGCCCGGCACTGCCCTGGTGCTCCACCGTGGCGACCGACCCCTTGGCCGGCGCGTCGGCGACGGCGCTGTCGGCCGGGATCGCCAGGGCGACGGCGGAAGCCACACAGACGGTGGCCAGGCCGGCCGAAGCCGCGATCACGGACGAGCGTCGACGCACGGTGGTCATCAGGGTGCTGCGCATACTGCGTTTACCTCACAAGGTGTTGCCGGCCTCCGGACGCACGGCAGCACCGCGGCAGTGGCCGCAGGCTGGCGATGGCGCGTCGGTGGCCGTGGGCACCCCGATATCGGTCGGTGCCGTACGGAAGCGCCCCGCCGGGGGAACCGGCACCGGAACAGGAGGCCCGGTGCAGGCGGCGCGCTTGGCGACTCGTCCAGGTTTAACCCGGTACGACACAGGGCAGCAAACCTCGCCGCTACGACCTGCGGTAGTAGCGGGCCCCGATCATCCCCGCCCGGCCGCCCCGCACCCGGGCCCGTGACCACGACCCACGGCCGTAGGCTCCCGGAGCCTGTGGCAGGTGTCACGAACTTCGTCACGCAGCGCAGTCACCGCCGCACCCGGTGAAATCGGTTGCCGATGATCGTCGACAGCCGCGAGGCTTCCGCCCATGACAGCGACACCCAAGACACCGACAGCCGGTACAGCGACACCCGGCACGCCGGACATCGCCCCCGAGGTCCTCGCCTACTACAACCGGGGCCAGGAGGCGGGCCGCCTGCTGCACGGCCACAACCGGCTGGAGCTCTGGCGCACCCAGGACGTGCTGCGCCGGCTGCTCGCCACCGTCACAACAGGCGCGACCGGCGCGACCGGCGAACCGGAGCCGCTGCGGATCCTGGACGTCGGCGGCGGCGCCGGCATCCACGCGCAGTGGCTGGCCGCCGACGGGCACCAGGTCGAGCTGATCGACCCGGTGCCGCTGCACGTCGAGCAGGCGGCGAAGCTGCCCGGCGTGACGGCCCGGGTCGGCGACGCCCGGGAGCCGGACGCCGAGGACGGCTCGATGGACGTCGTCCTGCTGCTCGGCCCGCTCTACCACCTGACCGAGCGCACGGACCGGCTGCGCGCCCTCGCCCAGGCCCGCCGGGTGGTGCGGCCCGGCGGCCTGGTGGTCGCCGCGACCATCAACCGGTTCGCCGGCCTGCACGACACGATGCGCAGTGGCGGCTACTTCGAGGCCGCCAACCGGGCCGTCACCGATGCGGCCACGACCACCGGCGAACTGCGCCCGGGCAGCACGGCCAACATGTTCACCACCGCCTACTTCCACCAGCCCGCCGACGTCCCGGTGGAGTTCGCCGAGGCGGGTCTCTCCGTGACCGGCCAGTACGGCCTGGAGGGCGCCGCCTGGCTGCTGGGCGTCGATGAGCGGCTGGACGACCCGGCGCAGCGCGCCGTGGTGCTCGACGCACTGCGCCGCACCGAGTCGGAGCCCTCGCTGCTCGGGATCAGCGGGCACCTGCTGACGGCGGGCCGCCGCCACTGACGGCATCTGACGTGGCATCAGCCGGATTACGGACGAGGCGCGGACGGGCGGCGGAAGCGGGCCGAGTGACTGTTAGGACTCTTGACAGATAACTGGTCTAGTCCAAACATGGACTCCGTCGTCCATCCGACCGGGATGCACTGTGGGGGTGTGACCACCGGCCGGCGGGGACCTGCCCTGCCCGGATCCACCTACCGCCCCCGCTTCTCCGACCGCCGCACAAGCACACCACCGCACCGCCGCACCATCGCAGCTCGGTGCTTCGGTGCCTCGCGCCGGTCGTTGTCATGCGCAAGTCCGCAGCTCTCCCCTGCACCTGTCCATGCCCGTCACGTCCGTCTGCTGGAGCATTGATGCGACTTCACAGATCCGTCCAGGCCGTACTGACCGCCGGCGCCACGCTGGCCGCCTCGGCCGGCCTGCTGGTCGGCGCGAGCGCCGCCGCCCACGCCGCCACCCGGCTGCCGGCCCATGTCTTCGCCCCGTACTTCGAGGCGTACAGCAGCGACAACCCGGCCACGCTGGCAAGCCAGTCGGGCAACAAGTACCTGTCGATGGCCTTCCTCCAGGCCGCCACCAAGGGCTCGTGCACGGCCTACTGGAACGGCGCCACGAGCACGCCGATCGCCGCCTCGACCTACGGCAGCCAGATCAAGAGCATCCAGGCGGCGGGCGGGGACGTGATCCCCTCCTTCGGCGGCTACGCGGCCGACAACGGCGGCACCGAGATAGCCGACAGCTGCACGGACGTCAACCAGATCGCGGCGCAGTACGAGAACGTGATCACGACGTACGACGTCAACCGGATCGACCTGGACACCGAGGACAACTCGCTGACCAACACCGCCGGCATCGACCGCCGCAACAAGGCGGTCAAGCTGGTCGAGCAGTGGGCGGCGGCCAACGGGCGCAACGTGCAGTTCTCCTACACGCTGCCGACCACCACGAGCGGCCTGGCCGACACCGGCCTGAACGTGCTGAAGAACGCGGTCAGCAACGGCACCCGGGTCGACGTCGTCAACATCATGACCTTCGACTACTACGACGGCGCGAGCCACGAGATGGGCAACGACGCCGAGAGCGCCGCGACCGGCCTGTTCGGCCAGCTCGGCCAGCTCTACCCGAGCGAGAGCGCCGCGCAGCGCTGGGCGCAGATCGGCATCACGCTGATGCCGGGCGTCGACGACTACGGCACGGCCGAGACCACGACCGTGGCGGACGCCCAGAACGTGGCCACCTGGGCCACCGCCAAGGGCGTCAGCACGCTCGCCTTCTGGGCGCTGGAGCGCGACAACGCGAGCTGCGCGGTGGGTACCGCGGGCTCCGACACCTGCTCCGGCATCGCGCAGAACACCTGGGACTTCAGCCACGCGATGGAACCGTTCACCTCCGGTGGCGGCACCACGACCAACGACTTCTCGGTCGGCGTCACGCCGGCCAGTGGTGCGGTCGCCCCCGGCGGGAGCACCAGCGCCGCCGTCAGCACCGCCGTCACCTCCGGCAGCGCCGAGAACGTCAACCTCACCGTCAGCGGCGCACCGGCCGGCGTCACCGCGACCCTCAGCCCCAGCAGCGTCAACTCCGGCGCAGGCTCCACGCTGAACATCAGCACCACGGCCGCCGTCGCACCCGGCAGCTACCCGCTCACCGTCACCGGCACCGCCGGCACCGGCAGCCACACCGCCGGCTACACCCTCACGGTGACCGGCTCCGGGAGCACCGGGCTGGCGAACGGCGGCTTCGAGAGCGGCAGCCTGAGCCCCTGGACCTGCCAGCCCGGCGGCGCCGTGGTCTCCACGCCGGTGCACTCGGGCAGCTACGCGCTCCAGGTCACGCCGACCAGCGGCCAGACCGGCGAGTGCGACCAGGCCGTCACGCTGCTGCCCAACCACGCCTACACGCTGAGCGGCTGGGTCCAGGGCAACTACGCGTACCTCGGCGTCAGCGGGGGCGCGACGGGCTCCACCTGGGCCTCGGGCAGCGGCTGGACGAAGCTGAGCGTGCCGTTCACCACCGACTCGACCGGCAAGGTGACGGTGTACCTGCACGGCTGGTACTCGCAGGGGAACGTCTACGGCGACGACTTCGCGATCAGCTAGTAGCCGGCGCTACGCAAACGGTGCCCCTGGCCTGCCGCTCCGCGGCCGGCCGGGGGCGCCGTCGCGTGGCGGCGCGGGCTGCCGGGTGGGGGTGGCGGGGATCGCTGCAGCAACCCGTGGCAGTGGTGAGCGAGCAGGCAGAGCTGACCCGCGCGAGTGGTGAGCGAGCAGGTGGGGATGACTCGCGCGGGTGGTGAGCGAGCAGGTGGGGATGACCCGCGCGGGTGATCTGTGGCAGGGCGCGGTGGCCCGGTCGGGCGGGGCGCGGGCGCGCTGAGCGCCTGGGGTACGGGCCGGGGCGGCCGCTGCGGGCCGTCCGGGGCAGGCGCGGGACGGGCGCGGGTGGGCGGCAGGGTGTCCAGAGGATGGGATGATCCGGGAAATTTCCCAGTTGCCAAGGAGAATGTCCGTGCGTCAGGTCCTGATCACCGGTGCCACCGGGACCGTCGGCTATCCGCTCGCGCGGCAGTTGGTGGAGCGCGGTGACCGGGTGCGGGCGCTGGTACGCGATACCGGACGGGCGGCGCGGGTGCTGCCCCAGGGAGTGAAGCCGATCCGCGGGGACGTCACCGACGCCGGCTCGGTGCGGGCCGCGATCGCCGGCTGTGACACCGTCTTCCACACCGCGGGCATGCCCGAGCAGTGGCTGCGCGACCCGTCGGCGTTCCACCGGGTGAACGTGGACGGCACCGCGCACCTGGTCGAGGCGGCGCTGGCCGAGGGCGTCGGCTGCTTCGTGCACACCAGCACGATGGACGTCTTCGAGCGGAACCGGGCCACCCCGTTCGACGAGTCCGTGCTGGCCCGGCGTCCGCTGGGCACCCCGTACGAGCGGTCCAAGCAGCTGGCCGACCGGCTGGTGACCACCGCGGCGGCCGAGCGCGGGCTGCCGGCCCGGATCACCCACCCGGCCTCGGCCTTCGGCGCGACCCCGACCGTGCCGACCGCGCTCAACCGGCTGCTGGTCGAGCTGGCCGGGCGGCGGGTGCCGCTGCTGCCGCCGGGCGGGATGAGCCTGGTCGGCAACGAGGACCTGGCCCGCGGCCACCTGCTGGCCGCCGATGCCCCGGTCGGCTCGCGCTACCTGTTCGCCGACCGCTACCTCGAACTGACCGAGATCGCCGCGCTGGTGAAGCAGCTGGTGCCCGCCGCGCGGATCCCGCCGACCCTGCCGACCCCCGGCGCCTGGGCCTACGCCGCGATCGGCGAGCTGACCGCCAAGCTGACCCGCAGCGCGCCCCAACTCTCCTTCGGCGAGCTGCACTTCCTCACCTCGGAGGTCACCCCGGACGCCCGCAGGGCCAAGCTGGAGCTGGGCTGGCAGACCGGCGACCTGGTGCGTGCCACCGAACTGACGCTGCGTCACTTCAGTGTGCTGAAGGGCTAGGCCCTCTCTTTCGGATCTTGTCGGATCAGCGTGCGGCGTTGGGCGCCCGGCTGGGCGTGCCGGCGGATCATCCTCGTACTGGGTCGTACTTGGATGATTCGCCGGTGCGGCCAGGCGGGATGCCCGGCGTCGCGCGCCCGGCAAGATCCGAAAGAGAGGGCCTAGTCCTGGCGTCGGTCAGTCAGCAGCTTGCCCGGGTTCATGATGCCGAGCGGGTCGAGTGCCTCCTTCACCGTGCGCAGCAAGGCGAGTTCGAGCGGCGGGCGCAGCCGGGCCATCGCGTCGCGCTTGAGCATGCCGATGCCGTGCTCGGCGCTGATGCTGCCGTCGAACTCGCCGACCAGCGCGTAGACCCGGTCGGAGAGCGCGGCCCGGTCGGTGCCGGGCGGGACCAGCAGGTTGAGGTGGATGTTGCCGTCCCCGACGTGGCCGAAGGCGTTCAGCAGCGCGCCCGGGAACTCCTGCGCGAGCCGCCGTTCCGCCGTGCCGACGAAGCGGGCGACCGCCCCGAGCGGGACGCTGACGTCGTGCTTGACCGCCGCCGCGCCGCGCTCGCGGGCCGCGCGCTTCTCGGCCTCGGGCAGGTTCTCGCGCAGTGCCCAGAGCGCCTGCGCCTGCGGGCGGTCCAGCGCGGGCACCGCGTCCTGGGCCAGGCCGCGTTCGGTGGCCGCGGTGAGGAAGTCCTCCAACTGCCGGGCCAGTCCCGGGCCGTCCCGGGTGCTGGTCGCCTCGACGAGCAGGTACTGCGCGTGCGGGCGGCCGAACGGGTCCTTGCTGCCGGGAACTTGGGCAAGCAGCAGGTCAAGTCCGGTGCGGCTGAAGAGCTCCAGTGCGGTCAGCCGGTCCTCCAGCAGCTCGCGGGCCAGGGCGAGCAGCCCGCCCAGCGGCTCGGGTCCGGCCAGCGCGAGCAGCGCGACCGCGTGGTGTCGGGGCCTGGGCACCAGGCGGACGGTCGCCGCAGTGACCACGCCCAGGGTGCCCTCGGAGCCGATCAGCAGCTGCTTGAGGTCGTAGCCGGTGTTGTCCTTGCGCAGCGAGCCGAGGCCGTGCCAGATCCGGCCGTCCGGCAGCACCGCCTCCAGGCCCAGCACCAGGTCACGGGTCATCCCGTAGCGGAGCACGTTGCTGCCGCCCGCGTTGGTCGCGACCGCGCCGCCGATCCGGGCGCTGCCCTCGGAGGCGAGCCGCAGCGGAAAGTGCAGTCCGGCCCGTTCGGCCGCCTGCTGCACGTCGGCGAGCACGCAGCCGGCCTCCGCCGTGAGCGAGAAGTCGGCGACATCGACGCTGCGGATCCGGTCCAGGCCGCGCACGCTGAGCACCAGCTGGCTGCCACTGCCCAGCGGGATCGCGCCGCCGACCAGGCCGGTGCCACCGGCGAACGGCACCACCGGGACCCGGTGCCGGGCGCAGACCGCGACCGCCGCGGCGACCTGCTCGGTGGTCCGCGGGCGCAGCACCGCGGCGGGGTGGGCGGGGAACAGGCCGCGCTCGTCACGGACGAAGCCGGCGGCCGGATCGGCGGGGTCGAGCACCCCGCCCGGACCGAGTGCGGCACGCAGCTCGGACAGGGCTGCGGCCAGGGCCGCTGTGATGTTCTCCACGCGATCAACCGTATCCCCCGCCGCGCAACGATCCGCTAGATTGCGCGGTATGACGATCACGCCGGCCGCCAGCCTGTTCGACATGCTGAGCGTCGATGCCATCCGCGACCCCGCCGCACTGCGCGAGCTCTACGGGCCGTCCAGCATCGCGGTCGCGCACAAGCAGGTGGACCACCTGCACGAGGCCGCGCGCCGGCTGATCGGCTGCTCCTCGTTCGTGCTGGTCGCCAGTGCGGACGAGACCGGCCGCTGCGACGTCACGCCGCGCGGCGGCCCGGCCGGGTTCGTCTCGGTGCTGGACGAGCACACGCTCGCGATACCGGACGCGACCGGCAACAAGCGGCTCGACACGCTGCACAACATCGTCGCCACCGGTCAGGCCGGCCTGATCTTCCTGATCCCGGGGCGCAACGACACGCTGCGGGTGAACGGCCGGGCCTGCGTCTCGACCGACCCGGAGCTGCTCGACCAGCTCACCGCCGTCGGCAAGCCGCCGCGCAGCGCGATCGTGGTCCGGGTGACCGAGGTCTACGGGCACTGCCCCAAGTCGCTGCTGCGCGGCTCGGTCTGGCGCCCCGACCAGTGGCTGCCGAAGGACGCCGCGCCGAGCTCGGCCGAGGTGACGCTGTCGCACCTCTCCGGCTCACTGGACGGCCTGACGCTGGAGCAGGTGCAGCAGGACGAGCGGGAGGCACTGCTGCACCGCTACGAGTGAGACGGGCTGCTGCCCGGTGGTCCGGCCGGCCGGACCACCGGGCAGTTGCTCACCTCGGCTCACGCCTCCGGCTGGAGCCGGCCGGCGAAGCGGCGTTCGAAGCCGTCGCCGGTGTCGGCGGTGACCGTGTAGTCGTAGCGGCCGGCCGGGGTCGGGGCGAGCACGTCGTCCGCGCTGGCTCCCGGGGCCACGGTGACCGTCCGGGCGGTCGAACCGCTCGCGCCGAAGGCGGCGTCGGCGCCGATGGTGAAGACCACCGGCGCGCCGCCCTGGTTGCTCAGGGTGATCCGCACGCCGTCCGGTGACTCCACCGAGGAGACCTCCGGGTGGCCCTTGGCCGGGTTCGACCAGGTCCGCACGTCGCCCTTGTAGCCGCGCAGGAACCCGTCGGGGCCGTGCGCGTCGATGTCGTACGGGCCGCCGCTGACGCCGAGCGCACTGAAGTAGTCGGTCACGTTGCCGCCGGCCGGCAGCGTGTAGCGCCAGGCGCCGAACTGGCGGAAGTTCACCGTGTACATCGAGATGCCGGCGCCCAGCGTGCCCAGGTTGTCGAGGCTGATCCAGAGCAGGCCCTGCGCGGTGTCGGTGCGCGAGGAGGAGCCGAACCGGTAGCCGGTCGGCAGCGCCGGACGGTCGCCCGGCTCGACCTGCGGGTCGTGCTGGACCAGCGGCGGGAAGACCGGCGGCAGCAGCAGCTTGTCCTGCGCGGCCAGGTCGGCGAGCAGCTGCTTGGTGTCCGGCAGGGCCGGGAAGCTGCGGTCGCTGCTGGTGAAGTCGAAGGCCGACATCAGGTCGCCGCAGACCGTGCGGCGCCAGGCCGAGATGTTCGGCTCGCGCACACCGGTCCAGTTCTCCAGGAAGCGCAGCACCGACGTGTGGTCGAAGACCTCGGAGTTGACCCGGCCGCCGCGGCTCCACGGCGAGATCACGATCATCGGCACCCGCGGGCCCAGGCCGATCGGCACGCCGCCGATGAACTCGTCCGGCGTGCCGTCCGGCGCCACCGGCGGCACCACGTGGTCGAAGAAGCCGTCGTTCTCGTCGTAGTTGAGGAAGACGACGGTCTTCGCCCAGACCTCCGGGTTGGCGGCCAGCGCCTGGAGCACCACGGTGGACGTGAAGTCCGCGCCCTGGGCCGGCGGGTAGTTCGGGTGCTCCGACTGCGCGGTCGGGGCGACCACCCAACTGACGGCCGGGAGGGTGCCGTTGGCCACGTCGTTGGCGAAGTCGTCGGCGCCGCGGCGGGCCATGCCGTTGACGAACAGCGGCGAGTCCTGCGGGGCGGTCTGGAAGGACTTGAACCAGGCCAGAGCATTGTCGTCGAAGTTGTCCTGCTGCTGGTAGACCTTCCAGGAGATGCCGGCGGCCTGCAGGCGCTCGGGGTAGGTGGTCCAGGTGAAGCCGGTCCTGCTGTTGTCGGTGGCCGGGCCGCCGCCGGTGCCGTTCGGGTCGATCATGCCCGACCAGAGGTAGAGCCGGTTCGGGTCGGTGGACGTCATGGCGGAGCAGAAGTACTGGTCGCAGACGGTGAAGTTGTCCGCCAGCGCGTACTGGAACGGGATGTCCTGGCGGGTGTAGTAGCCCATGGTGTACCAGGTCTTGGCCGGGATCCAGTTGTTCCACTGGCCGTTCGCCCAGGCGCTGTGCGTGCCGCCCCAGGAGTGGTCCAGGTCGAAGATCCGCTGCGCGTCGCTGGTGGAGGTGTCCAGGTGCCAGGGCTGGAGCGTGGTGCCCCAGCTGCCGAACATCTTCTGGTACCGCACGTCCGAACCGCCGGGCAGCCGCACCCGCGAGGTGTCGCCGTAGCCGCGCACGCCGTTCAGGGTGCCGAAGTAGTGGTCGAAGGAACGGTTCTCCTGCATGAGCACCACGACGTGCTCGACGTCGTCCAGGGTGCCGGGCACGGCCGGGGCCGCGAGCGCCTGTTGCAGCGAGCCGGGCAGCACGCCGAGGCCGAGCGCGGCGCCGGATGCGGCGGCCGAGCCGAGCAGCGTGCGGCGGGAGAGCGGGGACACGTGTCCTCCTGGGGGCAGCTGATGAGGGGTCGCGTGCAAGCTGATGACCCGACAGTCGGGTTACCTGCGGGTAGGGATGATTCCAGTGCCCGGTGAACGGCGGAAGACCCCGGGACAAGGCTCTGCACCCCGGGCCATGACAAAACCGGCCGCGGGACTTGACGTGCTGAGCTCGTTCAGCCCGATTCCGCTGCGTCGGCTGCCCTTCCCCACTACCGTGGTGGCCAGCTCCGACGACCACTACTGCACAGTCGAGCGCGCTCGGGCCTTCGCAGCCGGCTGGGGCTCACACCTGGTTGAGCTCGGTGCCCTCGGACACATCAACTCCGCGTCCGGACTGGGTGACTGGCCCGTCGGCCGGGCGCTGCTCGGCGAGCTCACGGGGCGTCACTGACCGGGACTCCCAAGGGGGAACAGCACCTTGTCCATGCACGGCACCGACTCCTATCGCGGCTACCGCACCGGCACCGACCTGCCACCACTGGTTCGCCGCGCCCTGGCCGCCTCGTACGCCGAGGGGTTCGGCCACTCCTGCCGGCTCGAACAGGGCCTGCTGCTGCAGACCATGGCGCAGGGCGCGAGCCGGCTGATCGGCGAGACCGGGACCGGCTGCGGAGTCGGCCTGGCCTGGCTGGCCAGCGGCGCGGCGCCCGGGGTCCGGCTGATCAGCGTCGAGCGCGACCTGGCCCGGGCGGCGGTCGCAGCCGAGGTCTTCGCCGACCAGCCGCAGGTCGAGGTGATCACCGGCGACTGGACCGAGATCCACCAGCACGGGCCGTTCGACCTGCTGGTGCTGGACGGCGGCGGCCAGGGCAAGGGCGACGGAGCGGTCGCCGACCCGGTCCGGCTGCTGGTGCCCGGCGGCAGCCTGGTGGTGGACGACTTCACGCCCGCCACCGGCTGGCCGCCGGTCTTCGGCGGGCAGCCGGACACCCCCCGGATCCACTGGCTGGAGCACCCGGCGCTGCGCGCCACCGAGATCCGCCTCGCGCCGGACCTCGCCTCGGTGGTGGGCGTGCGGCGCTTCTGAGGCGGCCCCTCACCAAGCGTGGCTCAGTACTGCACCATGACTCAGTACTGCACGGTGATGCGGCGAGCCGGACCGTCCACCCGGATCCGGCCGCCGCAGGGCAGCACCTGCTGCGGGTCGGTGTGGCCGAAGTCGACGTCGAAGACGGCCATCGTCTGCGGCG
This sequence comes from Kitasatospora sp. NEAU-69, assembly GCF_057158765.1. Taxonomy (NCBI): domain Bacteria; kingdom Bacillati; phylum Actinomycetota; class Actinomycetes; order Kitasatosporales; family Streptomycetaceae; genus Kitasatospora; species Kitasatospora sp. NEAU-69. The sequence continues at coordinate 39,106 of NZ_JBWXUE010000006.1, forward strand.
CGTACTCGGCCAGCGCCCGCAGCACCGCCTCGCGCTGCGCCTTGCGGTACTCGACCCGCTGCGCCGGCTCCAGCCGCTGCTCGAAGCTCCAGCTCTTCGCCCGGGCCATCAGCAGCGCCGGGAACTGCCGCAGCAGGCCGCGCTCGCCCATGTTCCGCAGGATCCGGTAGACGGTGTCGGCGCTCGGCATCTCCTCGGAGGTCTCCAGGTAGAGCACCTGGCCGGCGTACTCCTCGACCGGCCGGATCTCCCGGTCGGCCATCAGCAGCCAGGCCAGGATCTCCACGCAGCCGCCCCAGCCCGGGCCCTCGACCACCCGGTCGGCGTTGTGCCAGCTCCAGCCCTCGGACGGGTCCAGCTGCGGCTCCTGGGCCAGGCTCCCCTCGGCGTTCCAGTCCTGCTCGACCTCGCCCACCGCGGCGGCCGGGCGCAGCTCGTACTCGCCGGAGCCGAGCAGCGCCGCGCGCAGCGAGTCGGCGGTGGCCGGGTGCATCGCACCGCCGCGGCCGAACTGCACCATCATCGAGCCGCCGTGGTAGCTGACGATGCCGAGGTTGCGCAGGAAGAGCAGCAGGTTCGTGTTGTCGCTGTAACCGAAGAACGGCTTCGGGTTGGCCCTGATCAGCTCGCGGTCCAGGTGCGTCAGCACGGTGATCTGGTCCTCGCCGCCGAGGCTCGTGATCACCGCCTTGATCGCCGGGTCGGCGAAGGCCGCGTTGATGTCGGCCGCGCGCTCCTGCGGGGTGGCGCCGAGCTTGCGGGTGGTCGGGTACTCCACCGGTATCAGGCCGAACTCCTCGCGCAGCCGCCGCAGGCCCAGCTCGAACGGCAGCGGGAAGACCGCCGGGCCGGCGAAGGAGGGCGACAGGATCGCGACCCGGTCACCCGGGCGCGGCTTGGCGGGGTACGTGGCGTACACGGGCGGGGCGGGAGTCACGGGTGCCGTCATGGGCCGATCGTAGACGGCCGATCGACGGCCCGACCAGCATTTTTCGGCAGGCCCGCGCAGACCCACGCAGCCCCGCGCAGACCCACCCCGGCCCACAACGCAGCGCGGCGCGCCCCTCGCGAGGAGGGACGCGCCGCGGGTGCTGCGGACGGATCCGTCAGTGCGCCATCACCGGCACATCGACGATCTCACCGTCGCTGCCGGCAGCGACGTGGTTGGCCTTGCCGCCCCCGTTCAGCATCAGGGAGGCGATCGCGGCCGCGATCAGCAGGATCCCGAAGGACCACGTGATCGCGGTGGCGAAGCCGTGCACCGCGCCCTGCGCGCCCACCAGCATCTGCAGCTGCTTCGGCGCCTCGTGGCTGAGCTGGTGCGACTTCGCGTAAGCGTTGCTGGCGCTGGTCGCCACCGTGCTCAGCAGTGCGACACCGATCGCGCCGCCGACCTGCTGCGAGGTGTTGACCATCGCGGAGGCGACACCGGCGTCCTGCGGGCGGACCCGGAAGGTCGCCAGGCTCATCGCCGGCATGAACGCGGTACCCATGCCCAGACCCATCAGCACCAGGCCCGGCAGGATCAGCCAGTACGAGGAGTCGATCTTGATCTGGGTGAGGATCAGCATGCCCAGCGAGGCGACCAGGAAGCCGGGGCCCATCAGGAAACGGGCCTGGACCCGGTTCATCAGGCGGGCGCCGATCTGGGTGGAGCCGGTGATCATGCCCGCGACCATCGGCAGGAACGCCACACCGGTCATGACCGGCGAGTAGCCGAGCACGTTCTGCATGTAGTACGTGAGGAACAGGAAGAGCCCGAACATCCCGATGATGGCGAGACCGAGCGAGAGGTAGGCGCCACCGCGGTTGCGGTCCAGGATGACCCGCAGCGGCAGCAGCGGGGCCTTGACCCGGCTCTCCACCGCGACGAACGAGGCCAGCAGCACGACCGCGGCCGCGAACAGGCCGAGGGTGATACCGGAGGTCCAGCCCTTCTGGGACGCCTCGGTGAAGCCGTAGACCAGCGAGACCAGGCCGCTGGAGACCAGCAGCACGCCGGGGATGTCCAGCTTGTTGCGGTTGCGCGAACCCTCGGGCTCACGGATCACCATGATCGCGCCGGTCACCGCGATGATCGCGAACGGGACGTTGATGAAGAAGGTCCAGCGCCAGTTCAGGTACTGGGTCAGCACACCACCGAGGATCAGGCCTATCGCGCCGCCACCGCCGGCGACCGCGCCGTAGATGCCGAAGGCCTTGGCCCGCTCGTTCGCCTCGGTGAACATCACGGTGAGCAGCGAGAGCGCGGCCGGCGCGAGCAGCGCGCCGAACAGGCCCTGGAGCGCGCGGGCGCCGATCAGCATGCCGGTGCTCTGCGCGGCGCCACCGAGTGCGGAGGCGAGCGCGAAGCCGATCAGGCCGGTCATGAATGTCCGGCGACGGCCCCAGAGGTCGGCGATCCGGCCGCCGAAGAGCAGCAGGCCACCGAAGGCCAGGGCGTAGGCGGTGATCACCCACTGGCGGTTGGCGTCGGAGAAGCCGAGGGTCCGCTGCGCGGACGGCAGTGCGATGTTCACGATGGTGGCGTCCAGTACCACCATCAGCTGGGCGAGGGCGATGAAGGCCAGGGCCTTCCATCGCCTCGGGTCAAGCTGTGGGACGGATTCAGACATGGGTGTACTCACCTAACGGCAGGATGCGCCATCGCGAACGGATGGGGCAGGGATCGTGCAGAAGTCTCGGGTGGAGCTCGGTGGATCGCTGGAGCTCAACGGATCGGTGGGGCGAAGGTCACGGTGGAACTCACGGGGAGTTCCGCAGGTCGTCCAGGGTCAGGGCTCGTCCCGGCAGCGCCGAGTGCGCCGGTGCACGCAGGCCGTCCAGGAAGAGGGTCAGATGGCGGTGGACGAACATGTCGAGGTCCACGCAGTCGGTGCCCGGCAGCGGGCGGGTGAGCTGGGCGAGCGCGACGAACAGGTCACCGGGCGCCACGTCCGCACGCAGCAGGCCCGCCTCCCGGGCCCGCAGCATCAGCTCGTTGATGGTCCGCTCCAGCGTGACGCGGGACTCGAACAGCTCCTCGTCCTGCTTGAGCTCGTCGTGCTGGGAGAGCACCGAGCAGAGCGCGCCGATCCGCTCGTCCGCCGCCGTGTGGACGAAGCTGCACAGCGCCTCGAACGGGTCCACGGCCTCGGCCAGCAGCAGCCGGTTGTGGACCAGGATCCGCTCCATCACCGAGAGCGCGACCTGCCGGATCAGCGTGGCACGGTCCGGGAAGTTCCGGTACAGCGTCGCGTTGCCGACCCCGGCGCGCTTGGCGATGTCGTCCAGCGGGACGTCGGCGCCCTGCTCGGAGAAGAGCTCGCGGGCGGCGAAGATGATCCGCTCACGGTTCCGGGTGGCGTCCGCCCGGAGCCGGGGCGCCGCACTGCGGGTGACCGACTCGGTCGGCAGGGTGTCCATCGCGATACCCATCACGGCGCTCCTTTCCGGGGACTGCGTCCCCACTTGCATCGACTCTACGGCAAACGGGGAAAGATCCCCCGGATATTTCCGCCCAGCCCCCTCCTTCGTCAGGTGTGAGTCGGCTCACCTCACCCGGTTGCCCGACCTGACCAGCGGGAATCCCCCTGTTACGGCCGGGTACCGGGCGCCGCCGTGTGGGCCGTCGCAGACTGGGCAAGAAGACCGGGTTGCCCTCGATCACTCAAACACGGCGCACTGACAACCCACCCTCAGGAGGACCAGGTGAACCTCGCACGGCCGTCGGGCTCCCCGCTCGACACCGAACCCCAGGCACCTCCCACGGTGACCCCGCTGACCCAGTCGTCCGCCGAGACGTACGTGGCCAGCACCTGCTTCAAGATCGGACCTCCCGGGCGGGTCGGGGTGGAACTGGAGTGGCTCGTCCACGACAGTGCCAGCCCGGACACCCCGCCCGCGCCCGAACGCGTGGCCGCCGCCCTCGACGGACTGCGGCTGCACCCGGAGGATCCACTCCTCCCGCACGGCTCCCGGCTCACCAGGGAACCAGGCGGCCAGGTCGAGCTCAGCTCCCCGGCCGCGGACGACCTCGACGGATGCGTCGAGACCACCCGGCGCGATCTGCACGCGCTGCGCAGCGCCTTCGCCGAGCGGGGCCTCACCCTCGCCGGCCACGGCACCGAACCCCACCAACGCGAGCGCCGGGTCATCCTGCGCCAGCCACGGTACCTGGCGATGGAGGAGTTCTTCGGCCGCACCGGCCCGTGGGGCAAGATCATGATGTGTGCCACCGCCTCCACCCAGGTCTGCCTGGACGCCGGCACCGCCGACCGCGGCGCGCTGGGCTTCCGCGAGCGCTGGCGCCTGGCCCACCGGCTCGGGCCGGTGCTGGTCGCCGCGTTCGCCAACTCCCCGCTGCTGGACGGCCGCCCGACCGGCTACCGGTCCACCCGGCAGGCCGTCTGGTCGCGGATGGACCCGAGCCGCACGCTCGCACCGGGCGACCCGCAGCAGAGCGCGGACCCACGCGAGGCCTGGGCCCGCTACGTGCTGGACGCCGAGGTGCTCTGCGTACGCCGGCCGGCCGGGCACACCTGGAGCGCGCCGGCCGGGCTGACCTTCCGTGACTGGCTGCGCCGGCCGGAGGCCGAGCGCCCCACGCTGGCCGACCTCGACTACCACATGACCACGCTCTTCCCGCCGGTCCGCCCGCGCGGCTACCTGGAGTTGCGGATGATCGACGCGCAGCCGGGCGACGGCTGGCTGGTGCCGGCCACCCTGACCGCCGCGCTCTTCGCCGACCCGCGCGCCGCCGAGGCCGCCGAGGCCGCGCTGGAACCGCTCACCCCGGCCGGCGGGACGGCCGGCGCCGAGCCCGGCCCGCGCGGCGCGGCCTGGACCAGGGCCGCCACCCGGGGCGTGGACGACCCGGTGCTGCGGCGGGCCGCCCTGGGCTGCTTCGCGGCCGCCGACAGCGCACTCGCCGCCCTCGGAACCGATCACCAACTCCGCTCCCGAATGGCCGAGTTCGCCGACCAGTACACCGCCAGGGGGCGATGTCCGGCCGACGACCTGCTGGAGCCCGCGGGCCGCAACCGAGCGTCTCAGGAGGACGCGCCGTGCTGAACAGCGAACCGAACACCACCACGAGCACCGCCGCGAGCACCGCGACGAACACCACCGCGAGCACCACCGGAAGCACCGCCGCGACTGCCACGTCGGAGTCGTTCGGCCGGCTCAGCGACGAGCAGCTGCGCGAGCACATCGCCGCCGAGCTGATCGCCGCCCGGGAGCGCACCGGCGGCCTGACCGACTGCGTGGACGACGGCGAACTGACCAGGCAGCACTCCAGGTTGATGTCCCCACTGGTCTGGGACCTGGCGCACATCGGCAACCAGGAGGAGCTCTGGCTGCTGCGCAACGTCGGCGGCCGCGATCCGATGCACCCGGAGATCGACCCGCTCTACGACGCCTTCGAGCACCCGCGCGCCGCCCGGCCCTCGCTGCCGCTGCTGCCGCCCGCCGAGGCCCGCGCCTACGCGCACGAGGTGCGCGGCCGGGTGCTCGACCTGCTCTCGGGCGTCCAACTCGCAGGCCAACCGCTGCTGGAGGCCGGCTTCGCGTTCGGCCTGATCGCCCAGCACGAGCAGCAGCACGACGAGACGATGCTGATCACCCACCAGCTGCGCACCGGCGCCGCCGTACTCGGCGCACCGGCCCCCGCGCCGGCCCCCGCCGGCCCGCTACCCGCCGAAGTCGTGATCCCCGCAGGGCCGTTCACCATGGGAACGGATGCCGAGCCGTGGGCACTGGACAACGAGCGGCCGGCCCACCAGGTGGATCTGCCGGCCTTCGCGATCGACACCGTGCCGGTCAGCAACGCCGACTACCAGCGCTTCATCGAGGACGGCGGCTACCGGCGGCCGCAGCTGTGGAGCCCGGCGGGCTGGGAGCACCGCTCGGCCGCCGACCTGACCGCGCCGCTGTTCTGGAGCCGGGTGGACGGCCAGTGGCTGCGCCGCCGGTTCGGCCACACCGAGCCGGTCCCGGCCGACGAGCCGGTGCTGCACGTCACCTGGTACGAGGCGGACGCGTACGCCCGCTGGGCCGGCCGGCGGCTGCCGACCGAGGCCGAGTGGGAGAAGGCGGCCCGGCACGATCCGGCGACCGGCCGCTCCCGCCGGTTCCCGTGGGGCGACGAGCCGCCGACCGCGCGGCACGCCAACCTCGGCCAGCGCCACCTCCAGCCGGCCCCGGTCGGCAGCTACCCCGACGGCGCATCGCCGTACGGGGTGCGGCAGTTGATGGGTGACGTCTGGGAGTGGACGGCCAGCGACTTCACGCCCTACCCGGGGTTCCGGGCCTGGCCCTACCGGGAGTACTCGGAGGTCTTCTTCGCGAAGCCGGGCGAGCCGGCCGAGTACAAGGTGCTGCGCGGCGGCAGCTTCGCGGTCGCACCGGTGGCCTGCCGGGGCACCTTCCGGAACTGGGACTATCCGATCCGCCGGCAGATCTTCGCCGGGTTCCGGACCGCGCGCGACATCGAGGGCGGCGCAGGCTGATGTGCCGACACCTCGCCTACCTCGGAGAGCCGGTCAGCCCGGCCGAGCTGCTGCTGGCGCCACCGTACGGGCTCTACCGGCAGTCCTGGTCGCCCCGGCTGCAGCGCTACGGGACGGTCAACGCGGACGGCTTCGGCATCGGCTGGTACGCCGACGACGACCCCCAACCCGCCCGCTATCGCCGGGCGGTGCCGATCTGGGCGGACGAGAACCTGGTAGACCTGGCCCGGGTGATCCGCACCCGGGCGCTGCTGGCCGCCGTCCGCTCGGCCACCGCCGGCACCACCGCGAGCGAGACCGCGGCCGCGCCGTACGCCGGTGAGGGCTGGCTGTTCAGTCACAACGGCGCGCTGTCCGGCTGGCCGCAGGCGGCCGGGGAGCTGGCCGAACTGCTCCCCGCCCCGGCCCTGTTGGAGCTGGAGGCGCGCTGCGACTCGGCGCTGGTCTGGGCGCTGCTGCGGCACCGGCTGCGGGCCGGCCAGGAGCCGGAGAAGGCGCTCGCACAGACCGTGCACACGGTCGCGGAGCGGACCGACGCGCGGCTGAACCTGCTGATCACCGACGGCCGGGTGATCGCCGCGACCACCTGGGGCGACACCCTCTTCTACCGGCTGGAGCTGGGCCGTTCGGTGCTGGTGGCGTCCGAGCCCGGGGACGACGGGCCCGGCTGGATCCCGGTCCCGGACCACTCGGTGCTGCTCGCCACCGCCCAGGCGGTGGCCATCCACCCGCTGGACCAGATCGCCCACGGATCCGGCACGACGGCCGACACCGTCCCGGCCGCCGCACGGTTGGCCGCCGCGGGCCCGGCCGCCACCTTCTTCGACTCGGCCGCCCCGCACTCCACCGCCCCGCACGCCACCGCCCCGCACCCCACCAGCCGAGAGGACTGCCCGCGATGACCGCCTTCGAACTCACCCGCCTGCTGCCCGCCGACCACTTCGCCCAGGCGCTGCGCGAGGACGTCCGCCGCGGCCTGACCGCGCCGGCCAAGTGGCTGCCGCCCAAGTGGTTCTACGACGCGCGGGGCAGCGAGCTGTTCGAGGAGATCACCAGACTGCCCGAGTACTACCCGACCCGCGCCGAGCGGGCCATCCTGACCGAGCGGGCCGAGGAGATCGCCGCCGCGACCGGCGCCCGCACGCTGGTCGAACTGGGCTCCGGCTCCTCGGAGAAGACCCGCCTGCTACTGGACGGGCTGCGCGCACTCGGCACCCTGGAGGCGTACGTCCCGGTGGACGTCAGCGAGAGCGCGCTGGTCGAGGCCGGGGAGCGGCTCGTCGAGGAGTACCCGGGGCTCGCCGTGCACGGCGTGGTCTCCGACTTCACGGCGAGTCTGGCGCTGCCGCGCGCGGTGAACGGGCCGCGCCTGGTGGCGTTCCTCGGCGGCACGCTCGGCAACCTGCTGCCGGCCGAGCGGGCGCAGTTCCTGGCCGCGCTGCGCGCCGAACTCGCGCCCGGCGACGCGCTGCTGCTCGGCACCGACCTGGTCAAGGACGCGAGCGTGCTGGTCGCCGCGTACGACGACGCGGCCGGGGTGACCGCCGAGTTCAACAAGAACCTGCTGAACGTGCTGGACCGCGAACTGGAGGCCGCCTTCGACCCGGAGGCCTTCGAGCATGTGGCGGTCTGGGACCCGCACCAGGAGTGGATCGAGATGCGGCTGCGCTCCACCCGGTCGCAGCAGGTGAAGATCCCGCCGCTCGACCTGGTGGTGCGGTTCGCCGAGAACGAGGAGCTGCGGACCGAGATCTCGGCGAAGTTCCGCCGGGAGACGGTCGAGCGCGAACTGGCGGCGGCCGGGTTCCGGTTGCGGCACTGGTGGACCGACCAGGAGGAGCGGTTCGGCCTCTCGCTGGCCGAGCCGGTCGCGTAGCCCCGCTCCAGCCACCCGCAGCGGGGGTCACGGCCGATCCGGCCGCGGCCCCCGCTGCCGTCGTTTCCGTTACCGTCCAGGCTCTTGCTGAAGCACTGAATCATTGCTTCACTTCTTGCCGTGGCCTACCGGAAGACCCCCGCCGTGCAAGCCCGTCTCGACGCCCAGCGCGAGACGGTGCTGACCGCCGCGACCGAGCTGCTCGCCGAACGCGGCTACGCCGCCTGCTCGGTGGCCGCCGTCGCCGAGCGGGCCGGGATCGCGACCGGCAGCGTCTACCGCTCGTTCCCGAGCAAGGCCGAGCTGGTCGCCGAGCTGTTCCGCAGCGTGGTCGGGCGCGAGGTCGCCGCGGTCCGCGACGCGGCCGAGTTCGCCGGCGACCTGCCCGCCCAGGTCGCCTCGGTGATCCGCACCTTCGCCGGCCGCTCGCTCAGCGCGCCGCGACTGGCGTACGCGCTGATGGCCGAGCCGGTGGACGCGGAGGTGGAGGCCGAGCGCCTGGTCTTCCGCCGGGCGTTCCGCGACGTGATCGCCGCGCGGATCGCCGAGGGCATCGCGGCCGGCCGACTCCCCCGGCAGGATCCGGAGTTGACCGCCGCGCTGCTGGTCGGCGGGGTCGGCGAGGCACTGGTCGGCCCGCTCGCCGACGGCGGCCGGGCCCCCGACGACCTGATTCCGGCACTGATCGCCTTCACCCTGCGCGCCCTGGGCGGGGCTCCCGCCTGACGCACCCACCCTCACCGTTGGCCCACGCCCGAACCGGAGCCGCACCGTGCGAGACCTCTCCCCCACCGCACCGGACAGAGACATACAGGCCGCACGCATACGGGCCGAACGCGAGCAGACCGCCGAACGCCTGCTCAAGGTCTCCGCCAGGCACTCCCACGACCCGCTGACCGAGATCGACTGGGACGCGCCGCTCGACCCCGACCAGTTCGCCCTGCCCGCGCACCGGGTCTCGCTCTACGGCACCCGGCTGTGGGACCGCCTCACTCCGCGCCAGCAGGCGCAGCTGAGCGTGCACCAGCTGGCCAGCGTCACCTCGGCGGGCATCTGGTTCGAGCTGATCCTGATGAACGGCCTGGTCCGGCACGTCTACGACAGCGACCTGACCACCCAGCACGCCCAGTACGCGCTGACCGAGGTGGCCGACGAGTGCCGGCACTCCACGATGTTCGCCAAGTACATCGCCAAGACCGGCTATCCGTCCGCCCGGCCCAGCAAGCGGGCCGAACGGCGCGGCCGGTTCCACCTGCTGGTCAACGACACCACGCTGACCTTCGCCGGCGCGATCTTCGTCGAGGAGTTCACCGACGCGATGCAGCGCGAGATGATCCGCGACGAGAGCCTGCAACCGCTCGCGCGCTCGGTGGCGAGGATCCACGTGATCGAGGAGGCCCGCCACATCGGCTACGCCAAGCCGGAGCTGGAGCGCCGCTGGGCCAGGATGAGCCCGACCAGGCGGGCCGTCTTCCGTCAGCTGATCGGGGTGCTGGCGTACGAAGCGGTGCTGGAGTGCGTCAATCCGCGGATCTACTCACTGGCCGGCCTCGACCCCCGCGAGGCCCGCGCGGTGGCCGAGGCCAACGCGCACTGGCGCACCGCGAAGCTGGACTGGGCGCGCAAGGCGGTCGTGTTCTTCACCGAGCTGGGCATCATCGACCGGCGCAGCGAGGCGATGTGGCGCCGCGCGGCGCTGCTGCCCTGAGCCTGCCCCTGCCCCGCCCCCACCCCTGATCCTGACCCACGGCTCAGGCGTCCGCCGACTGGACCGGCGCCGACTCGCGCTCGACGGGCTGGTGCGGCGCTGCGGTGTTCAGCCGGGCCAGCCCGCCGCGGGTCGCGGCGACCACCACCCGGTCGCCCACCCGCAGCCCGCGGCTGCGGTCGGCGTACCCCCACTGGTAACTGTCCGGCGAGCGGGCGAGCCGGATCGCCAGCACCCGCAGGCCGCCGAGCGCCTCGATCTCGTTGCGGCTCATCCCGACCAGCGCGCCGCCCTCCTCGGCGGTCAGCTCCGCGATCAGCAGCACGTGCCGAAAGACCGAGAGCGTGCCGAGCACCTCGCGTCCCATCAGCGCGGCCGCGAAGGCCGGCGCGGAGAGGTAGGAGACCGAGCGGGAGGCGACGTTGCCGAAGGTCGCGTAGACGTGCTGGGCGAAGTCGTCGTCGAAGAGCCGGACGACGGCCCGCAGGCCCTCCTGCAGTGCCCGCGCTTCGAGCACCGCCTCCAGGTTGACCGCGTCGTCGTTGGTCACCGCGACCACCGCGCGGGCGTGTTGCGCACGGGCGGTGCGCAACTGGTCGGCCAGCAGGCCGTCGCCGACCACGACCGGTATCCCGAGCGCGCGCAGCGCCGCGATCCCGCGGGCCGTCGGGTCGAGCTCCAGAGCGGCCACCGGTACGCCGAGTTCGTGGATCAGGGTGGCCACCCGAGTGCCGACGTTGCCGAGCCCGACCACGATCACATGGCCGCGCAGGCCCGCGCTCGGGCTGCGCGGCAAGCCGCGCCGCCCGGAGGCGAGCACGTCCACCATGACCGCGGTGAGCACCGGCACCAGCGCGATGCCGCTGAAGGTGACCACCACCTGGGCCATCCGCTGCCACGGCCCCCCGGTGCCGCCGGTCGGATCGTGCATCTGGTCGGGCTGCGCCGAGCCGGCCATGTCGAGCAGCGTCAGGTAGAGCGTCCAACCGAAGCTGCGGTTGAAGTACCAGACGACCGCGGCCGAGCCGAGGATCGCCGTGAAGGCCGTGGCCAGCACCAGCCGGATCCGGGCCCCGGTGAAGAAGCGCAGCGTGTCCAGCAGCCGATAGCGCAGCCGCTCCGGCAGCGGGATCCGCAACCGGGGCTCGGTCGGCAGCGTCTGGAGCACCGCCACGCCGTCCGGGGCTGCGGCCGCCGCCTCGGCCTGCTGCGGGTGGCCGCCGACCTCGATCGGGCCGCCCTCGCCGAACGCGGCGGCCAGCCGGATGAAGTCGCTGGCGGCGGGCGCGGTGTCGGGCAGCAGCCGCAGCCTGGTCAGATCCTGCCGGTCGATCCGGTCGGCCGCCACGCACAGGTGGCCGGCCCGCAGGTCGGCGTCGTGCGCGACGTAGAGGTAGCGGTCGCCGACCTGCACCGAGTTGGGCCGGGCCAGCGCGCCGTTCGCGAAGGCGGGCGCGGCGGTGGCCGAGCCGGAGAGCGCCGAGCAGTTCTTCAGCAGGTCCTGGATCTGCTCGCCGAGCCGCTGATTGAACATCCGCAGCACGATCCGGATGTCCGCGTTCAGGCCCTGCGCGGTGAGCGCCGCGTGGATGTTGGCCTGGTCGGCGCCGTCGACCAGCGCGATGCCGCGCGCCGCGCGGGCACCGGCCGCGCACAGCGCCTCCTCGGTCACCCCGCTGTACTCCAGCACGGCCGCGACGCCGGGGATCCGCTCGATCCGCGGCGCGTGGTCGCGGTCGCGTCCCGCGACGATCGCCACCACCGGGACTTCGTAGTGCTCGATCAGTTCCACGATCAGACGGTGCGCGAGTGCGTTCGTGCCGCAGACGATGTAGTGGTCCGCGAACGGGACCGGAGGTGGAGCCGCACTGACCGGAGGCACCCCCCGAGCTGCCTGTGTCATGGTCGGGATGGTACTTGCCGCAGGTGGACACGGAGCGGGCAGCACGGAAGCGCAAGATGGCCATCGATCGATTCCGGCCATCGACCTGTCGCAAAACGGGTCGTCATGTGACGTTCCGACACACCTTTCTGACATTGCGTCGTCAATCTGCTTAGATGATCCGGGCCTGCCGCTGCTGGGCCGACGAACCCTTCGTCCGTGCAAGGATCTTGATGACGTCGCATATACCGCAGACACTCGTGTGGTGTCTGGGTGCCGGACTGCTGTTGGCCCTCGCCCTCCTGCTGAGCCAGTGGCGTTCGCGCCGGGCGCTGGCCCGTGCACTGGCCGCCGCGCAGGCGGCCGTCCGAGCCCGGGACGCGGAGGCGGAACGGCTGGCCACCGTCCAGTTGCCGGCCCTCGGGCACTCCACGGTCGGGCACCCGGAGACCGGCGACCCGCTGCTGGCCGGCACCGGCTACGCGCAGCACCTGCGCTCGGTGGTCGAGCAGTTCGGCACCGCCGTCGAGCGGGCCGAGGCCCGCGCCGACCAGAACGCGAAGGCCGCGCTGAAGGGCGCGGTGCGCGCCCTCCAGGGGCTCGCGAACGAGCAGCAGGTGGCGATCTCGGAGATGCAGGAACGGCACGATCAACCGAGCGTGCTGCGCGATCTGTTGGAGATCGACCACGCCAACTCGCAGTTCGGCCGCCGGGCGCAGGCCATCGCGGTGCTCTGCGGCTCCTGGCCCGGCCGCCAGCGCAGCGCGTCCTCGTTGAGCGACGTGGTGCGCGGCTCCAAGTCCCGGATCCGCGACTACCGCCGGGTCCAGGTCCGGACCCAGGTCGAACTCGCCGTGGTCAGCCGCTCGGTGGAGCCGGTGGTGCTCGCGGTGGCCGAGCTGCTGGACAACGCGGCCCGGCACTCGCAGCCCAACACCACGGTCGAGGTCAACCTGCAGGCCGCGCACAACGGCGCCTGCATCGTGATCGACGACGCGGGCGTCGGCATGGACCCGCGCGAGGTCCAGCGGGCCGGCCAACTGCTCACCGGGCAGCGCTCGGTGGACGTCACCCGGCTCGGCGACCCGCCGCAGTTCGGCTTCGCGGTGATCGGGGTGCTGGCGGCCCGCTACGGGTTCAGCGTCTCGGTGGACACCCGCTCGCCGTACGGCGGGGTGCGCGCCGTGGTCTTCCTGCCGAGCTCACTGCTGACCCAGCTCGCGCCCGACCCGGACCTGATGCCCGCCGCCGCTCCCGCGCCGGCCGCCCCGGTGACACCGCAGCGGACGCCGCGGCCGACAGAGCAGACGGTGGTGCCCATGACGCACCCGGCGACCCAGTCGGCCCAGACGACCCAGGCGACCCCGCTGCCGCAGATGTCGCAGATGTCGCAGCTGCCACAGTCGATGACTCCCCCCGTGGCACCCCCGGCGCCGCCCTCGACCGCGCTCGCGGCGATGGCACCGGCCGCACCGGCACCGTCGCCGGCTCCGGCCGCCGCGCCGCCCGTCCGGCCGAGGCCGGCGCACGCCCGGCCGAGCAGTCCGGTCCCGGCGGCCGCCGACACGGCGGAGCACCGGTTCCCGCCCGCGGAGCCGATGGGCAGGCCCCGGACGGCCGGTGGCCTGCCGAAGCGCCGGCGCCGCGAGCCGCTCGCCGAGGCCGGTCACGAGCCGGCCCTCGACCCGGCCGTGGCCGAGGCCGCCGACGAGTGGGGCCGGGACGCCGAGTCCACCGCCCGCCGGCTCGGCGCCTTCGCCCGCGGCACCCGGGCCGGTCGTCATCCCGACCTGCCCGAGCTGCCGGAGCTGCCAGACCTGCCCGACAGCCTGCCTGAGCTGCCCGGGCTGTCCGCTCGCCCCGAGGCCCCGCACTGATTACTGTCAGCCGCCGCCCGGCTGACCCGCTGTCAGATCCCTGCTAGGAGAGCCCCCGATGAACAGCCGGCTGAACAGCCACTCGACCAACGACCTCGGCTGGATGCTCGACGACCTGCTGCTGGTTCCCGAGGCCCGGCACGCGATCCTGCTGTCGGCGGACGGCCTGCTGCGCGCGCACTCGGCGGGCATCAGCCGGGACGAGGCCGACCGACAGGCCGCGGCCCTCTCCGGCGTCCAGTCGATCAGCCGCAGCACGGCCGGATTCTGCGGTCACGAGACGACCCCGTGGCGGCAGACGCTGATCGAGTTCGCCGGCGGCTACGTCTTCCTGGTCGCGGCCGGCCCCGGCGCCTACCTGGCGGTCTCCGCCGGGGAGAACGTCGACATGGAGGCCGTGAGCTACCGGATGCAGAAGCTGGTGGACCGGCTCGGCAAGGAGCTGAGCACACCGCCCCGCCAGGACGCCGGAGCGCTGCGTTGACCGGCCCGCGGCGCGAGAAGGGCCTGGTCCGGCCGTACGTCGTGACGGACGGCCGATCCGAGCCCACCCGTAACACGTTCGACCTGGTCACGCTGGTCAGCGCGGCCCCCGACCGGCCGCTCGGCGGGCTCAGCCCGGAGCGGCGCCGGATGGTCGAACTCTGCCGGCGCGGCGCGCTCTCGCTGGCCGAGGTCGCCGCGCACCTGCGGCTGCCGGTCAGCGTCACCAAGGTGCTGCTCGGCGACCTGGTCGACAGCGGACACCTGCTCACCCGGGCCGCCGTGCCGGCCGCCCAGCTCCCCGCGTCCCAGTTGCTCCAGGAGGTGCTGGATGGTCTTCGCGCCCGGCTCTGACGCCCCGGCCGGTTTCGGCGGCCCCGGCGGCCCCGGTGGCGCCGACCCCGGCGCCTCGGTCAGCTACCTGGGCGAAGGCGTGCGAACGGCCGCCAAGCTGCTGATCACCGGCCACTTCGCGGTCGGCAAGACGACGTTCGTCGGCACCCTCTCGGAGATCGAGCCGCTGCGCACCGAGGAGCCGATGACCGAGGCGAGCGTGCTCGTCGACGACCTGACCGGTGTGCCGGAGAAGCAGACCACCACGGTCGCGATGGACTTCGGCCGTCTGACGCTCAGTCAGAGCCTGGTGCTCTACCTGTTCGGCGCCCCCGGCCAGCAGCGCTTCACCCCGCTCTGGCGGGACATGACGCTCGGCGCGCTCGGTGCGCTGGTGCTCGCCGACACCCGCCGGCTGGAGCACTCGTTCCCGGTGATGGACCTGCTGGAGGAACACGGACTGCCGTACGCGGTGGCCGTCAACACCTTCGACGGCGCACCGGAGTTCGACGAGGCCGAGCTGCGCGAAGCGCTCGACCTGCTGCCCAGCACCCCGCTGGTGACCTGCGACGCCCGTGATCCGGAGTCGGCCACCCGGGCCCTGATCGCCCTGGTCCAGTACCTGCTCAGCCGCACCCCCGCCCTGGAGTCCTCGTAATGGCGCAGTCACCGCCCCCCGGTTGCCCGGCACACCAGCCGTCGGGCAGCCGATTCCCGCTCTACGGCGAGGAGTTCGCGAAGGACCCGGCCGCGGTCTACGCATACCTGCGGCAGTTCGGCCCGCTCGCGCCGGTCGAGCTCTTCCCCGGCACCACCGCGACCCTGGCGCTCTCCTACCAGACCGCGCTGGACGTGCTGCGCAGCCCGGAGATCTTCTCCAAGGACGCGCGCCGCTGGCGAGCCCTGGCCGAGGGGCGGGTTCCGGCGGACAGCCCGGCGCTGCCGATGATGGCCTACCGCCCCAACTGCCTCTTCACCGAGGGCGAGACGCACGCCCGCCAGCGCGGCGCGATCACCGACAGCCTGGACCAGGTCGACCCCAACGCGCTGCGCGGCTACGTCGAGTACCACGCCGACCGGCTGATCGACGCGTTCGCGCAGCGCGGCGAGGCCGACCTGGTGAACGACTACGCGAAGGTCCTCCCGCTCCTCGTCTTCAACGAGCTGTACGGCTGCCCGGCCGAGGTCGGCGAGAAGCTGACGGCCGGCATGTCCAACGTCTTCGACGGGGTGGACGCCGAGCGGTCGATCGGCGAGGTGATCGGGAACCTGTCCGCACTGGTCGAGCTGAAGCGGTCCCGGCCCGGCGCGGACGTCACCAGCTGGCTGATGGCCCACCCGGCCGCGCTCGACGACGAGGAGATGCTGCACAACATGGTGCAGCTGCTCGGCGCGAGCACCGAACCGCAGCTCAACCTGATCAGCAACACACTGCGACTGCTGCTCTCCGACGACCGGTTCGCCGGTGACCTCGCGGGCGGCAGCCTGCCGGTCGAGGACGCGCTGGACGAAGTGCTCTGGAACGACCCGCCGATGGCCAACCTCGGGGTCCACTACCCGGTGCGGGACGTCGAGTTGGCCGGGGTGCTGCTGCCCGCCGGCGAGCCGGTGGTGGTCAGCTTCGCGGCCGCCAACACCGACCCGGCGCTGCAGGGCCAGTCCCGCACCGGCAACCGGGCGCACCTGGCCTGGAGCGCGGGGCCGCACGCCTGCCCGGCGCAGAACCAGGCCCGGCTGATCGCCACGGCCGCGGTCGAGCGGCTGCTCGACCGGCTGCCGGATCTCGACCTGACCAGCAGGCCGGACGAACTCGTCTGGCGCCCGGGCCCGTTCCACCGCGCGCTGGCGAGCCTGCCGGTGCGCTTCCCTCCGGCGGCGGTTGCACCTGACACTGTGTCAGCACCGCACGTAGTATCCGACGTCACCTCTGGAGGCCTCCCGTGGAACCCGACCGCTGCCCTTTCCGGATCGACCCCAGCGGAAGCGACCTCTACGCCGAGGCCCGCACCCTCTACCGCGACGCGCCGATCGCGCTGGTCGAGCTTCCTGGCGGTGTTCAGGCGTGGTCGGTAGGCAGTCAGCAGCTGCTCAAGCAGCTGCTCGCCGACCCCAGGGTCTCCAAGAACGCCCGGCAGCACTGGACCGCGTACATCAACGGTGAGATATCCGCCGACTGGCCGCTGCACATCTGGGTCTCGGTGGACAACATGTTCACCGCCTACGGCACCGACCACCGGCGGCTGCGCCGGCTGGTCGCCGGCGCGTTCACCGCCCGGCGCACCGAGGCGCTGCGCCCGCAGGTGGAGCGGATCGTCACCGACCTGCTCGACCGGCTCGCCGCCACCCCGGACGGCGCCACCGCCGACCTGCGCGAGAACTACGCGTACCCGATCCCGATCCAGGTGATCTGCGACCTGTTCGGCGTGCCGGAGGACCTGCGGGCGGGCCTGCGCACCTGTGTGGACACGATCTTCGACACCACCGTCACCGCCGAGGCCGCGCAGGCCAACGGCGAGGAGGTGTTCCGGATCCTGGGCGAGCTGGTCGAGCGCAAGCGCAAGGACCCGGCCGACGACCTGACCAGCAGCCTGATCGAGATCCGCGACGAGGAGCTGGACGGCCAGGAGCCGGACGGCCAAGAACCGGACGGCCGGCGCGCCGCGCTCAGCGAGCCGGAGCTGATCGGGACCCTGCTGCTGATGATGGGCGCCGGCCACGAGACCACCGTCAACCTGCTGGACAACGCGATCCACCTGCTGCTCAGCCACCCCGAGCAGCTGGCCCTGGTCCGCGACGGCAAGGCCTCCTGGGCCGACGTGGTCGAGGAGACGCTGCGGGTGCAGGCCCCCGTCGCCAACCTGCCGCTGCGCTACGCGGTGGAGGACATCCAGGCCGGTGACGTGCTGATCCGCAAGGGTGAGGCGATCCTGGCCGGTTACGGCGCCGCAGGCCGCGACCGGGCGGTGCACGGCGACAGTGCGGACGAGTTCGACCCGACCCGGGCCGACAAGGCCCATGTCTCCTTCGGCCACGGCGTGCACTTCTGCCTCGGCGCACCGCTGGCCCGGCTGGAGGCGGAGATCGCGCTGCCCGCGCTCTTCGCGCGGTTCCCCGAGCTGGCCCTGGCCGAGGGCGAGCTGTCCCAGGTGGAGTCGTTCATCTCCAACGGCCACCGCAGCCTGCCGGTGGTCCTGCGGCCCGCCGGACACTGATACGCAGCGGTCCGTCGGCGGGCAACCCCGCCGACGGACCGCGTCCGGCTACCAGCTCCGGCTACCGGCTATGCGGGCAGCAGCCCGTGCTCGCCGAGCGGGCCGACCTTCAGGCCCTGCTCCGCGCAGAGCTCCAGCAGCCGCGGCAGCGCGCCGAGCGTCGAGCGCCAGGCCAGCGGCGCCGAGGTGCAGTCCGAGTCGTGCAGCAGCACGGTGCCACCGGCCAGCGGCGCCCGGGTCAGCGTGCGCAGCACCGAGTCGGGGGTGGCCCGGGCCGTCCAGTCCTGGCCCCAGTGCGTCCAGAGCACGGGGTGCAGACCCTGCTCCTTCGCCGCGTACAGCGCCGAGCTGCTCAGCACGCCGTACGGCGGCCGGTACCAGCGCAGCTGCCGGCCCGTCACGTCCTCGATCAGCTCCTTCGCCCGGCGCAGGTCGGTCCGGGTGGCCCACGGCGAGCGGAGCAGCAGCGGGCGGTGGGCCCAGCCGTGCACGGCGATCTCGTGGCCGGCGTCGACCAGCTCGCGGCCCAGCCAGGGGGCCTGCGCGAGCATCCGGCCGAGCAGGAAGAACGTCGCCTTGGTCCCGGTCTTCGCCAGCTCGTCGAGGAACTTCGGGGTCGAGGCCGGGTCCGGGCCGTCGTCGAAGGTCAGCGCGACGTGGCCGGGGTCGCCGGGGCCGCTCAGCTTCGGGGCGATCAGCGGGCGGACCGGGCCGATCGAGGTCAGCGCGGGCAGGCTGTGCGCGACGGCGAGGCCGCCGGCGGCCAGCGCGAGGGTGCGACCCGTCTTCACGAGGCCACCTCCAGGATCGGTGCGGGGATGCCGCCCGCCATCGTAGCTATCACCTGCTCGGCACCGAGCGGAGCGCGCGGGCGCGGCACGCCGGCCGCCGACGCACCGGCGAGCGCCTCGACGAGCGCCGGGGCCAGCTCCTTGCGGTCGCGGATCCAGCGCGCCAGGCCCGCCTCGTCCAGCGCGGCCGCGTTGGTCACGCCGTGGCCGGGCAGGCAGCGGTAGCTGACCACCGGGACGCCACTGGCCATCGCCTCCAGCGAGGTGAGCCCGCCGGCGTTCTGCACCACCACGTCGCAGGCGCGCAGCAGCGCCGGCATGTCGTCCACCCAGCCGAGCGCGACGCCCTCGCCCGAGGCGGCGAGCCGCTCGCGCAGGGGCTCGTTGTGGCCGCAGACCGTGACCGGCGTCGCGACGCCCGATTCGGCGAGCTCGCGGTGCGTCTGCTCGACCTCGCCGACACCCCAGGAACCGGCCGTGACCAGCGCGATCGTCCCCTCCAGCGGCAGGCCGAACCGGGCCCGCAGGCGGCGCCGCTCGTCCGCCGAGCGGACCGGGCGGCAGGCCGGGCCGACCAGCGGGCCGCAGATCTCGACGTCCGCAGCGCCGTGCCGGACCGCCTGGTTGGCGGCCACCGGGTGCAGCGCGAGGTGCAGGTCGACGCCCTCGGCGACCCAGAGCGGGTGCACCGACATGTCGGTCAGGAAGGTTGCCACCGGCACGTCCAGCGCGCCGCGCTTGCGCAGCCGGCCGAGCGCCTGGCTGGCCAGCGGGTAGGTGGAGACCACGGCGCAGTCCTCGGGCCCGATCACCGCCTTGGTCCGCCGAGCGCCGGCCACCGCGCAGAGCCCGCCGACCAGCCGGGCGGAGAAGTCGTTCTTCTCCAGCGAACGGAGCAGCCAGCCCCAGGCCCACGGCGCGACCTTGAGCTCCAGCGCGTAGCTGCCGCGCAGCAGCCGACCGACGCCGCGCGGCAGCAGGTCGAGGAAGTCGTGACACTCGGCGTCGTACCCGGCGGCCCGCAGGCGGCGTACGAGCTCGCGGGCGGCACCGTCGTGACCGGCCCCCACGCTCGCGGAGACGACGGTGATCCGGCGCGGCGTTCTCGACCGCATCAGGCTCCTTCCACGGTGGGCCCGGTCCTCCGCCGGCGGCGGCGCGGCGCCCACGACGAACTGCGTCGGGCGGGTAGTGCTGGGACCGCTGGGACTGCTCGGACCGCTGGGCGCGGTGGCCATGACGGCCATGACGGCCGTGGCTGCCAGGACGACCATGGCTGCCGTGACAGCCGTGCCGGCCGCCCGCTCGACCCCGCCGGCGGGCGGGCCGCGGCGCCGGGCGCGCGGCCGGCGACGTGCGTCACACCGGGTGACGTCCGTCACAGCCGCACCGGGCCGTGGGAGCCGGTCGGGCCGGCTCCGAGATCCCTGTCGGAGCCGGCCCGGCTTCGTGGCCGGATCCGGCGTGCAGCCGGTCAGGCACGTGACCGTAGGCCATCGAGCGGGAGTCCGCATGGCGGGCGGCCGGACACCAGGTGTCCGCTCGCCGACGGCCCGGCCAACTGGCCTGACGGACCGACCTGACCCGGCGGTCCTGACGGGCCGGCCGGATCGGCCCGACCTGACGCACCATCAGACCTGACGACAAGCGTCCGACGAACCGCCGGAGCACGCCGGGCAACAGCTGCCCGGAACACCCACTGCGCGAACTGCTGGTACAGCATGGGGTGAGCTCCCTGAAGCGGAGCTGAAGAGAACTGAAGGGCTCTTCAGCAAACCCCCGGCGCGGCCTGGGATCCTGTTCGGCATGCGCGTACTGGTGGTGGAAGACGAACGGCGCCTGGCCGCGGCCCTGCAGCGGGGCCTGCAGGCCGAGGGCATGACGGTGGACGTGGCCCACGACGGGCCGCAGGGCCTCTGGCTGGCCGGCGAGCACGACTACGACGTGATCGTGCTCGACATCATGCTGCCCGGGGTGAACGGTTACCGGGTCTGCGCCCGGCTGCGCGCGGCCGGCAACGAGGCCGGGATCCTGATGCTGACCGCCAAGGACGGCGAGTACGACGAGGCCGAGGCGCTGGACACCGGCGCCGACGACTTCCTCTCCAAGCCGTTCTCCTACGTGGTGCTGGTGGCCCGGCTGCGCGCGCTGGCCCGGCGCACCGGGCGGCGCCGGCCGCAGACGCTGGAGTTCGGCGACCTGCTGATCGACCCGGCCCGGCACAACTGCACCCGGGGCGGCACCCCGATCCGGCTGACCGCGCGCGAGTTCGCGGTGCTGGAGTACCTGGCCCGGCGGGCCGGCGAGGTGGTGCCGAAGCGGGAGATCCTGGAGCAGATCTGGGACTCCGCGTTCGAGGGCGACCCGAACGTGGTCGAGGTCCACATCAGTGCGGTGCGGCGCAAGATCGACGCACCGTTCGGCCGCGCCGCGCTGGAGACCGTGCGCGGTGCGGGCTACCGGCTGGCGGCCGACGGTGGCTGATCCCGACCGCAGGACGGCGGACGCCCGGTCGGACGGCGAGGCCGCGCCCGCGGCGCCGCGCCGCCGGGGGCTGAGCCGGCTGCGGCCGAAGACGGTGCGGGCCCGGGCGACGCTCGGGGCCAGCGCCGTGGTGGCGATCGCGCTCGCGGTCGCCTCGCTCGCGCTGCTCGGCCTGCTCGACGCCAACCTGCTCCACAACGCCGAGAGCGACGCCGAGCAGCAGGCCGCCGCCGTCGCCCAGCTGGTCGACGACGGCCAACTGGCCTCGCTGCTGCCACCCACCCACGGCGCGGACTTCCTCCAGGTGGTGGACGCCGGGGGCAGGGTGCTGACCTCCAGCCAGAACCTGACCGGGCGGCCGCCGATCTCCGCACACCGCCCCACCGCCCCCGGCACCGTCTACAACACCTGGAACATCGCCCCGCTCGGCGAGGAGCACCGCCAGCGCGTCGTCCAGGTCACCACCGAGACCGAGAACGGCCTGGTCACCGTGTACGCCGGCACCTCGCTGCGGGACGCGGACGCCGCCGACTCCACCACCTCCGCAGCGCTCGCGGTCGGGGTGCCGCTGCTGCTGCTCACGGTCGCCTGGGTCACCTGGTGGGTGACCGGGCGGGCACTGCGCCCGGTGGAGGCGATCCGGGCCGAGGTCGCCGCGATCACCGACCGCGACCTGCACCGCCGGGTCCCGGTGCCGCAGACGCACGACGAGGTCGCCCGGCTGGCCGTCACGATGAACGCGACGCTGGACCGGCTGGAGTCCTCGGGCGTGCGCCAGCGCCAGTTCATCGCGGACGCCTCGCACGAGCTGCGCAGCCCGATCACCGTGCTGCGCACCCAGCTGGAGGTGGCGCTGGCGATCCCCGACCCGTCCCTGCAGCCCGAGCTGATCAGCGGCGCGCTGGAGGACACCGACCGGCTCCAGCAGCTGGCCAGCGACCTGCTGCTGCTGGCCAGGCTCGACACCGCCGAACCGGTCCGGGAGGGCCGGGTCGACCTCACCGAGCTGGTCGGCGAGGCCGTCCGCGCGCGGCGCGCCGACCGGCTGCCGGTGCACACCGAGCTGGCCCCGGACATCACCGTCAACGGCAGCGGCCTGCGGCTGACCCGGGTGGTGACCAACCTGCTGGACAACGCGCAGCGGTTCGCCGAGCAGCGGATCTCGGTGGTGCTGCGGACCGAGCCGGGGCAGCGCTGGGCGGTGCTGGAGGTCACCGACGACGGGCCGGGGATCCCGACCGCGGACCGCGAACGGGCATTCGAACGGTTCACTCGTCTCGACGACTCGCGCAGCCGCGACCACGGCGGCGCCGGCCTGGGCCTGGCGATCGCTCGTGACCTGGTCACCCACCATGGCGGCACGCTCAGCGCCGAGGACAGCGCGCTCGGCGCACGGCTGGTGGCCCGTCTTCCGCTGGTGACCGCGGTGTGACGAGCGGATAGTCTCGGCCGTCGGGCGGGGGTGTCGGATGTCCCGCCGCCCGAGGGGTTCCAGCCGAGCGGTTCCGGAAGGGGTGTCCGAGAGGTTCCGGAAGAGTTTTCAGTCATCGGCCGGATTTCCGTTATCCGAGCGACCGGGGCCGGTCTCCCAGTCGGACGGATCGGCTGACGGACGAAAGTGGGCACGGGTGGACGCGGACAGGAAGCACGGTGGACACGAGCTGAACCCGGGTGTCGAGGACACCCGGATCCAGCCGGGGATCGGCGACGGGCGGGCGGCCGCCGGCTCCGGCCGGCGCTCCGCCGGGCACCGCGCGGCGGGCGGCTCGCGGCGGCCGGCCGGCGGGGGCAGACAGGAACGCAAAGGGGGGCAGGGGGGTGCGAGGAGGGCGCC
>NZ_JBWXUE010000006.1:62083-66534 GCF_057158765.1 Kitasatospora sp. NEAU-69
TCGACGTGCGCCCCACGATGCCCATCCGGGGGATGCCCCCGGGCCCGCAGCGGCGGCCGGCGGCGCACGGTGATCGCGCTCGGCGTGCTGGCGGCCGTGGTCGCGGGTGGCCTGGCCTGGGACGGGCTGCGCCCCACCACCGCCCGGACCGCCGACGCGGCCGCGCTGGTCGGCACGGTGGGCCCGGTCGGCCAGGCGATCCCCGGCGCGGGGCAGCCGGTGCTGATCGACGCGGTCTCCGGCACCGCGCCGTCGAGCGCACCTGCCTCGGCCTCCGCATCGGCCTCCGCCTCACCCGGCGCTTCCGCCTCGGCCTCCCCCAGCGGGTCGGCCAGTCCGACGGCCTCCGGCCACCCGGCCACGCCGTCCCCGGCGCCCTCGCACACCGCCGCCGCACCGACGGCCGCGCCGACGACCGCCGCGGCGGCCGCCCCGACGACCGCCGCGCCGCTACCGGCCCCGGTGCCGTCCAACCCGCCTGCCCAGCCGTCCGGTTCGCCGACCGCCGCGGCAACCCCCGGCACCCGGTCGGGCGGTGACCCGGGGAGCATCGCCGACTACGCCCAGCAGGTGCTGAGCCTGGTCAACGTCCAGCGCTCGCAGAACGGTTGCGGCCCGCTGACGGCCAACTCCCAGCTGCAGAGCGCCGCCCAGGGGATGTCCGACGACATGGCCGCCCGCAACTTCTTCGACCACACCAACCCGGACGGCGCCGGCCCGCAGCAGCGGATCGAGGCCGCCGGCTACAAGTGGAGCAGCTGGGGCGAGAACATCGCCCGCGGCCAGGCCGACCCGGCCTCCGTGATGGACAGCTGGATGAACAGCCCGGGTCACCGGGCGAACATCCTCAACTGCGACTTCAAGGAGATCGGCGTCGGCATCCACCTCGGCCCCGGCGGCCCCTGGTGGACCCAGGACTTCGGCTCCCCGGCCTGACGACAGGCCCCAGGGCTTGACCCACCCTCGACCGCGCCCGTAGGCCGTGCACCAAAGGTGATCGCGCACCAGGCACGTCGAGGGGGGAACCAAGGGGGGAACCAAGGTGCACGCAGCAGTACTCGGTGGTGGGATCAGCGGCCTCGCCACCGCACTCTTCCTGGCCCGGCGGGGACACCTGGTCACCGTCCTGGAGCGGGAGTCCCGCCCGGTCGGGACCGAGCTGGACGCCGACTTCACCGGCCGGCGCCGCACCGGCGTCCCGCAGGCCGTCCAGCCGCACACGCTGCTCGCACCGGTCCGCGCGGTGCTGCGCGCCGAGGCGCCCGACGTGTACGAGACGATCCGGCGCCTCGGGGCGGGCGAGCGGCACGAGTTCGACTGGTTCGAGCAGCACCCGCCGTACGAGGCGGGGGACGAGCAGCTGGTGACGGTCCGGGCCCGGCGGATCATCGTCGAGGCCGCGCTGGCCGAAGCCGTCGCCCGGCAGCCCGAGGTGACGATACGTCAGTCCAGCGTGGTGACCGGACTGTTGCTGGACGGCACACACGCCAGGGGCCTGCACACCGCCGCCGGAACGGTCACCGCCGACCTCGTGGTGGACGCCGCCGGCCGCCGCTCGCCCGTCCCCGGCTGGCTCACCGCCGCCGGCTGCCGGCCGCCCGTGGTGGAGAGCCACCGCACCGGCATCGCGTACTTCTGCCGCTGGCACCGGCTGCGTCCGGGCACGCCGGACGGCCCGCGGCGGATGCCGCTGGGCAACCCGACACCGTTCGCCACCGGCGCCGTCTTCCCGTCCGACAACGGCTGGTTCGCCATCAACCTGACCGTCGGCACCGGCGACCCGACCCGCTCGGCGCTGCGCGATCCCGAGGTCTTCGAACGGGTCGCCCGGACCTTTCCGGCCTGCGAGAAGTGGCTGGCGCTGCCGCAGGACCCGGTCAGCGAGGTCTTCGCGATGGCCGGGCTGGACAACCGGTGGACCTCCCTGGTGGACCAGGACGGCCCGATCGTCACCGGCCTGCTCACGGTCGGCGACAGCATGGTGCACACCAATCCGACCATGGGCCAGGGCATCCCGTTCGGCATGCGCACCGCCCAGTGGGTGGCCGCACACGCCGACCGGCCGGCCGACGCGCAGCTCGCCACCGACTACCACGCCTGGGCCACCATGGTCCTGAAGCCCTGGTTCGACGCCCAGGTCACCGGCGACCGGGCCCACCAGGACCGCCTGGCGGCAGCCGGAGCGGCAGCAGAAGCCGGCGCCGCCGGACCCGCCCCCGCCGCCGCACCGCTCTCCGTCCAGGCCGCGTTGCCCTGGTGCGCGCAGCAGGACCCGGTCGTGATGCGTGCCCGCACCAAGGTGAGCCATCTGCTGGTGCCCGCCGAACAGGCCTACGGCGCACCCGAGATCCGGTCCCGGGTGACCCGATGGCTCGCCGACAACCCGGACTTCCGCCCGCCCCGACTCGGACCGACCCGCGCGCGGTGGGAGGAGCTGACGGCCCGGTAGGGGCTGACGGGGCCGGGGCCACCGGTCGAAATACCAGGTGACAGCGGCTGCGGCGGTCCCCCAGACTGTCCGGACTCCGGTACTCCCGGCCCCAGCGGATCCGCACAGAAACGGCCTTCCTGTCATGCCCGAGGTCCCCTCGCTCGCTGCCTCCGTGCACGCCCGCCTCCAGCAGGCGATCGGCGCCGCACTGCCCGACGCACCCGGCTGCGACCCGCAGCTGCGTCGCAGCGACCGAGCGGACTTCCAGGCGAACGGGCTGCTCGCCGCCGCCAAGGCGCTCGGGACGCCGCCGCGGCAGCTCGCCGAGCGGGTCACCGCCGAGCTGGCCGCCGATGGACTGACCGACGATGGGCTGCTGGCCGGCTGGGAGGTGTCCGGACCGGGGTTCGTCAATCTGACGGTCACCGACGCCGCGCTGCTCCGCCAGGCCGAGGCCCGGCTGGCCGACGGGCGGCTCGGCATCGCGCCGTGGGTCGACCCGGCGGCCGGGCCGACCGTGCTCGACTACAGCCAGCCGAACGTGGCGAAGGAGATGCACGCGGGCCACCTGCGGTCCACCGTGATCGGCGACGCGCTGGCCCGGATCCTCGGCTTCGGCGGCGACCACGTGGTGCGGCGCAACCATCTCGGCGACTGGGGAACCCAGTTCGGGATGCTGATCCAGTACCAGGACGAAGCCGGGCAGGCCGACACTGGGCAGGAGCAGACCGGGCAGGCCGGGACCGGGCCGACCGGGGCCACCGATGTCGCGAGCCTGAACGCGCTCTACAAGGCGGCCCGGGCCCGGTTCGAGGCCGATCCGGAGTTCGCCGACCGGTCGCGGCGGCGGATCGTCGCGCTCCAGTCCGGCGATCCGGCGACGCTGGCCGCCTGGCGGCTGATGGTGGCCGAGTCCAAGCGGTACTTCGAGCAGGTCTACGACCGGCTCGACGTGCTGCTGACCGACGAGGACGCGGTCGGCGAGAGCCACTACAACCCGATGCTCGCCGAGGTCTGCGCCGACCTGGAGGCCGCAGGCGTCGCCGTGCCCTCGAACGGCGCGCTCTGCGTCTTCTTCGAGGACGTCACCGGCCCGGACGGCGCGCCCGTCCCGCTGATCGTGCGCAAGCAGGACGGCGGCTACGGCTACGCCGCGACCGACCTCGCCGCGGTGCGCGACCGGGTCGGCGGCCTCGGCGCCCGGCGGCTGCTCTACGTGGTGGACCACCGGCAGGCACTGCACTTCCGGATGGTCTTCGAGACCGCGCGGCGGGCCGGCTGGCTGCCGGAGGGCGTCACCGCCGAGCACCTGCCGTTCGGCACCGTGATGGGCCCGGACGGCAGGCCGTTCAAGACCCGGTCCGGCGAGACCGTCCGGCTGGTCGATCTGCTGGACGCGGCGACCGCCAGCGCCGCCGCCGTGCTGACCGAGAAGAACCCTGACCTGGACCCCGGAGAACTCGCCGAACGGGCATCCCAGTTGGGCGTCGGCGCGGTGAAGTACGCGGACCTGTCGACCTCGCGGGCCCGGGACTACGTCTTCGACATCGACCGGATGGTCTCGCTGACCGGGGACACCGGCGTCTACCTGCAGTACGCACATGCCCGGATCCAGTCGATCCTGCGCCGGGCCGGCGCCGAGGCCGTCGGCCGGGCACATCCGCAGGTCGCGCTGATCCCGGCCGAGCGGGCGCTGGCGCTGCTGCTCGACGAGTTCGAGGCCGCGCTGCACGCGGCGGCGGCCGGCTGCGAGCCGCACCGGCTCTGCGGCTACCTGCACCAGCTCGCGGTCGCGTTCAGCGGCTTCTACGAGCACGCTCCGGTGCTCGGCGCACCCGACCAGGCGGTCCGGGAGAACCGGCTGCTGCTCTGCCGGCTCACGGCGCGGACGCTGGCCCTCGGGCTCTCGCTGCTCGGCCTGGCCGCGCCGCCGCAGCTCTGAGCAAGGTCGTTCGCTGCGGCTCGCACCCCCGCACCCAGTGTGAACCGCAACGGCGTTAGTGTCCGGCCTCCGTGGCTT